>JBEEIL010000075.1:0-7847 GCA_041169865.1 Actinomycetota bacterium | reverse complement strand
TAACCGTTGCATGGTTCTTTGTCTTTGCACTTCCATGGATTCTGCGCCGTATTCAAGGTAAATCTTCTGGCGACGGCAGAGCCGCGAAGTATCCAATCCCTACGAAGTGGCCGATTGCTCGTTAGTTTTACAGTGAACGTACGCTCCAGGTAAAGCTAAAAACACCGCCGGTCACTAGGTATTGCGGCAACGTATCTGGTCCGCACGATGCGGTACCAACACCGCGATGTGCTCCATCTATAGTCACAATCGTATTTCCCGATGGTCGAAGTTCAACATCATGCGTGGCATCTGCAAGTTCAGTTGCACGGAATGGATTTACACTCACCTGACGTGGTTTATCAAGATCTATTCTGATTCCTTGGCCTGAACTATTTGTCACAGTAAACCAGCGAACACCTGCGTGTCCACCGTTTTCTTGTGGGCGAACATAAGGCACGTATTGCTCCAGGACTGTTGATGTCCACTTACCTACACGTCCAATTTTGCGATCAGGGTAAGTCTCATGTGGACCAATGCCAAGATAAGTGAAATTGGCGAGAGAGCCATCGAGTTCAAAGTTAATTCCAACTCGAGCCAAATCATCAAATTGCTTCGGAGTTGTGATGGTTTCTTTTACTGAGTAGCCATCTGCAATCGGTGTTACAAGTTGAACCTGCTTTACCTTAAAGCCTGTACTCGTCTGCCAGATACTTGTGACTTTATATGACTTGGCGGATTCAGTAATTGTGCAATCAACGCGCTCCAAATCACGTACGCCGTATTGGCTCCATTTTTCGGCAAAGTGAGCAATTCGATCATTATCTGTCGGTGCTCGCCAGAGCGTTGGCTGCGGAGCGATTACTCCAAAAGGCAGTTGTATTTCTCCTGAATCGTTTACTGCAATTTCAAAGAGCTCACTGGTCTTTGCAGCAGGTAATGACTTTTTGCGAGATGAAATTGGAAATTGTTGCCACGCTACCTCGTGCCCAGCTGGCGCCCAATCTGTACGGTGCAGATTGAATACTGAGAAATTAATGAATCTTTCTCCTGGGCCATCAATCTTTGATAGCAGCTTTGAATCAACCCGAATCTTGGCACTCTTGCGCGGTGCAAGTTTTGGAAGCTTGATAGTTCCGCTATCTACAACTTCGCCATCTCTTGTGATGCTCCATGTACAGCCAAAATCGCTGAAATCCTTGAAGAATTGGCGATTGGAGATAGTGAAGTTTCCAGATGTTGGAGCGGTAGAAGTAAAAGCTATAGGAGCTGCAATGGCCTTAAATTCATGCATTGCAGGTTTTGGAGTTCGGTCAGGAAAAACCATTCCGTCGCAGACAAAGTTTCCATCGTGGCGAGTTTCTCCAAAATCTCCACCATATGCAGAACGCTTTGTTCCATCTGCCAAAGTTTGTTCAATTCCGTGGTCCCAAAACTCCCAAATAAATCCACCTTGCAATCCAGGCAGTGAATGTATTGCGTCCCAATACTCCTTAAGAGTTCCATTGGAATTTCCCATAGCATGCGAGTACTCGCACATAATTAATGGTCGATCTTGTTTACCCGACTTTGCATGGCTAACAATCGCCTTGATCGATGGATACATAGGACAAATTACGTCAGTAAGAGTATGGCCACCACGCCAGTCTCCATTTATTGCACCTTCATAGTGCAGCGGACGAGATGAATCCAGCGAACGAGCGAACGCTGCAGCGGCATGATGGTTGGTGCCAACTCCTGATTCATTGCCGAGCGACCAGAAAATTACGGATGGATGGTGCATATCGCGCTGCACCATGCGGCCAACTCTTTCAACAAAAGCAGACGCGTAACGTGGATCGTTAGAGATTGAGTCGTAGAAAGCATGTGATTCAATGTTTGCCTCGTCAATGACGTAGAAGCCAAGTTCATCGCAGAGTTCTAGGAATGCTGCATCGTTTGGATAGTGCGATGTACGGACCGCATTGAAATTCCAACGCTTCATCTCGAGTAAGTCTTGGCGCATATCCTCACGAGTTAATACTCTTCCAGTATGTCGATTGAAGTCATGGCGATTTACGCCGTAGATAAAGACGCGCTGGCCGTTGACGAGTAAATCACGTCCCTTGATTGCAACGCTGCGGAAACCAATTCTCTGTTGTGAAATTTCAACAACCTGCCCAGATGGGTTAATCAACTCAATCCGTAACGTGTAAAGCGATGGGGTTTCAGCGCTCCAAGCTGCTACTTTCGGAATGCTCGTTTCAAGCACGATATGTCCGGGCCATGGCGATTGCAAAGGCTCACGCAGGCGCTTAGCGGATTCCGGCATTGAGCCATCCCAATATTCGCCTGCAAAATGTTTGCGATTGGCCTCTTGCAACTCAGCAGACATCTCGGTCCACAACGGGGTCACATGAGATTTGTAGGTTCCAGATAATTGAGCGCTCTTAATCTTCGGTAGCTCCTCAATCGAAGCGCGCAACGAGTAGCCATCAACGCTCTTTCCATTGATCGAACCAACGATGGCATCAATCTTTAAGGTTCCAGTCGTGCCGTCTGATTGCAACCCTGCTGTTGTTGCAAATTTTTCAATGTAAACGTAATCGGTTGCATACAACTTAACGGAGCGAGTGATTCCTCCATGCCACCATTGATCTTGGTCTTCAATGTATGTGGCATCAGACCATTTTGTTACTGATATACGAACTGTATTTTTTCCATGCTTGATAAAGGAAGTAATATCAAATTCAGCAGCAAGACGTGAATCTTTTGTTAAACCAACCTCATCACCGTTGACATAAATCACTGCTACAGATTCATACCCACCTAAGTGCAGAACAATTCGTTTTCCATCCCATGATTGTGGAATGTCAAAGTCACGTTCATAAATTCCGGTTGGATTTTCGGCAGGAACATCAGGCGCTACATGATCCCAAGGCATTTGCACGTTGGTATAGATCGGCTTATCAAAGAAAGTTTCACTTGTTGGTTGCATCGTCCACAATCCGGGAACAGGAATTGCTGTCCATTTTTTGCGCGATTGATCATTTGGAGAACGCAATAATTGGAAGCGCCAAGTACCGTCTAAGGAGATTGTTTCGAAATGCTCAATATTGAGCATCGGCAAACGGTTGATTGAGTTTGTTTCTGGGCTCATCCAATAGTTTGGCAACATGGCGATAATCCTCTCATCAACACGGCGCAATAACTACGGTGGAGATGACCTCAAAAGAGTTGTTTTTCAGGGTGAAAACCTGCGATTTTTACAATCTGCAGATAACTGTCATAATTACGCCCGCAGTACGCCTCCCTAGCTCAGTGGTAGAGCAGCGCACTTGTAATGCGCAGGTCATCCGTTCAATCCGGATGGGGGGCTCCAGAATTACTCCGATATGCAACAGGAGGAGTTGAATATGAATAGCAACTCTTTCCCTCACGAATCATTTAGCGACATCTTGGCTGCGAATGCTGAATATCAAAAAACATTCAAATATTCAGATTTAACTGGTGCGGCAGCACGTGGACTAGCCATAGTTACATGCATGGATTCGCGTATTAACCCGCTTTCTGTGATGGGCATGAAATCTGGAGATGTAAAAATTTTGCGTAATGCCGGTGCCCGAGTAACAGAAGATGTTTTGCGAACCTTGGTGTTGGCGACCTATCTTCTCAATGTAAACAGAATTTTGGTAATGCCTCACACAGATTGCAAGATGGCGGAAAATGATGAGGCAGATTTCCACAAAATTATTGACGAAAAGTATGGAGTGAATACTTCCAGCTTGGAATTTCGGACAACCCGAGATCAGAAAGGCGCGCTCGCTGTTGACCTCAATCGGATACGTTCCTATCCGCTTTTACGAGAAGGTGTTGCAGTAGCTGGCGCTATCTACGATGTTAAGACTGGGTCAATCCAACCTTTTGAAGGTTAATTGGAAACTGGCGGATTAGTTCTGCGAATAGGCATCTTTGTTACTGGGTAACTTAAATCTTCCAGAAATTCTCTAATCAATAACTGTGTGAGAGCAGGCTTTTCCTTCACAAATTGATGAGAGGTTCCAGGAATAATCGCTAACTGACCCAGTGGAATATTTTCAAAGAGTTCGATGGTGTGATTATGTGCAATCACATCGTCATCCCCGGCCATAACTAGTACAGGGCACTGTATTTCAAGCAATTCAGTGCGGCTCAAATTTGGCTCGCTTCGCCAGATTTCAATCATTCGGATTATTTTTTTGCGCAAAGTTTCGGGCGCATCAGGAGAGGTTTGGTTGTACTCATCCTGATCTTCGGCAGAAATGTTTCCATCAAAGTCAGGCAACGGGAGAGTGCCACTGTGGTGGAAATTCGCCCCTAAAGTAACTACCGAGCGCACCAAATCTGGACGCTTCATCGCCAATAAAATGGCGATAATGCCACCGTCGCTGTAGCCAATTATGTGTGCTGGCTCTTTGACAACTGTTTCAAGATAGGCAATTGCTTCCTTGAGTTGAAAGTCAAAGTGCATGCTTCCCTCACGGTCACCACTAAAACCGTGGGCTGTGCGATCGTAGGCAAAGACGTGAAATTGATCCTCGACAGCAGGAAGGATTTGTTGCTCCCAGTGCGAAGTCTGACTTAGCCCTCCATGCAGTAAAACCAAGGCTTCGCCGTTGTTATCCCATTCATAACAGTAGAGCTGATGTCCATCGACCTCACGATATTCAGGCATCTTTTAGAGCGAATCCATTATGTGGCGGTTGCCTCGATCGAAGGTGAGGTAATTCCAAGTCCAGTCCGCCATAGTGCCCACTTTGTTTCGTCCACCTAAAAGATAGAAAAGGTGGAGCCACAACCAAGCAAACCATGCTGGCGCACCAGCCATTCGGAAATTCTTTACTTCTACAACAGCTTTGTGTCGTCCAATTGTTGCCATTGAGCCTTTATCTAAGTATTTAAACGCTTTCAAAGTTTGATTTTTGTGGGCTCGCAATATCTGCTTCGCAACGAACCGTCCCTGTTGCATCGCAACTGGTGCAACCATAGGTAAGAAGCGGCCATCTGCACCTTTTGCGCCGGCGATATCACCAATCGCCCAAACATGTGGATAGTGGTTAACGCGAAGCGATTCTTCTACATCAATACGTGAGCCAACGATCGGTAGGTTGAGATTTAAAGCGGTTGGTTCACCCTTCACGCCAGCAGCCCAAATAGTAATTTCAGCCGGAATTGGATCTCCATCTTTAGTAATGATTTTCCGTGATTGCACTTCGCGAACAGCGGTCTTGGTTCGAACAATTACTCCAAGTTTATGTAGATCTGCCTCTGCTCGTGCAGATAGTTTCTCGCTAAACATCGGCAGAATTCGAGGCCCAGCTTCAATTAAATAGATATCGATGTGCTTTGCAGCATGTTCCATATCGTTTTTCAGCGGACCTCGTTTTAGTTCTGCAAGTGCGCCCGCCATTTCGACTCCGGTAGGCCCACCACCGACTACAGCTATAGAAAGTCGTGTGTCATCTTCAAAGCGACATAAATCTTCAAAGCGACGCATCACTGCAGCGCGAATACTGATTGCTTCATTTACGCTCTTCATTCCCATGCCGTATTCGGCTACCCCAGGAACTCCGAAGTCTGCAGTTGAGGAACCAAGCGCAACGACCAGATGATCAAACTCCAAAACTTCTGATGAATCGAGTTTTACAGTCTTGTTCTTATGGTCAACAGAAATCGGTGACCCCATTCGAAATTTGACTCCAGATTTTCGGAGGGCACCACGAATTGGGTGAACGACGTGATCTGCAGCTAAGCCAGCCGTCGATACTTGATACAGAAGAGGTAAGAAAGTCTGAAAGTTGTGGCGGTCAACCAAGGTGACTTCAGCGCTCTTGGCTAGAGCACGCGCAGCAGTAAGCCCCCCAAAGCCTGCTCCAAGAATTACTACGCGAGGCTTGGCCGCATTTAAAGTAGAAGTCGCCACTGGGTAAGTCTAGGCTCTTGGGTGTGAATACGCAGAATCAAGGCAAGTTATTCCTTGTTACAGGTGCTTCGGGTTACGTTGGTGGCCGCCTTGTTCGCGATTTATTGAGTGATAAGAAAAGAGTTCGCGTCTTTGTTCGTGATGCAAAAAAAATTCAAGGACAGAGCTGGTCGCAAGAAGTCGAAATTGTCGAAGGTAATGCCAGCAATCCTGCAGATTTAGATCGCGCACTTGCTGGTGTTCACACCGCCTATTACTTACTTCATTCCATCAATGCTGCTGCAGATTTTGGAGATATTGAAGCTGCGATGGCGAGAGGATTTGCGCTCGCCTCAGAAAAGGCAAGAGTTTCACAGATTGTTTATTTGGGTGGCATTGCAAATGATGAGAACCGCAGTCGTCACCTGACTTCCAGAATGAACACTGGAACCCATTTAGCTTCAACTTCGGTGCCGGTTCTTGAACTCCGCGCGGGAATTATTATTGGCTCAGGTTCGGCCTCTTTTGAAATGTTGCGCCATCTCACGCATCGCTTGCCCATCATGACGACCCCGAAGTGGGTTTCAAACCGGACGCAACCAATAGCAATCAGAGATGTGCTCTATTACTTACGTAAAACTGCAAATTTGCCCCATCCAGAGAATCGCATTTGCGATATCGGTGGGCCTGAAGTAGTCACATACGCAGAGATGATGCAGAAATTTGCGGCGCTGTCAGGGTTGCGCAAGAGAATGATTATTCAAGTACCCGTGTTGACTCCAAAACTTTCAAGTTTGTGGATTGGTTTTGTAACACCCGTACCAACTTCTTTGGCGCGTCCATTAGTTGAATCGCTGATTAGTGAAGTTGTTGCAGATCCCAAAAAGAGCGTGAGCGAGATAATTCCACTTCCTCCAGAAGGTTTGCTCACTGTTTCGCAAGCAATTCAGTTGGCGCTAACTCGCACAGCGGAAAACCATGTAGATACACGGTGGTCAGATGCAGCATTCCCAACTGCACCTTGGCAGAAGGCGCAAAGTGATCCGGATTGGGCTGGTGAATTGACGCTGAAAGATCATCGCGAAATTACAACCGATGTTGCACTAACGAAGATATGGCAACAGATTGAAGGAATCGGTGGTGAACATGGATGGTTTGGTTCAGGTTGGCTTTGGTATCTGCGTGGATTAATCGATCGCATGGTCGGTGGCGTAGGTCTACGACGTGGAAGGCGAGATCCGCTCCATTTACGTATCGGCGACAGCGTTGATTTCTGGAGAGTAGAGAATGTAGTGAAAGAAGAGAAGCTTCGCCTCTATGCCGAAATGATTCTTCCTGGAAAAGCGTGGCTGGAATTCAATCTCAAGACCGTTGATGGCAAGACTGTTGTGACACAAGATGCGCTCTTTGAACCGCGCGGATTGGGTGGTCAGATTTATTGGTACCTAGTTTCGCCATTTCATTTCTTCATCTTTCCTACCATGTTGCGAAATATCGAAAAGGCTGCGCGAAAGTCATAAAGTCTTCGTAAATCCCACATTTGGCTCGCTTTCCAACCTAAGATTGGAGCCATGTCTGCGTTAGAAAATCCAGAGACACAAGGCTCAACCCTGACCGATCTGGAGACCCGCATTCTTGAGTTCGAGCGCAACTGGTGGCGCTTTGCTGGTGCGAAAGAGACTGCCATTAAAGACCTCTTCGATCTGACCGCGCCTCGTTATTACCAACTCCTCAATGATTTGATCGACCGGGATGACGCCCTCGAGGCCTCTCCAATGCTGGTCAAACGCCTGCGCAGGCTCCGTGAAGCCCGCATGGCAGCACGCGTCGCCAAGTAGCGCTCAGCCCAAAACCCTCAAGGCCCCATCGGCCGATACTTCATTTTGCGCCTGGGAATAACACCCCCTAGATTTGGCGTTAGCACTCGCAGGCCGAGAGTGATAACTGC
>JBEEIL010000074.1:0-76632 GCA_041169865.1 Actinomycetota bacterium | reverse complement strand
AATGAGATTGATTTTTCAAGAAAATCAGCCGGTTCGTAGACAGCATCCACAACTCCAAGTGCGAGAGCATCCTTAGCTTTCATCATGGTGTTGTTGTTGAGCGCATTATGAATAATCACTTGCACAGCGCGTTCTGGGCCAATTAATTTAGGCAGAATTGTTGCGCCACCCCAACCAGGAACAAGACCTAGAAATACTTCAGGGAGCGCGGTAAATGCCGTGCTAGCGAGTGTGCGGTACTTGCAATGAAGACCGACCTCTAGGCCACCTCCGAGGGCGAGACCATTAATGAAGGCAAAAGTTGGAATTCCGATTTCATCGAGTCGACGAAATACATCGTGGCCAAGTTTTCCGATTGCCAGAGCTTGTTCGCGCTTTGCCAGATAAGAAAGCGCCGATAGATCTGCTCCTGCTGCAAAGATAAAGGGTTTACCGATGATGGCAATAGCTGCCGGTTTGCGCGACACTGCTTCCGTAATCGCCGCATCTAGAGCCGACACTGATTGCGGACCAAAGGTATTTGGGCGGGTGTGATCAAGCCCGTTATCTAATGTAATCAGGGTGAGAGTTCCTGAATACCCAAATGGAGATAGATCAACGTCGCGAACTAGCGCATGAGTAACAACTTCTTCAGGCGCGCCTTCAGGCAAGGTGATTGCAGTCGTCATTACTTTCCTCCTCCTGTGTAGTGAGGGTTTTCCCAGATGACTGTCCCACCCATTCCCAGACCAATGCACATCGTTGTGATTCCATAGCGAACATCGGGCTTCTCTTCAAAGGTACGTGCCAAGTTGAGCATCAAGCGAACACCTGATGATGCCAAAGGATGCCCCACAGCGATTGCGCCGCCGTAAGGATTTACTCGAGGGTCATCATCTGCAATTCCAAAGTGGTCAAGAAAAGCCAAGACTTGAACCGCAAAGGCCTCATTAATTTCAAAGGCGCCGATATCTTCTATCTTTAACCCTGCTTTAGCGAGCGCCTTAAGTGTCGATGGAACTGGTCCATATCCCATAACTTCTGGTTCGACGCCAGCAAAGGCAAAGGTAACCATGCGAGCTTTAATAGTTAATCCAAGTTCTTTTGCCTTATCTTCACTGGCTAAAAGTGCAGCAGTTGCGCCATCGTTGAGGCCGGATGAGTTGCCTGCAGTTACTCGACCTGCAGGGCGGAAAGGAGTTTTAAGTCCAGCCAAACCTTCTATTGTTGTTGTTGGTCGAGGCGCTTCATCCACTGTAGCTACGCCCCACCCTAACTCTGCACTGCGCGCTGCAGTAGGAATCAAATCCCGTTGCAACTTCCCGTCAGCGTAAGCCTTCGCTGTCTTCATCTGAGAGTGATAGGCATATTTATCTGCACGCTCTTTAGTCAGTTGCGGGAAGCGATCGTGTAGGCGCTCTGCTGTAGCACCCATCGCAAGAGCATCTTGCTCAACTAATTTCTCTGCAAGATAACGAGGATTTGGATCCATGAGTTCGCCCATAGGGTGATTTCCCATATGTTCAACACCGCCGGCGATACCGATATCAATCGCACCCATCGCAATTGCACCAGCAATTGTGGTTGTTGCCGTCATCGCACCTGCGCACCAACGATCGATGGAATAACCAGGAACAGTTTTTGGTAGCCCTGCCAATAACGTTGCGCTTCTTCCAATATTCATACCTTGATCGCCGGTCTGCGTTGCAGCAGCGATAGCAACATCTTCAATAGCATCAGGAGCAACTTGTGGATTACGTTCGAGCAATCCGCGCATGGCGCGAACCATCAGATCATCTGCACGAGTTCCGGCATACATGCTGCCTGCTTTGCCAAAAGGGGTGCGGACTGCATCAACTAGGACGACTGAGCGAAGAGTGTTAGACATAGAAGCGTGCCTCTTTCGATAGATATGTTTCAAGGTTACTTGCCAGTAGCCCACTTTGTCATCAGCGCAATGTGATGAATTACGCAACAATAATGTTGCGTAATTCCCAGTACTCGACTAGCCTCAGTTCGCGAGGACAGATAGCCCGGAACTTTTTTTATATGAGGGAGTAGAGATTGCGTAAATCCGTTGTGGCACCGCTAGCAGTTGTAGTGGTTTTGATTGCAGGTCTTGGTATTTGGTTGGGGGTCAATGGCGACTCTGAGGGAAGTGCAGAGAAAGTGACCGAGATGACCGTCTATTCCGGTCGCTCAGAGGAGTTCATCGCCCCGTTCTTGGCCACATGGGAGAGTGAGTCTGGGATCAAACTCAATGTTCGCTATGGCGACTCAGCAGAACTGGCAGCGCAAATACTAGAAGAGGGCGAAAATTCCCCAGCTGATCTCTTCCTGTCGCAAGATGCTGGATCTCTCGGGGCAGTTGCCGCGGCCGGCCTCTTCACAGAACTTCCTGAATCCGTTGGATCAGAGATCGAGAAGGAGTACGTAGCAAAAGATCGTAGCTGGGTTGGGGTCACAGGACGCGCTCGCGTCTTTGCATACCGACCAGGTGCTATCGCGCAATCACCTCGGTCAGTGGCAGATCTGACCAAACCTATCTACCGCGGCCAGGTTGGGATTGCGCCAAGTAACGCATCCTTCCAGGCATTTGTAACTGCCATGATTAATGAAAAGGGAGAAAAGTTTGCCAAAGATTGGCTGAGTGCCATGAAGGCGAATGATGCAAAAATCTTCCTCAAAAATAGCGCAATTATCGAAGCAATTGATAAAGGCGAAATCAGCTTGGGATTGGTAAACCATTACTACATTTGGGAAGTAAGTGAAGCTCTTGGTCGTAGCATCAAAGTTGAGAACGGATACTTCGCACCTGGTGATCTAGGAAACTTAGTGAATGTCTCAGGAGTAGGAGTTCTCAAGACCAGCGAGAAAAAGGACGCTGCTGAAGAGCTCATCAATTTCCTCACGGCAAAGCCTGCTCAAATTTCATTTGTAGAAGATACCCAAGAATATTCATTGATTTCCGGAGTTAAAACTCCAGATGGGTTGCCTGCAATTAAAGATTTTGGATCACCACGAGTAGATCTATCATCACTAGAAAATATCAAGAAGACCCAAGACCTTCTCGTGGCAGTTGGTCTTCTTTGATGAGAGTGTAGCGTCGTGAAAACTCAGATTAACGCTGGATTGATTGGATTGAGGGCTCTCGTAATGGGAGCCCTCATTCTCATCTGCCAACCGCTAATCTATTTGTTTTTTCGGGCAAGCGAAAAATCGAGCAGCGAACTCTTTTTACTCTTAACCCGCCAGAAAACCCTAGAAGTTTTAGGAATTACGATGGCTCTGCTGGCTCTCGTGGTGGCGATAAATGTAATCCTCGGAACCGCAATTGCAGCTGGGCTCTATTACGTGAATATTCCATTTCCAAGACTTCTCTTAGTTGTGACAGTCTTGCCGCTAGCCATTCCATCGTACGTATTCACTTATACCTGGATTGCACTGATTCCCTCATTGCGTGGGTTATGGGCTGCTCTGTTCATTCTGAGCCTGTCGACAATGCCGTACATGGTGTTAGCGGTAACCGTATCTTTTCAAAAAATTGACACAAGCGTTATAGAAGTTGCCCGTTCGCTCGGTTCAACAAAAGCCGAAATATTCTTCAAAGTCATCTTGCCGCAAGTTCGACGCAGCATCAGCGCCGGTGCACTTCTATGTGGCTTGTATGTGCTCAGTGACTTCGGCGCAGTTTCACTGCTCAATGTTGAGACTCTGACAGTCTCAATTCAAAATCTATTTAAATCGTCGTACGATCGCAGCGCAGCAGCCATCATCGCCTTACTACTCTTCTTTGCGGCAACGCTCTTTGTCGCATTTGAGTCAAGTCTTAAGGGAAGGAATTTTGAGTCACGAGGTAACGAAGGATTTCAATCACCTATACGTAGAATTGCTCATCCAGCGCTCTCAGTAGTCGCGACAGTTGTTATTGTTCTCTATGCAATTCTGGCGGTGTTAATTCCATTCTATGTTTTACTCTCGCGCTATCTTGAAAATCCTTCTGCGGTTGAGATCTCTGCCTTAAGTACAGCCGCGCTCTCTACTATTGGAGTTGCAGCATTAGGAGCACTGATTGCCTTCGCCCTCTCCCTTCCTTTGGCAATACTTGCAACGCAGGGACAAAGCCGCTTTGCTTCAGTCTCCGAGAAGATAATCCTCATGGCTCACGCACTTCCGGGCGTTGTTGTTGGGTTAGCGCTAGTTTCATTTGGTTCTCGATTGGGACCGCTTTATCAATCTGTATATTTGCTTGGCTTTGCTTACGCGGTGCTATTTCTTGCTAAATCTGTAGCTTCGACATACGGATCTCTTACTTTAGTATCGCCACAATTGAAAGAAGTTGCAGCAACTTTAGGGGAAAGCAAGACCAACATTGCCCGTCGCGTGGTTTTTCCTATTGCATTCCCAAATATGGCGCTGGGAGTTCTCCTAGTTTTCTTGACTGCCATGAAAGAGCTTCCGGCAACAATCATGTTAAGACCAACGGGTATGGACACGTTAGCGACTGAGATTTGGAGTTACGCAGCGATTAGTCGATTTAATGAGGCTGCTCCGTATGCTTTATTATTAGTACTCATTGCCGCAGTCCCTACCTTTTTATTGACTCTTCCGCAATCTTCCAAGAGTGGTTCTGAAACGAAAGCGAGGCTGATGTAAATGACATCGCTCAACGTTTCTCATCTCACCGTCAATTTTGGAGATCGCACCATCATCTCTGATCTATCTTTTGATCTCGGCGAAGGCGAAATTGCCTCTCTCCTCGGACCTTCTGGCTGTGGCAAAACAACTCTTCTGCGAGCCATCGCTGGATTGATTCAACCAACGAGCGGAACCGTGCGGTTTGGTTCTCAGTTAGTAGGGGTTTCATCTGTGGTGCTTCCACCGCATAAGCGAGGGACTGGTTATGTTCCACAGCAAGGTGCGCTCTTTCCACATTTAACTGTTGCAAAAAATATTTCTTTCGGGCTAGATCGCAAGAAATATTCCAAATCAGAAATTTCTCAGGTTACCGAAGAGATGATGGAGCTCATCGGTCTCAAAGGTTTTGAAAATAGACTCCCGTATCAACTCTCAGGCGGACAGCAGACTCGTGTGGCACTAGCTAGAGCGTTGGCCATTAAGCCAAAGATGATTCTTCTTGATGAACCCTTCTCCGCGCTCGATGCCGTCCTCAGAGATGAATTGCGCAGTGAGGTTGTTGCTCTTTTGCGTCGTCTAGGGTCAACTGCAATTTTGGTGACGCATGATCGTGAAGAAGCTCTTGTTTCATCTGATCGGGTTATTTTGATGCGCGATGGAAAGATCGTCCAAAACGGCACGCCTGAAGAGGTGTACGAGGAGCCAATTTCTCCGGATATCGCAGCTAGTACAGGAGATGTCTTGATTCTTCCCGCTAAACAGAGTCTGCAGGGAGAGACAATTTATCCTCTATCAACGCCGTCAATATTCACATCCGCCGATGCCACAGGTTATGTCGTCATCAGACCAGAGGAAATCAAAGTATCGCTCCAAGAAGTTGATGGAATCCAAGGTTCATTGCAGCATATTGATTATTACGGTCACGATGCCATGCTCACGATTGCACTAGATAAATCGACCTTGCCAATTAAGGCACGAGTAGCTGGACCGAATGATTTTTTTGTCGGCCAAAAGGTATTTATTCAGCACCTCGGACCAATTAGATATTTTGCTCGTCAGTAGTTTCTGCCTCATTTACCGCTGGAATTTCCAGAGGAATTGTCTCTAGGAGCGCCTTTTCCAAAATCGGTGCCGCTATTTCGCTCTGCCACTTACGTGCCCCCATGGCTAACAGAGATTCCATCACTGAATTCTTTGGAGGCTCCCAGCAAATCTTTCGCACCAATTCTGGAGATATCAAATTCTCTAGTGGAATAGATAGTTCCTGTGCACGTTCTTGCAAGTTGAAGCGTGCATGAGTAAGTGGTGCATATCTTTCGGGAAACTTATCCTTCCAAATTTTTATCGGCGGCATGGCATCGCTCTTACTACGTGCCTCTGGCCACAGGTCTTCAGGCATCGCGATTGCCTCAGTAATAGCACTGATCCACGTCGCTGCATTCTCTAACCAACGGGCGCGAAGACCAAGCGGTTTTAAAATCTTCTCTAAATGCTTGCGATTTGTAATTGGACCTTTATCTGAAGCAATTGCTAATTCTGTAATTGCAGCATCTGACAGTAATCGCCCTGGTGATACGTCCAACTCTTGCGCCAGAGAATTACGTTCCTGCCATAGTTCTCGGACAACAGCCATATGAATTCGCTTCTTGACCTTATGCATTCCCGATGTACGACGCCACGGATCAATACGAGGGGTTGGAGCAGGAGCTGCAAGAATGGCGGCGAAATCTTCCAACGCCCATCTCAATTTTCCATTCTCCTCTAAGAGTTGATGGACTTTATTGCGAAGGTCGATGAGAAGCTCTACATCGAGGGCTGCGTAATTAAGCCATTCTGTGGGAAGTGGCCGTTGCGACCAATCAACAGCCGAATGTTCCTTTGCGAGCGAAACGCCCATGAGAGTTTCAAGTA
Organism: Actinomycetota bacterium; assembly: GCA_041169865.1. Lineage (GTDB taxonomy): Bacteria > Actinomycetota > Actinomycetes > Nanopelagicales > Nanopelagicaceae > Planktophila. Next base: position 70,104 of record JBEEIL010000074.1, on the reverse strand, counting down.
ATGGTCCTAACCCGACACGAGGCAAACCGGCGATACGAGCACCCAGCTCAGTATCGAAAAGGAGTGACGGATTAATACCTAGTTCTCTCAGACAAGGTAGATCTTGCGTGCTGGCATGAAGAATGACTTCTTCTCCTTGAAGAAGTTGGTTGAGTTCAGCAAAGAGTTGATGGTCAGGACCGAAAGGAATTGGATCAATCAGATGCACTCCGCCATTTTCGCGCTTTATCTGAATCAAGTAGGCGCGTGAGCTGTACTTATATCCAGATGCGCGTTCTGCATCGAGAGCAAAGGGTCCGTTGCCGCGCGCTAACTGTGTGAGCGTCTCTTTAAATGATTGTTCGGTACTGATTAATTCAGGTAACCCTGCAGATGGCGCCAGTAAGGGAGTTGGCGCCTGATTTTCATTACTTTCAACCACGGCGCCGCGCAGAGCTAATTGAGGCAACCCCGTCAGGAATTGGTGGAAGTCCTGCGACCTCGCTCATGAGATTACACCAGGCATGGACATGAGAAAAAATGTCATCTCGAGAGTTAATAACTGGAGTCCATGAAGCACGAATCTCAATTTCTGAGTCATCGCTTCTCGGAGCCAATTTTCCAAATGATGCACTGGAGACTCTAGTAACAGTTCCACTCGGTGCTTTAAAAGTGGCACCTGTAGCGTTGAGCGAATCCAATAACCAGTTCCAGCCAACTTCCGGAAGCAGGGGATCTTCTTGCATTTGGCTATCGACATCTGCTCGCATGAATGTCACGCAACGGAAGTCTCCTTCCCATGTGTCTTGGCCGCCTGGCTCGTGAAGAATGACAAATCTTCCTGAAGCTATTTCTTCATCGTCCGGTTGTGCAACTTGAGGATGCCCTAAAACATCGGCGGTGAAGGCGAATGAATACATTGCTAGCTTTTGTGGGGCAGGTACTTCTTCTAAAATAATTTCACTTCGCGGAGTGATGGTGCGCAGATTCTCAACTAACTCTTCAAAGGAAAAGTCTGACGTTGATTTCACTGGTTAATTCTAAAGTTGCATCCACCCTCAAAGTGGGAGGCTGGCAGATGGAACAGGTAGAGTCTGCATATGGCCAGCCTCCTCGCGCTACTTTCCAGCGCATTGTGGGGAACTGCCGACTTTTTCGGGGGAAAACTCAGTAAGAAATATCCAGCGCTTGTAGTTCTCGGCGCACAGCAATTCTTCGGGTTTCTCACTGGAGTTTTCCTTGTACTTCTGACTGGCGCATGGAGCGCAGAAGCGTTGGGGGAGCAGGGATATCTGATTCCAGGAATCATTGCGGGCTTCACAGGATATGCAGGATTGATCTGTCTCTATGCAGGACTCTCAACAGGTCGCATGGGTGTTGTTTCACCAATTAGCGCGCTTGCTGCAGTAATTCCATTAGGTTACGCGCTCATTTATAAAGGTGATCAACTATCACTCATTATTTCCATCGGCGTCGTACTTGCAACGCTAGGTGGATTCTTGGCAAGTGGCCCTGAAGTTTCTCAAGGAGTTCCGTTGAAGCCGCTCTTACTTGCGATTGGAGCGGCCGTATTCTTTGGTACCTGTTTGATTTTTATGTCAATCGGATCACAGTCAAGTGCACTTATGACGATGACGACCATGCGTACTTCTACTCTGCTGATCGGACTTGTGGCTCTGTATAAATATCGAGGAACCATCAGATTCACCCGTCAAGAAATTCCAGTTCTCATCTTTATTGGAGTCGCAGATTTTGCAGCAAACTTGCTTCTTGGCGTTGCTACAACAAAGGGACTGGTTTCACTTGCAATGGTTCTGGGTTCGCTTTATCCAATCGCCACTGCGCTACTTGCCTATCTATTCCTGCACGAAAGACTTCACCGAGTTCAATATGTGGGAGTAGTTTCAGCGGTTGTAGGTGTTGCGCTGATCTCTGCTTTTTAAGCTATCGTGTAGCAGAAATGAGTCTGGTTCCATTCACCAACTTCTCGGTCTTATTGGGGAAGTAACTCAAGAGTTGATCAAGATCGATGGGATCATCCCCACCAACGATCGGAGTAATACTCAATTCCAGCGCATCAATCAGTCCGGTGGGGAGAAGCTCGTTGATGATGCTAGCCCCTGCTTCAATCAGCACATTGGGACCAAATGTTTTTATCGCTCGCTCTAGAGCCTTATGTGGAGTGAGATTCCAGCAATGAGCTAGTCGATTATGCGACAGAGGATTCACGAGAGATCGCGAGATTACAACGACCGGTACTGGAGTCCTCTGATAGGGCTCAGTGCGCGCAGTTTGACCGCCGATCAGGATGCAGTCAGCGTTACGGCGGCGCGCGAGGAATGCCGCCCGATCAGCGCCGCTGGTTACCCCTGCAGAACTGCCACCCTTAGAAGTTGCACCATCTACTCCTGTTACAAGCGTTACAGTCACTGTCACAAGCGTAAGAATATGGAGATTCTCACGGTTTTATCCGATAAAGGCGCTGCTATAAATTGAAATCGGGTAGAGATGCGCGTTAGCCTTAAAACATGAGACTTAGAGCAGGGGTTATTCCGACCTCTTTGGCGCTTCTCCTCACCCTTCTTCCTGTGGCGCCAGTTGCGGCAGCGCCGACTTTGGCTCAGGTGCAAGCTCAGGTGATTCGCTTGGAGGAAGAGGCCACCTCTGCAGCAGAAGGTGCACAAGAGGCAAAGGTAAAGCTTGCTTCGCTCACCCGAAGCCTTGCAGGAATTCAGGCACAAGCAGCGCTTCAAGCTAAGACGGTGGACGAGATCTCTAAGTCGTTGGGCGCTATCGCTATAAGCCAGTACAAATCTGGAACTCTGAGCCAGAGCCTCGAACTGCTTTTTTCAAGTGATCCAAGTTTGTATCTCTCATCTGCCGGTTCGCTAGAGGCAATTACCCGTCGTAAATCCACTCAACTGAGGAAGTTTCAGACTGCCGAGCAGCAACTCAATGCTACTTCGCTGACCGTTTCAGATAAGTTGGCGCAGGTTAAGGCCCTTGAGAAGAAACTTGCTGAACGCAGCGCCTTTGCGCAGAGAAAGTTAGCGCAGGCTGAACTTCTTTTATCTAAGTTGAAGAAAGAAGATCGCGAGCGACTTGCTCGGCTTGCCGAAGAACGCGAAAATGCGGATCAAAAGTCATCTCTACAGGCTGCGAAGAGCGCGGCCGGAATTTCTGGACGAGCAGGTATCGCTCTTAAGTATGCGCTCGCTCAAATTGGTGACCGTTACGTCTTTGGAGCCGATGGCATGACGACGTGGGATTGCTCTGGATTAACGATGCGTGCTTTTCAAGCGGCAGGAGTGAAATTGCCTCACTCATCAGCGGCGCAATCTCGCATGGGTAAATCTGTTCCTTTTAATCAGAAGAAGCCTGGTGATTTAGTCTTCTTTGGTCGTCCAGTTTCGCACGTTGGAATCTATTTGGGTGGTGCGCGTATGGTGCACGCCCCACGTTCAGGCTCGCGAGTAAAAGTTGCGGAGATGAATATGGGGCGTAAACCTTTGGTGGCTATTCGCCGCTTCTAATGACTTCATCAAAAATTCTCTGCATTACTAATGACTTTGGACCACGCGCTGGTGGCATTGAGACCTTTGTTATTGGACTTATTGAGAGATTACCTAAGCATTCCGTCATCGTGTACACATCTAGCCAAGAAGGCTCAGCCCCCTTTGATGCTCGTTGGAGAGAAGAGTTTGGTGTTGAAGTAATTCGCGATCGCAGCCGAATATTGTTGCCCACCTTTCGGGTAGGCAGGAACGTTCAAAAGCTCGCCAGAGAGCGGGCAATCACCCGGGTTTTCTTTGGAGCGGCTGCACCACTTGGGTTGCTGTCCCATGGATTGCGCAAAGTTGGCGTCAAGAAAATAGTTGCCCTTACCCATGGACATGAAGTCTGGTGGGCGAAGTTGTGGCCATTTAATCGACTTATGCGCCGAATTGGAACTGGCGTAGATCACCTCACTTATCTTGGCGACTTTACTCGGAGTGCAATATCCAAGGCACTTTCTGAAGAAGCAATAGATTCCATGGTGAAGATTGCACCAGGAATAGATACAAACCATTTTGCGCCTCAAAGTGAGTCTGCTCAACTCAAAGCAGAGCTTGGGCTAACTGGGAAGAAAGTCCTTGTGAGTGTCGGAAGACTTGTACACCGAAAAGGACAAGACACTTTAGTTGAGGCGCTGCCTCTAATCTTGGAAGAAATACCTGATGCCCATTTGATGTTTGTCGGGGAGGGCCCTCGCAAGAAGTTTATGCAACAACGTGCTGAAAAATTGGGAATCAGTTCTCACATCACATTTATTGGTCGAATACATTATCAAGATTTACCAAAATATATTTGCGTTGGAGATATCTTTGCAATGCCATCACGTTCTCGGCTGGCAGGGCTAGAGGTCGAGGGACTAGGAATTGTTTACTTAGAAGCTAGCGCTTGTGGTTTACCAGTATTGGGTGGCTTATCTGGCGGCGCCCCAGATGCAGTCATAGATGGACAGACAGGTTTAGTAGTTGATGGCACCTCGCCCCAGGCGGTTGCAAGAGCCGCAGTTCATTTGTTGCACAATGAGGCAGTCGCCATCGAACTTGGGATGCGTGGTCGTCAGTGGATAATCGATGAGTGGCAGTGGCAGAAGTGGGCAGAGCGTTTTAACACGCTGCTTATAGAAGACCAGCCTTTCGCAAAACGTTAGTTGCCTGAATACGATTCTTTACCTGCAATTTTCTATATATGTGGGTGAGGTGAGTTTTAAGAGTAGATTCACTAATAAAGAGAATCTTTGCCATAGACGCGGTATCAAGATCACTCTCAAGGAGCGCAACTACTTGCAACTCTCGCTGGGATAAGCCGAATTTCAATTGCTTGCGCTCTACGATGGTGGCTACGTCTTGTGCAGTGAAAGATTTAGGGGATTCGCGAGCACGTCTTATAGCTGAAATTAATTCAGCTAGTGGCGCAGATTTATTGACGAAGGCGCTAGCCCCTGCCTTCATGGCTGCAAGCAGAAAATCATCTGCTGCATTGAAGGTGAGTACAACAATGGTGGTTGTTTGCGAGATTCCCCTAATCCACGACACAAGTTCTAATCCGTTGCCATCCGGCAGATTGATATCTACAACAAGAATTTCTGGATTGATGCGTGCAATCTGTGCAAAACCTTCTGCCTTTGAAGCTGCTTCATAAACTTCAATATCTGCGAAGATTTGCAGCGCTTGGCGAACTCCCGATCTGACAACAGCATGATCATCGATAATCAATGCAGACGGGGTCATATCAAGATTGTTATACGTACTCCGCTATTGTTCTGAAAGTTGTTTTCAAAGGTGATTGACCCGCCAAGAGCTGCCACTCTCTCTTGGAGCCCTGTAATTCCCCAACGACCATTCTTCATGCTGGCTCCTCCCTTCCCGTTATCGCGAATCTGAAGACAGATGCGATTGTTTATCGGATAGAGAGTGATACCAATTCGGGTAGCCCTAGCGTGAGTACGGATATTGCGTAGGGCTTCACGAGTGATCGCAATTACTTCTGAGGTAATTTCTAATGAGGGTTTGACATCTTCCAGTTCAAGGTCCAGCTCAAAATCTGAGTATTCGCTATGCACCAACTGGTTAAGTTCTATGGAGAGCGATAATTGAGGTTCTTGACGCAAGTGATAAATCTCAGTTCGCACTTTATGAATCAACTCATCTATGTGCAGGCGGGCAGACCTCAACGAAAGTCGTGTATTCAATGAAAGCGTATCGTCAGCGAGCAGTAAATCTAGTGAGTAACCAAGCCCTACCAAATCTTGGGCTATTCCATCATGTAACCCCCGAGCCAGATCTAACCGCTCGGGAGTTACCATGAAGAGCTACTTAGTGAAAAGCGCGGCAATCTCTGCAGCGTAGTTCTGCGAGATTACGTGGCGCTTCAAAGATAGTTTGGCAGTGAGCTCTCCTGTTGCAATCGTAAAATCTTTCGACAAGATCGTGAATTTGCGAATGGATTCTGCCTTGGATACTGCTTTATTGGCTTCATCAACTGCTGTCTGAATAACGGCGATGAGATCTGGATCATTGACCAACGTTTCAACTGTTGCTCCAGTCTTGTTATTTGCTGCAATCCAACCTTTAAGCATGTCCTGATCAATAGTGATGAGAGCTGCAATAAATGGCTGGTTATCCCCGAGAACGATGCATTGGCTGATAAGAGGATGCGCGCGAAGTCGATCTTCCAAGACTGCAGGAGCAACGTTCTTTCCACCTGCTGTGACAATAAGCTCCTTCTTGCGGCCAGTGATGTAGAGGTATCCATCGTCATCAAGTCGACCTAAATCGCCAGATCTAAACCATTCTCCATCGAAGACTTCTTGATTTGCTGCATCGTTCTGCCAGTAACCGCGCATCACGATAGGTCCCTTAATCAGGACTTCGCCATCTGCAGCAATTTTTACAGATGTGCCAGGAATTGGTCTTCCGACAGAACCAACTCGCAGACTCTTGGTCAAGTTAAGAGTTGCACCGGCAGTTGTCTCGGTAAGTCCATAACCTTCCAAAATTGTGACACCGGCGCCACGATAAAAGTGGCCGAGTCGAGTTCCAAGGGGAGCACCACCTGATATTGCAGCCTCAACCGCTCCACCCATACCTGCGCGAATCTTTGAGTACACCAACTTGTCAAACAGGGCATGCTTGAGAGTGAGCAGTGGGTTAAATCCACCTTTATCTTTGGCTTCGCTGTAGGCAATCGCTACTTCTGCAGCCTTGCGGAAAATTTTTCCTTTTCCAGCAGCTTCTGCCTTCGCTTCTGCACCGTTGTAAATCTTTTCAAAAATACGTGGCACAGCCAGCACGAATGAAGGCTTAAAGGATGCAAGATCTGCTGGAAGACGACCGACTGGATCGCTGCAATGTGCAAGATGTAAGCCGGCGTGGATCGCACCAATCTGCACCATGCGTCCAAAGACATGCGCAACAGGCAAGAAGAGAAGCGTTGATCCTCCTGGCTTAAGGAAGAGATCACTTGCTCCTTCAACGACGTTTCCACATTCAGAGAGGAAGTTTCCATGAGTGAGCTGGACACCCTTTGGCCGTCCAGTTGTTCCAGATGTATAAATCAACGTTGCCAAACTAGCTGGCACTAGAGAATTTCTACGACGTTCAACTTCCTCATCAGAAATTGAAGTTCCAGAATTGCGAAGTATCGCCAACACATCTTCTGTCATCACCCAAATATGTTTTGTGTGAGAAGGAATGACTGGCGTAACTAATTCACGGTGTGCTGGCGTTTCAACAATTAAGCCAACCGCACCAGAGTCGTTGAGAATCCAATCAACTTGTTCAGGGGAGGATGTTTCATAGATCGGAACAACACATCCTCCGGCATACCAAATTGCGAAATCAAGCACAGTCCACTCATAACGCGTACGAGCCATAATGGCTACGCGATCACCAATCTGAATACCTGCCGCAATTAACCCTTTAGCGGTTGCACGTATCTCTTCTTCAACTTGGCGAGCAGTCATCGGTTGCCATCCATCACCCAATGGGCGTGACATGGTTACGCGATCTGGTTCAAACCAAGCCCGTTCTGCGACGAGATTGGTGAGGTTTCCCTCGGTGGCTGCAGGAATAATGGCTGGGATTGAGACTTCGTTCATGGCGCTAACGCTAGCGGGCTACACCTCAAAAATGGAAGAGATGTAAAGGCGGTTTTTTTCAAAACTCATATGGGGCACAGTGTTGGTAGCCTTGGGCTATGTCACAGAAGAGTACTTCTACAGTTATCATCGAAGCACCGCTAGCAACCGTTCAGGCCGCACTCTTTTCCATCGCGGCATATCCAGAATGGCTCACCTCAATTAAGAAGGTAGATGTCATTGAGCGCGATTCGCAAGAGAGAGTAACAAAGGCGAAACTCTCTATCGATGCAGGAATGATGAAGGACCGAGTAGTTCTTGATTACGACTGGAGCGCCGCTCCAGCCATTTTGTCATTTTCAATGGATGAAGCAGATCTTCTGACTCAGATGGATGGCAGTTATACCCTCAAGGCAATCGATGGCGATTCAACTCAAGTTACATATGAGTTAGAAGTTGCTGTCTCGATGCCCGTGCCTGCCATGATGATTGCCAAAGCGCAACAACAGACTATCGATGCTGCACTCAGGGAACTTGGCGAGCATCTAGCTTAATGTCCTTAACAATTGGTGTAGATGTCGGCGGAACAAAAGTCCTTGGTGGAGTAGTCGATGAATCAGGTAATGTACTAAAAACTGCAAGGCGTGATACTCCCAAATCTGGAGGCAAAGATCTCACTGCTGCGATTGCAGAAGTTGCCAACGAACTCAAATCTGAATTTGATGTTACATCCGTGGGCGTTTCAGCGGCTGGCTGGGTTTCTTCCGACAGAAAAACAATGTTGGCAACGCCAAATATTTCAGGTTGGAACGGTGTTAATTTAGATTACGAACTCACAAGTTTGATCGGACTTCCTGTCGATATAGAAAACGATGCAAATGCTGCAGCGTGGGGAGAAGCCCGATTTGGGGCAGCTAAAGGTAAAGAGCACGTCCTCTTGCTAACAATTGGCACCGGGCTGGGTGGCGGAATTGTTATTGATGGAAAGTTGCATCGAGGCGCTTTTGGTATTGCAGCTGAAGTTGGCCATATGAGAGTTGTCCCAGATGGTCTGCTCTGTGGTTGCGGTGCCAAAGGATGTTTCGAACAATACGGATCGGGTAGCGCGTTAATGCGTCATACTCGCGAAGCCATTGAGCAGAACCCAGGCGTGGCAGAGAAGTTATTGGCGCGTGGTGACGGAACAATTGCAGGGCTAACAGGGAAAATGATTATGGAGGCCGCAAGAGAAGGTGATGTCATTGCGATTGAAGCTTTTCGCACCACCGGAAAATGGATAGGTGCAGGAGTTGCATCCCTATCTGCCATTTTGGATCCAGAAACAGTTGTTATCGGTGGGGGCGTCATTGACGCAGGGGAGTTACTTCTCGCCCCAATTAGAGAAGCTGCCAAACGACATATGCCATTTTCAGAGATTCTGCCCATGCCAGAAATTGTCGGCGCGACTCTTGGAAATCAAGCTGGCCTAGTTGGAGTTGCAGATTTAGCCCGTCGCTAAAATTTCAAATAGCAGAACCATCATCGTCTTTGAAGTTCTGGCGATTGTTTTTCCAGCGTATGAGAGAGTTCTTTGCATCAGTGATTTGTTCTCTGATGCTTCGCTTCGGGATTACTGGTGGTGTAAAACGGTTTTGATCTTCAAACTTGTCGAGTTCATCCAGGAAAGTCGTTGGAGAAGATTCATCAAGCGAAAGACCTTCCACCATGGAATCAAACTCCGCTTTGATGAGTTCATCATCGAACGGGTCTGATCCGCGGCCAGTAGTCATGGTTTATGTTCGCACAAATCAGAGCTTTCAGGCTAAATTAGCGCCATGAACAACCTGCCTTACGGCACTCTACGGGCGTTTCTGACTCCATTTCTGATGGTCCTCTTTCGCCCTAAGGTAAAAGGTTTAAGGAATGTTCCCGCGACTGGTCCAGTGATTCTGGCGTCTAATCATCTTTCATTTAGTGATTCCATTTTTATGCCTCTTGTAGTGCCGCGAAAAGTAACGTTTTTGGCAAAGAGCGAATATTTCACATCTCCAGGACCAAAGGGGCTCTTGAAAAAACTTACTTTTATTGCGCTCGGTCAAGTTCCCGTGGATCGGTCTGGAGGTCGCCGTAGTGAAGCTGCGCTGATAACTGGTTTACAGGTGCTTGCTGAAGGTAATTCGCTTGGAATTTATCCAGAGGGAACTCGCTCGCCTGATGGGCGTCTCTACAAGGGGCGCACCGGAATCGCGCGATTAGCGATTGAATCGGGTGCACCTGTTGTCCCTATTGCCATGTTCAACACCGACAAAATCCAGCCAACTGGAAAAGTGATCCCCAAGATAATGCGCGTAGGTATAACTTTTGGTGAGCCTATGTACTTTGAAGGCGATTCGAGTGATTTGCAGTACCTCAGGAACGTGACTGATCAAATCATGAAGCGGATTCAACAGATGTCTGGGCAAGAGTACGTAGATACTTACGCAACCAAATCAAAGAAATCTTCAGTTCGCGACGAGAGCGAAGAAGATTAATCAATCTCTAATTCAACTCGTTTGATCAGGTAGTTGCAGACGTTGCATTCGGGACCAGGGTTTGGCATTCCACCTTCGATAGTTGTAATCAACTCCTCCAACAACGTGAGGAAGGTTTCAGAATCTCGCTCTACGGGAACATAGTGCTGATTTACGCCAAAGCCATGGGAATGGTTTGCCAATTCACTCGGATGAGTCTCTGTAACACCAGCCAACTTCCAAATCAGCAGTCCCATAGTTGATACGGGAAAAGGCTTTCCTCTATCTGGATTTTCGAGTGCATAGGCATAGGATTCAAGTTGAGGCGCATAAAAAGGCCCATTATCTCGGTCAGAATCCGAAACTTTGCAATCAATAATTCCAACGGTTCCATCTTCGTAATGCCCTAAAAGGTCGTAGATTCCTAAGATTTTCCATCGAGTCTCAAAACCATTTATCGAGATTGGGGCGCTTTTGACCCATTGCCCCCATTGCTTGACCACCCCGGGCTTGAGTGAAGGATGTATATCTTGCATAGCAGCGCGCCGAAAATGTTCCTCTTGTGAATCTGCTAGTGGTTTAACAAGTGGAAATTCTTTCTTTAGTTCAAATTTGAACCAATATTTAAGCCACAAACAACGTTTACATGTCGACAACCCAAAGGTTAGATCAGAAGGAGCAATAGTGTCTCGAGCTGGCGTATCTGGTTTGTGCATAGTCTATTCTCCCTCTTAACTCAGGCAACTGTCAGGCAACACGGCGACTGCTGTCATAACTCGTTTAGACAGATTAGGATGTGGAAATGGCAGAAATTACCACCTCTCGACAAGGGCAAACTCTCGTCATCTCCTTTAATCGTCCCGAGAAAATGAATGCAATTACTCGGGCCATGTACGCGGACTTAGCAAACAACCTCAACGAAGCCGCAGGAGATTTCAGTATTCGCTGTGTTCTCTTGACAAGTGAGGGTGATCATTTTACTTCTGGCAATGACATTGGCGATTTCATGTCTAATCCACCAACAGAGTCTGATTCGGATGTTGCCAGATTTTTAGGCGCTCTTCTTGACTTTCCAAAGCCTTTGTTGGCTGCGGTTAAAGGCAATGCAATTGGTGTTGGAACAACCATGTTGCTCCATTGCGATGTAGTTGTCGCCTCGCCGCAAGCAAAGTTTTCGATGCCATTTACCTCTCTTGGTTTGGTACCTGAAGCCGGTTCAAGCATGCTATTTCCGAATCTGGTTGGCTACCAAAGAGCAGCGAAAATCTTTATGACCGGAGAATCATTCACAGCAGAGGATGCAAAAGAGATGGGGCTAGTCGCCACTATTGCGCAATCTCCTGTAGATGAGGCGCTATCCATCGCAAACAAGATTGGAGAACAACCTCCGCAGGCAATCATTAATACCAAAGCTCTCATGAAAGCTGGAAAGCATGATGCGGTAGCAGCAGTTATGCGTGCAGAATTTGAAATTTTTGCACTAGCCCTACAGTCAGAGGAAGCAGCAGATGCTTTTATGAAATTTATGTCAAAGAGAGGCAAATAGATGTCGCTACAAGGAAAACGAATTTTCATCACAGGTGGATCACGAGGTATTGGTCTAGCTATTGCGCTCAAGGCTGCCCGAGATGGCGCATCAATTGCGATTGCAGCAAAGACTGCTGAGCCAAATCCTAAGCTTCCGGGAACAATATTTACCGCGGCAGAGGAAATAAGCGCTGCAGGTGGTAAGGCGCTAGCTATTCAGTGTGACTTGCGCGATGAAAATCAGATCGCAGCGGCTGTAGCCCAGGCTGCTGATGAATTTGGCGGAATAGATATTCTGATTAACAACGCTAGCGCCATCAATTTAACGCGCACCGAAGAGACGCCGGCTAAGCGATTTGACCTCATGTTTGATGTCAATGTCCGTGGAACATTCTTGACATCACAGGCGGCCATTTCTCATCTGCGTGATTCAGCAGATGAAGGTCGAAACCCGCATATTTTGAATCTCTCGCCACCCCTATCCATGAAGGCTAAATGGTTTAAGAACCATGTGGCATACACAATGGCAAAGTATGGAATGAGTATGTGCGTGCTGGGTATGTCCGAAGAATTTAGAAGAGATGGAATCGCTGTTAACGCTTTGTGGCCACGGACAGCTATCGACACAGCGGCGCTCCAAATGATCCCCGGAGTAGATACTGCCGCATGTCGTACTCCTGAAATTTTGGCTGATAGTGCGTACATCATTTTGAATAGGCCAGCCAAAGAGTGCACAGGAAATTTCTTTGTCGATGATGAAGTCCTGGCTTCTGAAGGAATCACCGATCTTGATAAATATGCGGTCGTGCCAGGAACTAAAGATTTCCTGCTGGACTTCTTCTTAGATTGAGAACTATTGCGCTAAGACCCTTATTCTCTGCACTATGAACTTGGAATTGAATGGAACAAACGTCATTGATGAAAGTCAAAGGCGTGGCAATGCCTCCTCGCTCTTCTGGCCCTGGTGCGGTGCCAATGTTTCTCTTCTTGCGCTCTCTTACGGCTCCTTCTTTCTCGGCTTCGGTATCTCTTTTTGGCAGGCAACGTTGGCGGCGCTTCTGGGAACAGTGCTTTCCTTTCTGCTTGTGGGCTTTAGCTCACTCGCTGGAAAAAAATCTAATGCGCCTACCATGGTGCTCTCGCGTGCAAGCTTCGGGGTAAGAGGAAGCCTTATCCCTGGACTTCTGTCTTACATGGTCTTCGTGGGGTGGGAGATTGTGTTGATGTCGCTTGCGACACTTGCCACCGGAACTGTTTTCATCCGACTTGGAAACTTGGACCAAAACACGGCGATGGCAATTGGTTTTGCAATTGCAGTAGCGCTCACTGTTACTTCTGGAGTGCTTGGATTTGCTGTCATTATGCGCATTCAGAGAGTTCTGACCATTGTCACTATCGTCATGACCTGTTTCTACATGGGGCTGACACTTGATGAAATAGATTGGTCGGTTGTGACATCACTTCCATCAGGTAACCTGCAAGGATTTATTGGAGCAATTATCTTTGGTGCAACTGGCATCGGTTTGGGCTGGGTCAATGCGGCTGCGGACTATTCAAGGTATTTGCCAAGAACTACCTCCAGCAAGGCTGTTGTCGGATGGACCGTCTTTGGAGCATCGATTGTTCCGATCATTCTTGTCACATACGGGGCCGCACTTTCGGCCAGCAACGAGAAGCTTTCAGAGGGAATTGCAAGTGACCCGATTGGCGCTCTGACAACAATTCTTCCAAGTTGGTACTTGGTGATATTTGCCTTGGTTGCAATATTGGGTCTCGTTGGAGGGGCGATTCTCAATCTCTATTCTTCTGGCTTGGCACTGATCTCAATCGGAGTTCCAGTCAAGAGACATGTTGCGGCATCGATTGATGCACTACTCATGTTCCTGGGCGTCATATATTTTGTTTGGGTAGCCGATGATTTCTTCTTCCCATTCCAAGGATTTCTCATAACGCTTGGTGTTCCAATAGCCGTGTGGTCGGCGATCTTCGTAACTGATGTGCTCCTGCGCAAGAGCTATTGCGAGACTGATCTCTTTAGCGAGCGAGGTAGATATGGTCGTTGGAATTACCAAGCAATCTCCATCATGGCCCTGGGTACCTTCGTTGGTTGGGGTTTTGTGACTAATGGCTTCGCTAGTTGGCTCTCATGGCAGGGCTATTTCCTCTTTCTTATTGGCGGCAAGGATGGCGAATGGGCATATGCCAACTTGGGCGTCTTCTTTGCGCTCCTTATTGGATTCTTTGGATACCTCATCCTGTCTCGCAAAAAAGTCATGCTTCAACAATCAGCTGACTGATAGCCTGATGTGATGCGTCGTTCAATTGCCCCACTTCGCGATTTCCTACATCGTGAGTCTTCGAGCGGGATCATTCTGCTTATTGCAGCAATCTTGGGCTTGACCGTTGCAAACTCTCCTTGGGCAGATGGCTACTTTTCTCTACTTGAAGCTTCTTTCTATCTTGGCAACGAGTCGATCTACCTCAAGCTCACAACTTTGAAAGTTATTAATTATGTGTTGATGACAATTTTCTTCTTCGTAGTTGGCCTAGAGATTAAGCGGGAACTGACTTCTGGCCACTTATCTTCCATGAGAGCAGCTATTGCACCATTTTTGGGTGCGATAGGAGGAATGACCATTCCGGCAGCTCTCTACCTACTTATCGCTGGCCGAGAGGCGGCAAGTGGTTGGGGTGTACCTGTTGCCACTGATATCGCTCTTGCCGTTGGATTGCTAGGAATGATGGGTTCAGCCGTCGTGCCCCCACTTCGCACATTCCTATTAGGACTGGCAGTTATTGACGACATCGGAGCAATTCTGATCATTGCATTTATTTATTCCACTGGAGTTGCATACTCATGGCTGGCGGCGGCCACCCTTGCCGTGTGCGCGGTTCAGGTCGCGAAAAAACTGGGGGCAAGCAGTACTTATATCTATATCGTTTTGGGTTGCATTCTCTGGTACGGGTTGTATCGAAGCGGTGTTCATGCCACGTTAGCAGGAGTAATTCTCGGACTTTTGACTCCTAATCAATTGAAGAGGGGTAATAGATATCAGGATGTAGAAGACGGAACTGTTTCTGTCATTGAATGGTTGGAGGTCAAACTCCATCCCTGGAGCAGCTTCCTGATAGTTCCACTGTTTGCTTTTGCTAATACAGGGGTCGTGATTACAACTTCAACATTTGAAAGCATCATGAAGTCAACTGTGGCTTGGGGAATCTTCGCTGGTTTGGTACTCGGAAAGCCGCTTGGAATCATGCTTGCCTTAGCCCTTGCCAAGAGAGCGAATGTTGCGGACTATCCAACTGGGGCAGGGATCGGTCAGATTGCAGCCACTGGAAGTGCTGCCGGAATTGGATTTACGGTAGCGATTTTCATTGCAAACCTTGCCTTTAATGAGAAATCTCTTCAAGACACAGCAATTCTTGCTGTCATCATTGCTTCACTTGTCAGCGGTGTAATGAGCTGGATTCTGTTTCGCGTAACTAGTAATCGATGACAGGTTCTTAGCGCGCAAGCCCCCGTTTGGCTTCTCTCACGGCAACGGAACCCAGTTGTGGATGCGAAAGTAGAAATTTTCTTACGTCATTTGGCGCTATTTTGCTGATATCTCTGAGCGCCCATCCTATTGCCTTCACTATAAAAAATTCTTTTGAATCTGAATGTTGGTCACAATACCTTAAAACGAGTTTTACATCTGTCTCCAACTTTCTACCTCTTTGATGCTGAATCGCGGAACGAATTAACCAAATATTTGATGAACGATTCCAACGTTCAATTAACTCCTCGCATCCGTACTTGTCTGTCAGTGGAGAGACCGCGGCATTGCCAAGGGCGTCAACTGTATCCCACCAGGATTTGTGAGTGATTAGGAATTCCACGTGGTCTTGAAGAAAGTCAGCAGACGCGACATCAGAGTGATAGTCAATAAGATCGCAAGCGGCATACTGATATTCACGAAAGTCGAGCTTCCACAACGCGCGCGCCGTTTCTCCTAGTTCTCCACTGTTCGGAGAAGTCATTGATTTCGCCAACAAAGTCACAATCCTCCTGCGATCTGGAGTTTGCACGCCCAGGAAAGGGGAAATGTTCTTCATGTAATTTTCGGCCCCAATCGCCTTGGTTCTGTTTGCAAGTTGAGGTAACTCATGTTGGAGTTGAGAGACAAACTCCTTTGCATACATCATTGCGTCAGGCTACCTAAAGTTTGGAAAATGCCAGAAGCCCCGCCATCTCTGACGGGGCTTCTGGTGACTATTCTTCTTAGATATCGAAGTAGAGCTCAAACTCAGCTGGATGTGGACGTAGTCGAACGTAGTCAACTTCATTCTTGCGCTTCCACTCGATCCATGTAGAGATGAGATCTTCGGAGAAGACTCCACCCTTGGTAAGGAAGTCATGATCATTTTCTAGGCTTGTAAGGACGGCGTCGAGCGAACCTGGTACCTGTGGAATTGCCGCAGCCTCCGCACCTTCGAGTTCGTAGAGATCCTTATCTACTGGAGCTGGTGGTTCGATCTTGTTGACGATTCCATCGATACCAGCCATAAGCATCGCAGCAAATGCAAGGTATGGATTTGATGATGGATCTGGGCAACGGAACTCCACGCGCTTTGCCTTAGGAGAAGAGCCTGTAATCGGGATACGAATACAGGCAGAGCGATTACGAGCTGAGTAGACGAGATTTACCGGCGCCTCATACCCTGGAACCAAGCGACGGTATGAGTTAACAGTTGGGTTGGTGAATGCAAGTAGTGATGGTGCGTGCTTGAGCAATCCACCGATGTACCAACGTGCGGTATCTGAGAGATCTCCGTACGTTCCCGCCTCAAAGAAGAGAGGCTTTCCATCTTTCCAGAGTGATTGGTGGACGTGCATACCTGAACCGTTATCGCCAAAGAGTGGCTTTGGCATAAATGTTGCAGTCTTGCCACCTTCCCAAGCAACATTGCGAATGATGTACTTAAACTTCATTAACTCATCACCGGCAGAGAGAATATCTGTGAATCGATAATTGATTTCCATCTGACCTGCTGTACCAACTTCGTGGTGAGAACGTTCTACCAATAGACCTGCACGGCCAAGTTCCATAACCATTTCATCACGTAGATCTGCGAATTGATCTGTTGGGGATACTGGGAAATATCCACCCTTAATGCGGGTGCGATAACCACGGTTTGGTGTGCCATCTGGATCAGCGATGATTCCCGTATTCCAAGCTCCTTCATAGGAATCGATGTGGTGATACGCCTCGTTCATTCCGGTCTTGAAGCGAACCGCATCAAAGACATAGAACTCAGCTTCAGGAGCGAAGAACGCCTGATCAGCAATTCCAGTTGATTTCATGTAATCCACTGCCTTAGCAACAACACCACGAGGATCGCGTGAGTATGGTGTGTTATCTACAGGGTTGTGAACCGAGAAAATAATAACCAAAGTCTTTTCTAATCTAAAAGGATCGATAAATGCTGATTCTGGAACTGGAAGCAACTTCATATCCGACTCGTTAATTGCTTGGAATCCACGAATTGAAGAACCATCGAACATAAGTCCGTCGGTAAAGACTGCCTCGTCAAAAGACTCGACGGGGACATTGAAATGGTGCTGAATTCCTGGAAGATCCGTGAAGCGAACATCTACAAGCTTCACATCTTCTTTCTTAATGTATGCAAATATTTCTGCAGAGTTCTTAAACATTGTCATACTCCAATTGAGGCCGATTCTCACAGCCAGCTGATTCCAGTTGCGCTCATCATTGAGTACTGCTGATGGAGGGAAGGCTAGTTCTCGTGCGTAAAAAAGTCATAATCGCAGTGTTACAACCGTGTTACATATCCGCGGATTCCTTCAAAAGGGCTTGAGCCCCATCTGCATATAGGCTTGGCGGCATGTATCCACGCGTAAGCCAAGGCCGTCGCATCGCGGGGATTACCATTGATTGGCTGGCCTGCTATGCCATTGCGCTTGGTTTTTTCTCTGGCGGTGGAACTCTCTCTGAGCGTGTTCCAGGCGCTCGTCTACCTGTTCTGATTCTGCTCTTTGCCGAATACTCAATTCTTGTGGCTTTAGGTGGCTCTTCGTTTGGACATCGACTCGTCGGACTCAAAGTTGTGCGATTTTCAGATGGCGGTCAGGTCACGCCGCTCCAAGCGCTGATACGTACCGCATTGCTGATTCCAATTATCACCGCGATCACATTTGATGAAAATGGGCGAGGAATCAACGAGCGCTTTTCAAATACAGTTCTGATAAAGAGTAGAAATTAGCGAATTTTGATTCCTTTGGGCATCGGACCCTTAGGAATTGGAAGTGACATTCCGCCTACGGCTTTCAGTCTCGCGCGTACTTCTCTCATCTGATGTGGAGTTAATTTTTTGGGAAGCTTTGTGAGATGCTTCTGAAGTTTGCGAAGTGGAACCTGACCTTCTCCATCACCGACAAAAACTTCAATAATCGGCACACCAGGAGCGTAACGTTCAGACTTTTTCTTTTCGTCTTGAACCATTTGCCGTACTGCAAATCCACCTTCACCAGTAAGCACGATTCCTGCACGTCCAACGCTGCGATGAACCATGTCCTGCTGTTTGTTGACAGCAACCGCAGGGGTAGTTGTCCAACCTTTGCGAATCGCCATTAACACACTGGCCCCCGCGCCAAGTTGGCCTTCAATAGATGAATAAGCGGCAGCACCCGCAACGCGAGTGAAGAAGAACATGGTCACAAGTAGCGCGAGTGGAAGCGTGACAAAACCGCCATAGATGGGACGACCAAAAATAAATCCAAGAGAAACGCCGACTACAAGAACCACCGTAAAGAGACCGATGAGCGCTCCACCAATCCAAGGCTTCTCAGCGTGTGTTACTCGATAGGCATCACGGAAAGTCTGGAAACGAGGCTTTTTGATTTTTGGTTCTTTCTTTTTGCGCTTAAACATGTGCGTTAGTTTAGGGGAGCGGGAGCGGTTCCACCAAGACGTACCGGTGCCCAGCGCTGTCCTTCATGTGAATCTGGATACTTTTCTTGAACATGGTGAAGCATGTTAATCATGGTTTCGCGCAGTAATTTCTCGCCTGCCTCTACCTCGGTCTCTCTATCAAAATAGAGCGGATCGCCAAATGTTACGCTGATGGGAACGTTCTTTCTTCTGAGATTTCGCTTTACTTTCTTTGTCCAGATTCGCTGTGAGCCCCAAATGACCGTTGGTATTACCGGAACTCCTGCTCCCATCGCTAGACGTACTGCTCCGGATTTGAGTTCCTTGATCTCAAAGCTCACAGAGATTGTTCCTTCTGGAAAAATTCCAATAATTTCACCACCACGAAGTGCGCGGAGAGCTGCCACAAATGAAGCTGATCCATTTGAGCGATCTACGCAGATATGGTGCATACCCCTCATCAAAGGGCCTGCTAATTTGTTATCGAAAATCTCCTTCTTCGCCATAAAACGCACATAGCGATTTACAGGCAGAGCTGCAGTTCCGACGAGCGCAAAATCCAAATATCCAACGTGATTGATAGCAAGAATTGCTCCACCTTTGCGGGGGATATTTTCTTCGCCTTCAAAGTTGAATTTCAGGCCTAGATATTTCCAAAAACCTTTAATTGCTACTACTACAGGAGGATAAACAAGGTCAGCCATGAGAAATGCGAGCTCGCTTCTCTTGCGCTTGTTTATACAAGCGTCCCGCGCGATATGAACTGCGAACCAACGGGCCGCTCATAACCCCGCTAAATCCAACTTCTTCCGCCTCCTTGGCGAGTTCCACGAACTCATCCGGCTTCACCCATCGTTCTACCGGATGATGTTTATTGGTAGGGCGGAGATACTGCGTAATCGTAATGAGATCGCACCCGGCTTCATGAAGATCAATCAGTGCTTGTGAAATCTCTTCTCTGGTCTCACCTAAACCCAAAATCAAGTTTGACTTGGTAATCAATCCATAGGCACGAGCTTGCGAAATAACATTAAGTGAGCGCTCATAGGTAAATGCAGGACGAATCCGTTTAAAGATTCGTGGAACAGTCTCCAGATTGTGGGCAAAGACTTCTGGTCTTGTTTCAAATACCTCGTTAAGTAGCTTGGGATTGCCACTAAAATCTGGCGCCAACATTTCAACCCCTGTGCCGGGATTCAATTCATGTACCTTTCGAATCGTTTCTGCGTACAGCCAAGCACCTTCATCGTCTAAATCATCACGAGTCACTCCTGTGATTGTTGCGTACTTCAAACCCATCGCTTGCACTGATTCAGCTACGCGACGTGGTTCATCGCGATCTAATGGTTCAGGTTTGCCAGTATCGATATTGCAAAAATCGCAGCGCCGAGTGCAGCGTTCTCCACCAATCAGGAAAGTTGCTTCTTTATCCTCCCAACATTCAAAAATATTGGGACATGCTGCTTCTTGGCAGACTGTGTGCAAACCTTCAGTCTTGACCAACGTGCGTAGTCGAGTGTATTCGGGCCCCATGTTGGCACGAGTTTTAATCCATTCCGGTTTACGCTCAATTGGAGTTTCAGTGTTGCGCGCTTCAATACGAAGAAGTTTGCGACCTTCAGGTGCGATAGTCATGCGCTCACCTTCATTAAAACTTCAGAGAGATGCTTCTCTACTAGGGGCACCACTTCATCGACTGTTATCGAGCGATTGAGCTCCAGCGCTAGTGATGAGACGGATGCATCATTGATTCCGCAGGCTACGATTCTATTAAAGTGCGAAAGGTCTGGATTCACATTGATAGCGAACCCATGCATGGATACCCCTGAAGCTACTCGTATTCCGATGGCTGCGATCTTGCGATCTCCTTTACTGTCACGTACCCATACTCCAGAACGTCCAGCTACGCGAGAAGTCTCTAGCCCTATCTCGCCGCAGACAGCAATCAATCCAGACTCGATTTCACGTACAAATCCGACGAGCTCTGTTGGATTAGCCAACTTAACAATGGGATAACCGACCAACTGTCCGGGTCCATGCCAGGTGATTTTTCCACCGCGATCGACATCAATGACAGGAGTCCCATCTTGGGGTTTTTCAATTTCTAAGGTTCGCTTTCCAGCGGTGAAGACCGAAGGATGTTCGAGCAAGAGCAGAGCGTTCTGCCGATCGCCTGCCACTACCTCTGAATGTATGGAACGTTGCATCGATAGCGCTTGGATATATTCCACCAATCCGAGTCGCAAGATTGAGATAGGTGCAACAGAGATAACACCGTCTTGGGCTTGGCTAATCAAAGGCACAGGTACAGCCTAAAGGTAGGCTAGGCCCTGAGCGAATCTCGCAATCACCTGTAGCCCGAAAGGTCCCTTCATCGTGTCGACAATCTCACCTCGCAATACTCGCAAGCCCTTCGCGCTGGCGATGCTGGTAGTTATCTTCTGGTTTATCTTGACTGGAGTATTCGGCCCACTCTTTGGAAAACTTTCTTCGGTTCAAGAGAATAACAACTCTTCATTTTTACCCAAGGGGGCTGAGGCGACACAGGCGTCCGAGGTTATTCAGACATTTTCTGGCAAAGACTCATTTAGCTTTCCAACACTCGTTCTCTTTGAAGGAGCAGCTACACCCGAAGCCATTGCTGCAATCAATGACCATTTGGATGAGATAGGGGCCCTATCCCTGGCTGGAACTGATGCAAAGGTCTCTGATTTCGTGGCTCCCGGACAAAGAATTTCAGCGTTTCCCTCAGAAGATGGCAAAGCCATTTTGGCGAACATTCCACTCGATGGAAATGCAATCGGTGAAGTCTTAGAAAATGATGAACCAGTTCTTCCAGCAATTGTGGAAGCTATTCGTGAAGATATTGCTCCTATTGCGAAAGCAAACGACCTCACACCATATGTCACAGGTCCCGGAGGACTGCTAGGTGATCTCTTTGGAGCTTTTGGTTCAATTGACTCAACGTTGTTACTTACAACTCTCGGCGTTGTCGCTGTCATTCTTATTGTTGTTTATCGCTCACCAATTCTTTGGATCATTCCTTTACTTTCTGCCTTATTTGCACTTACCTTGGCTGGCGGGATTGTTTATCTACTTGCCAAAAATGACATCATCGATGTTGACGGGCAATCGCAAGGAATTCTCTCTGTACTTGTCATAGGTGCTGCTACCGACTATGCGCTGCTACTCATTGCACGCTATAGGGAAGAACTCCATCTGTATGCCAATCGATTTGATGCTATGCGCGCGGCTTACAAGGGCGTATGGGAACCAATCGTCGCTTCTGGCTCTACGGTATCTATCTCACTCCTCGTTCTTCTCTTCAGCCAATTAACTAATACGGCCGGGTTAGGACCAGTGGGAGCTATTGGAATTGTCTGTTCCATGATTACGATTTTGACTCTCTTGCCAGCATTTCTACTTGTTTTTGGTCGTTGGATTTTCTGGCCACGTCGTCCGGAATTTGATGGAGACGATCATGTACTTTCTGGCACTTGGTCTCGCGTTGGAAATACGATCGGGAGAAATCCGCGCAAGGCATGGGTAATAACCGGAACAATTCTTTTGGCATTTGCCTTCACCTCCACAACGCTCAAAGCTGATGGCATCGGGACAGTTGATACCTTCACTACAAATCCTGAATCAGTACAAGGGCAGAAACTTTTGCTCACACACTTTCCGGGCGGTGAAGGTGATCCAACCCAGATAGTCGTCAACGTCGACAAAATTGCAGCAGTTACTGCTTCCGTGAAGAGAGCTCCGGGAGTAACAACGGTGACACCTGCTCTCGATGGCTTTGTAGTGCCGGGCCAACCTCTGCCACCTGTAAAGGTTGTCGATGGAAAAGCAATCCTCAATGTGACCTTGGATAAGGCACCGGATAGCGTTGAAGCATCAAATGACATTCCGAGAATCCGCGAATTGGCTAAAGAAGCAGACCCCACTGCACTTGTTGGTGGTACCAGTGCGGTTTCTTACGATATTCGGACAGCGAATGACCGTGATAATCGCACAATCATTCCAATAATTCTCTTTGTCATCACCATAATCCTCGGGGTTCTGTTGCGTAGCATCTTGAGCGCAGCCTTATTACTTGGAACGGTTGTACTTTCCTACTTCGCAACACTTGGAGTCTGTGCGCTTGTCTTCAATCATGTATTTGGATTTGCCGGTGGAGATACTTCATTCCCGCTATTTGCCTTTATCTTCTTAGTGGCGCTCGGCATTGACTACAACATCTTCTTGATGACACGAGTACGAGAAGAATCGATCAAGATTGGTACCCGTGCAGGAGTTATAAAGGGTCTCACCGTTACAGGAGCGGTCATAACCTCAGCTGGAATAGTCCTTGCGGCAACCTTTGCTGTGTTGGGACTTTTACCGCTTGTACCACTGGCACAACTTGGCTTTGCAGTTGCCTTCGGTGTGCTTCTCGACACCATTATCGTCCGCTCAATTCTGGTACCAGCGCTTGTCCACGAGATTGGTCCAAAGATTTGGTGGCCTTCCAAACTCCAGAATAAATAGGCACAGATGCGCGTCGGAATTGCAGGCTATGGGTTAGCCGGACGCTCATTTCATGGCCCTTTGCTCAAAGGGTGTGGATTTGAGGTATCGGCCATTCTGACTGCAAATTCCACGCGAGCACGCCAAGCTAAGGATGATTTCCCTGCCGTAAAAATCGTAGAGGACTTTGCAAGCCTGCTACAGCAAAAATTGGATTTGGTAGTGGTTGCGACTGCAAATAAAGTGCATGCAGAACAGGCTCTTGCGGCAATTGCTGATGGGGTACCAGTAGTTATTGATAAGCCAGCAGCGAGAACTGCCTCTGAAACTCAAGAAATCTTTACTGCAGCAGAACGCAAAGGTGTGCCAATCACTGTTTTTTATAACAGATTATGGGATAGCGATGCACTGACAATTAAGAAAGTTATTTCGCAAGGTCTCATTGGAAAACCATTCCGTTTAGATTCTCGTTTTGAACGATTTCGTCCTCAATTAAACCCTTCATCTTGGAGAGAGAATGAGAGCGCAGAGAACGGGGGAGGCTTACTTCTAGACTTGCAGACACACTTACTTTCAACAGCCCTCGATTGGTTTGGTCCGGCAGAGCTAACAAGCGCGCAGATTCGCCATATACGCGGCGAGTCAGAGGATGATGTTGTACTGACCTTGCGTCATGGTTCAGGCGTTGATTCATATCTTTCGGCAAGTGCGATTGTGGGTAGCCCTGGTCCGCGCATCAGATTACTGGGCACTGAAGGTGCGCTTGTCATTGAAGATTTAGACCCACAAGAAGCTCTACTGCGTGCAGGAAATTTCCCCGAAGGCGGTACGTGGAGCGTTCCAACTGCGTCACGTGCCTTCATTTATAGGGGCGATAGCCGAGAAGAGATCCCCGGAGTTCCCGGAAATTACGCCACCTTCTACCTAGCAGTGAAATCAGCTCTTTCTGAAGGAACGCCGATGCCAATTTTGCAAGAATCGGTCATGGCGGTTGCTTCAATCATTGATAAGGCGCGTGAGATTAGTGCTTGATAGGGAAGTTACCGTTGTTGGTGCAGGCTTAGCGGGGCTGAGCGCCGCGCTCACGTTGCAGGAAGCTGGATGTTCGGTCCGCATCATCGAGGCTAGTGATCGGCCAGGTGGTCGCGTTGCAAGTGATGTTATTGATGGTTTTATTCTTGATCGCGGTTTTCAACTGATCAATGCCCACTATCCCGAACTGCGCAGACTCGCCGTGATGCCCACACTGCCATTTATTACAGCTCCGCGAGCGATTGAAATCGCACTTGATAAAGGCCGTATTGTTTTGGGAGACCCAAGATCCCATCTCTTCTCAGCTCTGGATTCCAGAAGTGGAGACCTAATCTCGAAACTCAATTTTCTTCGCTACTTAGCCTCCAGATCGAGTATCAATGCCAGCGTGCACGATGAATTGCAGACTTTAGGAACTCTTTATCAGCGCATCCTGCTTCCCTTTCTCACCGGGGTCTTTCTTACGTCACCTTCACTAGTGGGAGCAGTGCCTGGAAAAGAGATCATTCGTTCATTCGTGTCAGGTGCCCCAGGTGTACCTGCACAAGGGGTGGGCGCTCTTGCTGCGGAACTCGCCCGCAGGGTAGGAAAGATTGAATTCAATCGAAGCGTGAACACATTACGAGAGTTTGGCTCCGGACCAGTCATCGTCGCAACGGATCTCACTACTGCGGCTCAACTATTGGATATGGAGCGAATTCCAAAGTTGGCTGGGAGCACCACGTGGTATCACGAAGTGCCTGCAGATATGACTGATTCTAAGTTTTTAATTGTCGATGGGCTGAGAAGAGGTCCGGTTGTTAACTCGATAGCAATTTCAAATGTCGCACCTAGTTACGCGCCTACCGGAAGAACTTTGCTCTCTTCAACCACTGTGGATTTTGCATCAGAGTCTGAAGTTCGTCGCCATCTCGCCCTGATGTGGGGAGCGCCAACTGCAAACTGGTCTCTGATCGCTAAATATGAGATTCCAAAGTCGCTTCCAATTTTCGCGCCCGGTAAAATAGGCGTCACTTCCTCAAAGGTTTCTGAAGGAATCTATATCGCTGGTGACTTCCGGAGCGCTCCATCTCAGAATGGGGCGCTACTTTCAGGTCGGCTAGCGGCTGAAGAGTTACTCCTCGATCAGCGCCGTTAGCGCATTGGTAATGTGCGGGTAATCCCAAGTAAAGCCCGCGTTTGTTAGCGCTTGCGGCATGACTTTCTTGCTTCCCAAGATTTCACTTGAGAAACCACCTAGCGCAATTTTGAGCCCGAATGCAGGAGCTGGAAAGAGCGCTGGACGGTGCATGGCTCGCGCTAACGCTGAAGTGAACTCTTGATTTGTTACTGGATTTGGTGAAGTGAGATTTACCGGGCCAGAGATATCGTGCTCGAGAATAAAGCTAATTGCACGAATAACATCATGCAGAGTAATCCAGGACCACCACTGCTTCCCATTGCCAAGTTTGCCGCCGAGACCCAATCTAAACAATGGCAACATCTTGCCAAGTGCTCCACCGGTCGGATCGAGTACTAGTCCGGTTCTTAACTTCACTGTGCGAACACCGTGCGCCAAGTCGGCCGCAGCTTCCCATTCACGACAGACTGCAGCAAGAAAATCATCACCCACTCGATCAGATTCAACCACGGCACGATTTCCAGATTCGCCGTACCAGCCGATTGCACTGGCTGAAATAAATACTTGAGGCTTAACTTCAGCAACCGCCTTTGCTATGGCGGTTGTGCCAAGCAATCGAGAGTTGAGAATCTCGGCTCTATATTTTTTGGTCCAACGCTTATCTCCGACACCAACACCGGCAAGATGAATTACGGCGTCGACACCGCGTAGAGCTTCAATATCAACATAACCGGTCTTTGGATCCCACTGAATTTCATCTGGCGCCACAACTGGGCGACGCACTAAGCGTTGAACTGTGTGTCCCTCGCTCTTGAGTTGGCCAACAAGAGCTGTACCAATCAGCCCTGATGCACCCGTGATTGCAATTCGTTGTGGAAGCGACATCGAAATTAGAGCCCTAGATCTGCTTCAAATGCGCCGCCTTCTAGGCGCTCTTTGAGTGTTACTAGGAAGCGAGCGGCATCTGCTCCATCGACAACGCGGTGATCGTAGGACAGACCTAGATACACCATTGATCGGATGGCGATGGTTTCGCCGCCATCTTCTCCCTTAACTACCATTGGGCGCTTCACAACTGCACCCAGTCCAAGAATGGCAACCTGAGGTTGATTGATAATCGGTGTATCAAAGAGCGCTCCACGTGAGCCTGTATTGGTGAGTGTAAATGTTCCACCACCTAGTTCATCAGGAGTAACTTTATTATCGCGAGTGCGCGCAGCAAGATCTGCAATTTTGCGTGCGACGCCGCCCATATTGAGATCACCAGCATTATGAATTACCGGAACAAGAAGTCCACGTTCGGTGTCGACAGCAATTCCGAGGTGTTCTGCACCGTGATAAATAATTTGATCGCCTTCAACTGAAGAGTTGAGCACTGGGTGTTGCTTGAGAGCTTCACATACAGCTACAGCAAAGAATGGAAGGAATGAAAGCTTCACACCTTCGCGAGCTTCGAAGGTAGCCTTTGAACGATCGCGTAAACGTGCGATCTTGGTGACATCCACTTCGATGACTGTCGTGAGTTGAGCCGAAACTTGGAGCGACTCAACCATTCTCGCTGCAATAACCTTACGTAGACGAGACATCGTGACAGTTGTTCCGCGTAGGGGAGAAGCAGCAGGTGCTGCAGGACGTGGTGCAGATGGGGTTGTAGCTGACGGCACGTTGCTCGATGAAGATGAGACGCCACTAGCAATACTCTGCTTTGGTTGCGCAGCCTCTACATCTTCCTTACGAATGCGTCCACCAATTCCTGTACCGCGAACAGTTGACAGATTTACTCCGAGTTCATTAGCTAATTTACGAACGATGGGAGTGACATAGGCATCCTGCGGTTGCGTTACTTGAGTTGCAACTGGTGCAGGTGGTGTTGCAACTGGAGCAGATGGTGTTACAACGGGAGCTGCTACCACTGGAGCAGGAGTTGGCGCTACTGGCGCGGCAGGTGGTGGAGTCTGCGCAACAACCGGCGCTGCGCTCTGTCCAGATGCACCGATAAGTCCCAGTCGGGCACCTACAGGAACTGTCGAATCGACTGCTACATCGATAGCAAGAAGCGTTCCGGCTACTGGCGATGGAATTTCGGTATCAACTTTGTCGGTAGAAACTTCCAGTAACGCTTCATCAACTGCTACTGAGTCTCCAACGTTCTTTAGCCATCTCGTTACGGTTCCTTCGCTCACCGATTCACCTAGTGCAGGCATCGTGATCACAGTTCCGCCGCTTGTGGGTGCAGGCGCTGCAGCTACTGGAGCAGGCGTTTCAACGACAGGTGCAGCTACTGGAGCAGGCGTTTCAACGACAGGTGCAGCTACTGGTGTTTGTGCGGCAGGTGCACTTGCGGCACCGCTATCTGAAATGATGGCAAGTTCTGCGCCAACTGCAACAGTTTGATCTACAGCAACAACAATTTTTGAAAGTACACCGGCGACGGGTGATGGAATTTCAGTATCGACTTTATCGGTAGAAACTTCTAGGAGTGGCTCATCTACTGCAACAACATCGCCTTCATTTTTGAGCCAACGAGTGACTGTGCCTTCACTGACGCTCTCGCCAAGAGCTGGCATTGTGACTGAGAATGACATCGCTATTTTCTCCTCTTACCTTATCCGTGCGCGTGAAGTGGTTTGCCGGCCAGTGCCATGTGAGCTTCACCCATAGCCTCTGACATTGTTGGATGTGCATGAATGAGAGGAGCGACATCATCTGCCGAAGCCTCCCAGTTAAAGATGAGCTGTGCTTCTGCAAGGAGTTCGCCTACACGAGCGCCCACCATATGGATACCTAAAACTGGTCCGTTCTTCTGCGCAACCAATTTTATGGATCCAGCAGTTTTGAGAATTTGTGCTTTTCCATTTCCAGCTAAGTTGTAATCAAGTTCAACTACGTCGTAACCGCGCTCTTTAGCGACCTTTGTAGATAGACCTACAGATGCGACCTCTGGTTCTGAATATGTAACGCGCGGAACGCCGTCATAGTTGATCGGACGTGGATTTAAACCAGCGATGGTCTCTGCAACAAGGATTCCCTCTTGGAAGCCCACATGCGCCAGCTGCAGTGTAGGGATGATGTCACCAACTGCCCACACGCCCGGAATATTTGTACGGCAGTGATCATCGACGATGATGTAGCCGCGGTCCATAGCAATACCAAGCTCTTGATAGCCAATTCCGTCGGTTACCGGCCCGCGTCCAACAGAGACGAGTAGAACGTCAGCGGTAAATTCGCGACCATCTTCGAGAGTGACAGTGACGCTATCACCATTAACTTTGTGCGATTTGAAACGGACTCCAAGTTCAAATTTTATTCCACGCTTACGAAATGCACGTTCTAGTAACTTACTAGAAGACTCATCTTCCAAGGCAATCAGGTGAGGTAGCCCCTCAATAATGGTGACGTCAGCACCGAAAGATTTCCAGACAGATGCAAACTCACAGCCAATGACTCCGCCACCTAAGACGATGACGCTCTTAGGAACATAGTCCATAGCGGTTCCGTGATCGGAGGTAATTACTCGCTTGCCATCGATTTCTAATCCAGGAAGAGTTCGCGCATATGAACCTGTCGCTAACACAATATTCTTGCCGACATACTGGGTTCCATTGACGTCAACTGTATTAGCTGAAACTAGACGACCTGTTCCCTCAACGAAGGTGATATTGCGGGACTTAACTAAACCTTGTAACCCTTTATAGAGACCGGCGATTACGCCATCTTTATAGGAATTGACCCCGGCCATGTCGATTGAATTGAAAGTGGCATTCACTCCGAATTGTGCTGATTCGCGGGCACTGTCGGCGACTTCGCCTGCATGAAGTAGCGCCTTAGTTGGAATACATCCGCGGTGCAGACATGTTCCGCCGACCTTGTCCTTCTCTATGAGAGCAACAGATAAACCAAGTTGCGCTCCGCGAAGGGCTGCTGCATATCCGCCACTTCCGCCACCAAGAATTACAAGATCAAAATTCGACACCTGTGAGGCTCCCTTTATTACGTCTCATCTGAATGTTCATCTGCTCTAACAGCCATATCTTGCCAGCCTTTTCAGGGCGCGCCTAACTGGAGCGATCGCCAGATTTACTGCTCATCAAGGGCCAATTGAACGAGAGAGCGCAGGGCCACTCCTGTGCCTCCTACAGGGGTGTAGCCATGTGGTGCACCTTCGTTATAGGAAGGACCGGCGATATCAAGATGAAGCCAAGGAAGTTCATCAGAGACGAAATCCTTGAGGAAGAGACCAGCGACAAGCATTCCACCCATCCGTTCTCCGATATTTGCAAGGTCTGCGACCGGAGAATCTAATGAGGCGCGAAGTTCAATGGGTAATGGCATAGGCCAGAATGCTTCACCAGTTCGCTTGGTGATTTCTACAAACTTTGCAGAGAACTCGGAGTTATTTGTCATCACTGCACTAGTGCGGGTTCCGAGTGCAACAACTTGGGCGCCAGTTAAGGTGGCAACATCAATTATTCCATCGAGATCTTTGCTCTCTTGTGCCTTGACAAGCGCATCAGCTAAAACAAGTCGACCCTCTGCATCAGGATTAAGAACCTCCACGGTCTTTCCACCATAAATCGTGATGACATCACTTGGTCGAGTTGCCGTATCGCTCACCATATTCTCAGCAAGTGGCGCCCATGCTTCGATGGCAACAGGCAATCTAAGTTGCGCAATAGCGATTGCTGCAGCGCACACTGCTGCTGCACCGCTCATATCGGATTTCATTGCTTCCATGCCAAGGGCTGGTTTCAAAGCTAATCCACCTGTGTCAAAGGTGATTCCCTTTCCAACAAATGCATATTTCTTTTTCGCCTTGAGACCCTTGGGGGTATAGGTAATACTTAAAAGGCGAGGGGGATTAGCGGAGCCTTGACCTACTCCAATGATTCCCCCGTATCCCTTGCTACGAAGTTGCGAATCTGTCATTACGGAAACTTTTAGACCCGCGGCAGCGCCCCCGGCTTTCTTCACGGCTGCGGTGATTGCAGTGCAGAATGATTCCGGAGTGAGATGGCTGGGTGGAGTATTGATGAGGTCACGGACAAGATATGTATATGTTGCAATTACTTCAGCGATCTGAGCCTGCACCTTCGCCTTGCCTGCGAGTGAAGTGTGAATTGTGACTGTCTTGAGCGGAGCCTTTTGTGCTTTTTTGGTAGAGCCGCGGAATTGGTCGAAGAGGTAATTTCCAAGGGCTGCGCCCTCGGCAACAGCCCGCACAGAGCTCTCATCTTTAGCTGGCAGAGAGAAAGTAGCGGTCGAATTTCCTGCTAGTGATCGCGCTGCAGCACCTGCTGCGCGACGAAGTACTTCGTGCTCGTATGTTGCGCTCTGTTTTCCAAGCCCAGTAAAAACCAAGAGGCGAGTCGCAGAACCAGGAATCTTGATGACCTCCTCAGCTTTGCCGGTTGCGCCCATGTCTGCAAGAGATGCTAGGAGCGCCTTGGTATCCAAAGCCAAATCCCCGGATTCAATCTGAAGTGCAGTGCCTGACTTAACGCCTTGCGAGCTTTTAACTGCAAGTCCTACAACGAGAACTTCATCTTTCACAATTCCATCGCTCAGACGGATTACGGTCATCTACCTGCTCCTTATATGGCGTTAAGTCGGGCGCTAGCCAGAGCGTAAGTGTAGGTTGAAGCCCGTGAAAACTTCACCTTTGCACGAGAAACATCTCGCTCTACAGGCCAAGATGGCCGACTTCGGTGGTTGGCTCATGCCAATCGAATACCCGGGTTCCGGAGTCCTTGCTGAACATGCGGCAGTCCGCGAAAAGGTAGGTCTTTTTGATGTCTCACATCTTGGCAAGGCGAGCGTTATTGGCAGTGGCGCTCTAGATTTTCTTAATTCTCAATTTACTAATGATCTCAATCGCATTACTGATGGAAAGGCGCAGTACACACTTTACTGTGATTCTCTCGGCGGCGTCATTGATGATCTTATTGTCTATAGAAATTCAACAGAAGACTTTTTTCTTATTCCTAATGCGGCTAATACCAGCGCAGTAGTTGCGACACTTCAAGCAAGCACTCCTGAAAGTATTCGCATCACAAATCTGCACGATAGCTATGCCGTGTTGGCTCTGCAAGGTCCAAATGCGCGCGCAGTTATTGAGAGCATCGGGGTAAATCCTGAAATGGATTACATGGCTTTTTCCCATGCAAACATTGCGGGCAGTGACGTGATTCTGTGTCGCACAGGGTATACAGGCGAGCATGGATATGAGATTGTGCCGAAGAGTGAAGATGCATCGCACGTCTGGGATGCGCTTGTACAAGCCATGCAACCTTTCGGTGGGCTTGTCTGCGGCTTAGGTGCGCGTGACACCCTGCGTACCGAGATGGGCTACCCACTCCATGGCCATGAACTATCGCTAGAAATCTCCCCGATTCAAGCCAGTGCGGGTTGGGCAGTCGGATGGAGTAAGAGTGAATTCGTGGGGCGTTCTGTTCTTCTCGAGCAGAAAGCATCTGGGACAGTAAGAACGCTGAAAGGAATCACCTGCATTGATAAGGGAATTCCACGAGCAGGTATGAAGGTTCTTAACGCAGAGGGTGCGGAGATTGGTGAAATTACTAGTGGGACATTTTCTCCGAGCCTTAAAGTCGGAATCGCCTTGGCGTTAGTTGATCCAGGTTACGGAGAAGGCGCTGCTGTTGCAATTGATGTTAGAGGAAGAAATTGCGCCGGCAAAGTTAGCGCGCTTCCTTTGGTTTCATCTCACGTTCGATAGTACGGTTTTCAATAAACTCTATCGGAGTCATGAATGCAGCTCGCGTGTGAGCTCTTCGTAAGGTGTGCAGAATTGGTTTTGCAGTGAGTGCAATGAGGGTCGCCGTGAAGATGGCTCGGGGTAAATCCCAAGCCATAGCGGACAAAAAGTGATAACTCAGAAAACGCGACAGATTTTCAGAGATAGGTGCACCGGCTTGATAAGACAGTTGCGTGTCAACTCCCAGAGCCCATGGCCAAAACTGCAAATCCATTGCAATTCCAAAGAATCCAGCAGCAAAGATTCCATAGATCGCAAGCAGAATAATTTCTTGTGCGCCCCGAACCTTGCGCGGTATTAGACCAATACCTAACCCAATCCAACCTGCTGCAAATGCTTGATACGCAACCCACGGACCAAGACCGCCAGTAAGAAAAGCAGACAGAACCATGGATAGGCTCCCGAGGAGAAAACCAAAGGATGGTCCAAAAACTCTCGCCGCCAAAATGAGAACGAACCACATTGGTTCTATACCAACAGCACCGGTTCCCATTGGCCTCAGCGCTGCAATTACTGCAGAGAGAACGGCTAGCAGGGCGATCGATTTTGTATCCAATTTATTGTTGCTCACACTTGAGAAGAGAAGTAACAGAGCACATGGAAGAGCGATAGCAAAAATCCATTGCGGTCTTGCTTGGGCAGAAGTGATTAAGAACGGCCATACAAAGCCAAGCGCACTGATTGCACTCGTTCCAAGAAGTGCCGGCAACGCTAACCCTTGAAACGAGAATGCAGGCGCTGTTTTCATGAGTTTCCTTCGGAGAGGGCGTGGACGACATCCGAGACAGTCAGCCAAGGCTTGGGGGACATCACTTTTGCAACTTGTGGGGCAAAGGCTGGGGATGAAAGAAGTACGTCTAGGGTTGAGCCATCCGCAACGACATCGCCTTCTGCAAGGAAGAGAACACGGTCTGCAAGTTCAGCAACCAACTCGACATCATGAGTTGCAACAACCACCGGGCGCATAAAAGTTCGTGCGTATTCGTGCAGCGCAGCGGTGAATAGATTCTTAGCCTGGTAATCAAGGCCTCTTGTTGGCTCATCGAGCACGAGCAGCTCCGGGTTTCCTGACAAAACAATACTGAGTACAAGTGCGAGTCGCTGCCCTTCAGACAAATCATGTGGATGCGCACTTATCGATATTCCTGGAACGAGGCGAGAAAGAAATGCGAGAGTAGAACCTTTAGCGATTTCATTATCTAGGTCTGCTTGCTCACATTCAGCTGTAACCGACTGAGCATAGAGCAAATCACTTGGCTCCTGCGGCACATAGCCTATTCGCTTGCGACGCTGGGATCCTTTGAGCAGTGCGGGATCTTCACCTAAAACCCTGACAACTCCTTTCGTTGGTTTTTGTGCTCCGACAATCGTCTGCAGGAGCGAACTCTTGCCAGCACCGTTTCGTCCCATAACTGCAACTATTTCGCCCGCTGAAATAGAGAGGGAAACATTTTTCAGGGCTAAGTGATCTCCATATGAAACCGATAAATTCTCACAAGCAATAACAATTGGCGTCTTAGTCCTTAACGTTCTTTCTTCACTAAATTCACGTGAGCGAATATCTTCTGTTAAGCGCCTAACTTCTCTGACACTCGTCCCAACCTCTCGAAGATTGAGTGCTCGCGCCAGGCGAATTATGGGAGGCACTAGATCGGCAGATTTCAAAATTTCTTCGGCTGAACCGATAGCGGCTTCACCATTACCCTCGATGTAAATAATGCGATCAACAAACTGAATAACTCGCTCCAGACGGTGCTCGGCAATCACTACTGTAACGCTGAGATCATGAACCAGCCTGTGAAGCAGTGAGAGCACTTCTTCAGCTGCTATCGGATCCAGGGCACTGGTCGGCTCATCTAAAACTAGAACTTTTGGATGCATCACGAGTGCTGCTCCGATGGCAACACGCTGTTGCTCGCCCCCACTCAGAGTAGCGATAGACCTTCCTCTGACCGCATTAAGCCCGAGCAGATCGAGAATTTCCTCAACTCGTTTGCGCATGACATCCTGAGGAAAGTTGAGCGCCTCCATTCCAAAAGCTAGCTCCTCTTCGACGATATCTGCTACGAATCCGTTGAGAGGATTTTGACCAACAATGCCAACAAGATGTGCCAGCGAACCTGGTTTTACTTCTCGGGTAGAAATTCCATCAACGCTAATATCCCCAGCCAAAATACCACCCGTGTGATGGGGGACTAAGCCATTGATAAGTCGTAGAAGTGATGATTTACCTGAACCAGTTTCACCCATGACGAGAACCATCTCGCCTTCCTGAATTGAGAAGGTGAGATCCTCGATAATTGTTTTGGTGGAGTGAGGATAAATCAATGAAACGTTTGAAAATTTAATCACACGATCACCGCCAGTGAACTTAAAGCTATCGTGATCGAGACAATCGCAGTGTCAATTCTTTGCCACTTCTCTGGACGGTAGCGACTTCGCTTCCTGCTCACTCCGAATCCACGCGAATCCATGGCAGCTGCTAGCTGTAAGGATCGCGATAGAGACTCTTCAAGTAGAGGCAGGGCAAGTCCTTTCCAAGAAATTTTCTCGTGGCCCCGTAACCGTTGCGCCATTCGAATCCGCCTGGCGCTCTGTGCTAATTGAGGAAAGAGCGATGTGGCAATTACAAGAGTGATGCCAATTTCATAGATAAATATCGGAAGAGTGCGCAGGACTTTATGAGGACTGGTGAGTGAGGTCGCAGCGCCAAAAAGAGCAATAACAGTGGCAATAATGAGTCCTTCATGGAGAGATGAAGATAAACGTTCCCATGTAACTGCGCCGCCCAATCTGATTCCTGGCATCCATGATGGCAAATCGATAATGGGAAGAGTGAAGAGATTTTTGCCTGGGATAGGCACTCCTATCAATACTCCCACTGCCGCTCGAATAACAAGAATCAATAAACCAATTCGAAGCGCGATCCAATAACTCCTACTCCAGGGTGATTTATCGCTACGAGCAATTACGAGAATGGTCGCTACACCTATTGCAGCAAGTGCTACCCAGGCGCGATTGGTAACGACTACTGCTGAAATTAGCAGCACCGCCCAAATCCACATAGTGAGTGGGTGTAGCGACCTCTTCATATCTGAATTCTCGAATCAGCTATTTTTTGAGAAGAGTTGCTGGAGTTTCAATCTCAACCCCGCACTCTTTCTTGGGGTAGCCGTTAAATCCACAGATAAGACCCGAGGATGCTGCCCGGACCTTAACGACCTGTCCCAGTACATCTATTCCTTGCGATCCCTTTGCAGTTGTTACGCATTGAACGATTGTTCTTGGCACCTTTTCTCCCTTGGGAGCATAAGCCTTCTTTCCGAAATCAATGACGAGCGCAATTCTTTTGGTATCTGGATCTTTCTTTGTCTTTCCGCAAATCTTGGAAAAGTTTGGTTTGATCGCTGGTGCTACGGATGGCACATCATCGCTACTAAATACAAAGGACCAACCTTCGACTGCGCCATCTTCTATATCTACCGTCGGACCTGTCATTGCGGCTTTCCACTCAGAGGTACCGGGAGCGGCTTGGA
The DNA here is from genome assembly GCA_041169865.1 of Actinomycetota bacterium. GTDB lineage: Bacteria > Actinomycetota > Actinomycetes > Nanopelagicales > Nanopelagicaceae > Planktophila. The sequence continues at coordinate 34,578 of JBEEIL010000074.1, read as the reverse complement.
AATATCCCCAGTAGCGCCAACCTTTGGTCGCTGCCTGTGAGGAGGGCGCCGCGATGATATGTGAAGCAGACAATGCGGCAATGACGAGCAGTGTGGAGATTGTTTTCATTTTCATATGTGGAACTCCTGTGTTAGGAAGTCTCACAGGGGTAGTTCGCAAGCGCTTAGCTAAAAGGTAAGCCAGATACTGTTGGACTACACCCCGCAAACCTCGGCGGGTGTTGGTCAAATAAGAGCGTTGCGCAGGTAATCCGACTTAAATTTCTCAGAGAGAAATTCTTACGGTTGCGGGTCAGCGTCGGAATTGCACCGAACTTCCCCTGCCGCACCACCTATTAAGTTGTGCGAGAAGAGAACCACAGCGCACCCTTGTTGGCAACTCACCACGCGAGGAATAAGGTGTTGACATGGAATATAGACGACTTGGCAGCACAGGAATGTATGTCTCTGAAATTTCTTATGGCAATTGGATTACTCATGGATCTCAGGTGGAATCCGAAGCCGCTATCAAATGTGTCCGAGAAGCGCTCAACCAAGGGATAACAACCTTTGATACAGCAGATGTCTATGCCAACACCAAAGCTGAGGTGGTTCTCGCCAAGGCGCTCAAAGGTGTGCGTCGCGAATCTTATGAACTATTCACAAAGGTTTACTGGCCAACAGGGCCGGGAAAGAATGATCGAGGCCTATCTCGCAAACACATCATGGAGTCATGCCATGCATCCCTCAAGCGACTGAACACCGATCACATCGATCTTTATCAATTACACAGATTTGATTTCGAAACTCCGCTAGAAGAATCCCTTAGCGCTCTTGATGACCTAGTTCGTCAGGGAAAAGTCATGTATGTAGGTTTTTCAGAGTGGACTGCAGAGCAGATTGCGCAAGGTTTGAAAATTCAAGATCAGCGCGGATATAACCGTTTTGTCTCAAGTCAGCCACAGTATTCAGCTCTCTGGAGAGTAATTGAAGCCGAAGTTGTTCCACTTTCTCAGCGAGAAGGTATTGGGCAGATTGTGTGGTCTCCCATGGCACAAGGTGTACTGACCGGAAAGTATCTGCCAGGAAGGAAGCCACCTGTCGGCTCGCGAGCAACTGATAAGAAGAGTGGCGCAGCGATGATCTCGCGCTGGATGCGAGATGAGGTGCTTGAGGCTGTGCAGTTGCTCAAGCCAATTGCCGCAAGTGTAGATCTATCAATGTCGCAATTGGCTCTCGCCTGGGTGCTTCAAAACCCCAATGTTTCTAGCGCCATCATGGGAGCAACTAAGCCAGCGCAGATTAAGGATAACGTGAAGGCATCGGGGGTGAAGTTACCGCCGGAGGTTATGCAAGCAATCGATAAAGCAATTGGCTCAATCGCTGAACGAGATCCTAAGAAAAATGTGAGTCCAAATCCCAGGGCCTAACCACATCCATCTCAAGAGGTAATGTGATTAGAGCAGACATAATTAGATTAAATCGCCTGGGTTAACCTGTGGTTTTGGCATGCGCATGCGCCGCATCTGAGTTGAGCGGAGCCAGCCGTACATACCTATGCCCTTGAAATCTCCACCCGGAAACCTTTCCGCAGCTGCAGCCTTAATCTTTCGGCTCAAAAAGATTCCGTCGATCACAGAGATAAGAAGAACTCCGTACATCAACGCGATGCTTCCAATCTGAAATGCTGCAACCGGAATAAGGGTCATGATGAGAACGGCGAAGATAATGGGTAGAAAATATTCGCCAATAGAACGACGGGCATCTACATAATTGCGAACAAACTTCTTTACAGGGCCTTTGTCACGAACTGGAAGTGCATTCTCATCTCCACGCATATATGCAGCACGGGCGGCTATGCGAGCTGCGCGAGCCGCTTCTTTTGCGCGCTTCTTCTCTGCCTTAGTTGATGCAGGAGCAAGCGATGAAACCTTGCGAGCTGCCTCGGCTTCCTTTCGCTTGGGAGTAGGCCGTCCCTTCTTGCTCGAACCTGATTGTGAAGTGTTCTCAGCTACTGAATCAGTCATGGTGCAACTATAGGGCGAGCATCTGGTCGAGTGCGATTTTAGAGAACTTCGCGGTTCGATCATCTACCTTGATGTGATTGACAATATGCCCAGCAAGGACGGATTCCATGGCCCACACCAAATGGGGAAGGTCTATACGGTTCATTGTCGAGCAGTAGCAGACGGTTTTGTCGAGAAAAACAACTTCCTTATCTGGATTATTTGCCGCCAAGCGAGAAACCAGATTGAGCTCTGTACCTACGGCCCACTTGCTTCCGGGCGCTGCTTGAGAGACGGTCTGAATAATCTTCTCGGTACTACCAACAAAATCAGCTGCAGTTACCACGTCGTGGGTGCACTCTGGGTGAACAATGACATTTACTCCCTCGATGCGATTACGAACTTCATCTACGGAATCTCTTGTAAATCTACCGTGCACTGAGCAGTGGCCTCTCCATAAGATGACCGTTGCTCTCTTGATTTCATCTTCAGTCAGGCCGCCCATAGGTTTCCATGGATTCCACAGGACACAGTCTTCAAGTGTCAGTCCCAGTGAAAGCACCGCCGTATTTCTCCCCAGGTGTTGATCAGGGAGAAAGAGAATTTTTCGCCCCCTTGTAAGCGCCCATTCCATCGTCTTTTGCGCATTTGATGATGTACAGATAGTTCCACCGTTTTCGCCAGTAAAACTCTTTATCGCAGCTGATGAGTTCATATAAGTAACGGGAATAGTTTCCTGCGCGATGCCAATTCTCTGTAGCTGTTTCCAGCATTCCTCAACTTGTGTGGCAGTAGCCATATCAGCCATAGAACATCCTGCAGCAAGATCAGGAAGGATTACTTTCTGTTGCGGCGACGTCAATATATCTGCGCTCTCTGCCATGAAATGCACTCCGCAGAAAAAAATAAATTCTGCGCTTTGTTGCGCAGCAGCGGCCTGAGCTAACTTAAAGGAATCACCCGTGATATCAGCAAATTGAATTACTTCATCTCGCTGGTAGTGATGGCCCAGAATGAGTGCTCGTGACCCCAAAGCAGCGCGGGCTGTCTTGGCTCGCTCCACAAGGTCTGGGTCACTGGCAGCAGGCAATTCTCCAGTGCACGAGACGCCACGCTCGGAAGCAAGGTCTCGACCTTGACCAAGTACCAAGAGATCTTGGAGCGAGATTGTCATGCGCTTATTGTCTTGTGTTTGGGTTCGCATCGGCAACCTGACGCGGCTATTCTTAGAGCATGACTACTGAAGCAACAACACCTGTAGAAACGCCTGTTGTTAATACGACCGGTATCGCCTTGACCGATGTCGCTGCCGCAAAGGTGGCTGCCCTTCTTGCCCAAGAAGGTCGCGACGATCTCTACCTCCGTGTTGCAGTTCAGCCAGGAGGTTGCTCTGGTCTTCGCTATCAGCTTTATTTTGATGATCGCAATCAAGATGGCGACATTGCTCGAATGTTTGGATCTGTCAGGGTAGTTGTAGACAAGATGAGCGATCCATATCTCATGGGAGCAACCATCGATTTCGTCGACACCATTGAAAAGCAGGGATTTACAATCGACAACCCAAATGCTCAAGGATCTTGCGCATGCGGCGATTCTTTTAACTAATTCTGATATCGAACTCCACGCTGTAGTTAGATACGCCCTATGAAAATAGGCGTGGCAGGATCTGTCGGATTAGACCATCTCATGACTTTCCCAGGAAAGTTCACCGACTCTCTTGTCGCAGGCTCTCTTGAAAAAGTCTCACTATCTTTTCTCGTTGATGGCTTAGAGGTACGTCGCGGTGGTTGCGCAGCCAATATCGCCTTTGGCCTTGGGGTTCTTGGATTGAATCCGATTTTGATTGCTGCAGTTGGTAAGGATTTTGCCGATTACGATGCATGGTTGACCCGACATGGCGTTGATACATCACATGCTTTAATTTCTACTGATCAACATACTGCTCACTTCACGGTAACGACAGATACTGAACTCAATCAAATCGCTTCTTTCTTCCCAGGAGCAATGTCGGAAGCGCGCAATATTGAGCTCAAACCGATTATGGATAAAGTCGGAAAACTAGATTTACTGGTCATTTCCCCTGATGACCCAGAGGCGATGTTGCGTCATACCGAGGTTGCCCTCGACATGGGGGTTGCAGTTGCAGCGGATCCTTCACAACAGATGGCACGTATGAGTGGTGATGAAATTAAGAAACTTGTTTCTGGCGCCACGTATCTCTTCATGAACGAGTACGAACTCGCTCTCGCAATTCAGAAGACCGGTTGGAGCGATCGGGAAATTCTTGACAAGGTTCAATACCGAGTTGTTACTCAAGGATCTGAAGGCGCCCGCGTTGAAGGAAGAGACGGAACCTTTATCAAAGTTCGTTGCGCCAAAGAGAAGGCGAAGGTAGACCCTACCGGCGTGGGAGATTCATTCAGATCTGGCTTTGTTGCAGGACTTGCCTGGGGTTTATCTCTCGAACGTTGTGCGCAGTTAGGTTCGATGATTGCAACTTATGTCATTGAAACGACTGGAACTCAAGAGTATCGATTTACATACGAGGAGTTCTTAGGAAGATTTCGAGAAGCTTACGGTGAAGAGGCGGCTCAAGAAATAGAAGTTCACTTAACTAAGTAGCGTATCTAAAGCTTGAATAAGGCCTTTCAAATCTTCCTCTGTTGTTCCCTGGTGAAGTGTCAAGCGGAGATGACCGTGCGTTTGATACCCCATAGCAGCTAGGACGTGGCTGGGCTGAAGATCAGACGGCGAACATGCCGACCCTGTATCAACGTCTATCCCGCGTTCTGCGAGGGCGCGAACCAATTGCTCGCCAGCAATCCCAGCGACCGAAATTGAAAGTTTATGAGGAAGGGATTCGGTATTGGGAGCAATAATAGAAACGCGATCTAGATGCGCCAAAGAACGAATGAGATTCTGACGCAGAGATGGATCCTCGAGCGTGTAATTCTCGAGAGCAATGGCCGCCGCTATCAAAAGGGGGAGTGAGTAACTTCCTGGCGATCTAATCGGTGCAATGCGCGGCAATGGATAAGAATAAGAAGTGCTGTTGATGGCAAGTATTCCAAGTCCTGCTGGGCCAGACCACGATTGCGCATCAAAGACAGCCGTTGACCAAACTTCAGGAAGCGGAAGTCTCGGTCCAGAAACTGTTGCATCGACTGCAATGTGGGTTGCGCCTTGATGTCCGTTCTTTTGAATTACTCCTGTTTCGCCATTGGCCAATTGCAGTGACATTACGGTTTCAGACCGCAAATTTTCAGAGGTAGAGAAAATTCCATCCATTCCAACTGGCAACTCTTGAACTGGCCCGGAATGAGAACGAGCGATTGCGCGGATCTTGCCTTTATCGGTTGCTGAGTAGGCGAAATTTTCGTTGCTGCCCAGTAGACCGCAAATCGAGAAGTAATGACCCAGAGCTGGCTCACCTATGACTTCCATTGCATCAGGGCGAAGTCCAAGAATCGATGCAATATTCTCGATGGATTGATTCTTGAGAATGGCCGCCCGCGAGGAGTTCTGGGAAATCTTCTTGGGATCAGCCCACCCCTGGTCAAATGCGGCCAATAACGCCTCTTTTGCTGCAGGGTGCATGGGGTTTTCGGAGGCGAAATTTCCTGTGACACGAACCACCGAACGAACGCTACTCGCTCGGGCGAACACATGCACACTGCACCACTATCCTTAGGCCTATGTCTGACTCTTCGCGTAAGCGGCGCCCAGTCCGAATAGCAGGGATTGCCTCACTTCTGCTTCTAGCCCTGAGCGGCTGCTCCTTCGATTCCAAGAATATTTCAGGAATGGGCTTCCCGAAGGATGCCTCAAGCGTCAACGATATTTCGATTTCATTATGGCAAGGGGCATGGATAGCCGCCGCCGTAGTTGGAGTTATCACACTCGTTTTGATTTTATGGCCGGCGGTCTTCCATCGCGCATCGGCGAGCAAAGGTGAATTCCCTAAGCAAACCCAGTACAACATCCCTGTTGAAATCTTGTACACCGTAATTCCATTTATTATCGTTGCAGTCCTGTTTTACTTCACTGCAGTAAAACAAGAACAAATTATTGATAAGACTTCTCCGGTCAAGCATGAAATCACCGTTAATGGTTTTCAATGGTCCTGGCAATTTGGATACACCGAGGCTGGCGAAAAGGCTGTAGTAACAGGCACTCCGGCGCAGCCACCTACTCTTTATCTGCCGCAAGGTGAGAAGGTGCGCTTTACCCTGACTGCAACAGATGTAGTTCACGGATTTTGGATCCCTGCGTTCATGATTCAAATGCAGAATCTTCCGGGTGAGACAAACAAACTTCAATTTACCGCCAATAAGTTGGGCGAATTCCCTGGTAGGTGCAACATCTTGTGTGGGCGCAACCATTCGCAGATGCTCTTTAATGTAAAAGTAGTAACTCCCGAGCAGTATCAAAACTATCTTGACACTTTGAAGGCGAGCGTGGCATGACAACCTTTGCAGAACGTCCGACTATTGCAGCCCCTCGTCAGGGAGTTCAGAAGACTTCTCTGGGTAGCCAGATTGTCAAGACGCTCACTTCTACTGATCATAAGCGAATCGGCTATCTCTATTTGGCAACATCATTTGCTTGGTTCCTGATTGGAGGAGTACTGGCGCTCTTTATCCGCGCAGAGCTCACTCGACCAGGCATGCAGTTCATGAGCGTAGAGCAGTACAACCAAGTCTTTACGATGCACGGAACAATCATGTTGCTCATGTTTGCAACCCCGCTCTTTGTAGGCTTTGCAAACGTCATCATGCCTCTGCAAATTGGTGCTGCTGACGTGGCATTCCCACGCTTAAACATGCTCTCTTATTGGCTATATCTATTCGGATCAATTCAAGCGACTATCGGCTTCGTTACACCTGGGGGAGCGGCCTCATTTGGTTGGACCGCGTATGCGCCACTAGCAAACTCAACATACTCACCGGGTATTGGTGCAGATCTTTGGATCATGGGACTTGCTATTTCTGGTCTCGGAACAATTCTTGGCGGAGTTAACTTCATTACGACAATCTTCACCATGCGCGCACCAGGCATGACGATGTTCCGCATGTCAATCTTTTCTTGGAACGTTTTACTGACCTCAATCCTGGTTCTACTTGCCTTCCCACCGCTCGCTGCGGCACTTCTCGGGTTGGAATCGGATCGACTCTTTGGTACGCACATCTTTGATCCTGCAAATGGTGGAGCGATGCTCTGGCAACATCTCTTCTGGTTCTTTGGCCATCCCGAGGTTTATATCTTGGCTCTGCCATTCTTTGGAATTGCAACGGAGATTCTTCCAGTATTTAGCCGCAAACCAATCTTTGGTTATAAAGGTCTGATCGCTGCAACTATTGCGATTTCTGCCCTCTCGGTAGCTGTGTGGGCACACCATATGTTTGCTAGCGGAAAAGTTCTCTTGCCATTCTTCTCATTCATGACCTTCCTCATCGGAGTTCCAACGGGAGTTAAGTTCTTCAATTGGATCGGCACCATGTGGCGAGGTCACGTTACCTTTGAAACTCCGATGTTGTGGGTCATGGGCTTTTTGGTGACATTCCTCTTCGGCGGAATCACAGGAATTATCTTGGCTTCGCCTCCACTTGATTTTGCCGTATCAGCGTCATATTTCGTGGTGGCACATTTCCATTACGTGCTATTTGGAACAGTGGTCTTTGCGATGTTCGCAGGTTTCTATTTCTGGTGGCCTAAGTTCACTGGACGAATGCTTAATGAAAGACTCGGAAAGATTCACTTCTGGACTCTCTTCTTCGGTTTCCACATCACATTCTTGATTCAACATTGGCTTGGTATCAAGGGCTTCCCGCGCCGTTATGCGGATTATCTTGCGACCGATGGTTTCACTGAGATGAATATGATTTCAACAGTGGGCTCATTCCTCCTTGCTCTTTCTATGATTCCATTCTTTGTGAATGTATGGATTACCCGTAAATCACCAAAGGTTGAAGTTGATGATCCATGGGGTTACGGGTCTTCACTTGAATGGGCAACATCGTGCCCACCTCCTCGACACAACTTCTTATCAATGCCGCGCATTCGCTCCGAGCGTCCTGCCTTTGATCTCCATCATCCACACATTAAGACCGAGGGCCATTAATATGAAGGCAAATTGGAAGCTATTTTCATTCCTCTCATTCTTTTATGTGGTCATGACTGTGATTTATTGGTACATCGGCGGAGAAACAGTAGGAATAACCGGCATGCTCTTGTCAGCATGTCTTGCAGGAATGGTCGGTTTCTATCTCTGGTTCACTCAGAAGAGAATTGGCACAGCAATTCCATCAGATAATGATGATGCTGAAATTGAAGACGATGCTGGTGAGCTTGGCTTTTATAGCCCACATTCGTGGTGGCCGTTGCCAGTTGCACTGAGCGCAACTGCCCTGGGGCTTGGCCTAATCATTGGTTGGTGGCTCGTCCTGATCGCTCTTGGAGCGCTGATTATTAGCATTATTGGCATGGTTACCGAGTACGAGAAACCAATTCCGAACCATTAATCGAGCGGTAGTAACTTCTCTATGAAGAAGGTAGCTGCTTCGGCTCCATGGATTTTTACCATCATCTGGAGTTCCGGTTTTGTTGTAGCAAAATATGGCTTTGCTGATGGAGACTCTCTCTTCTTCCTAGCGATCAGATTGCTACTCGCCGCTGCAATCCTCTTTCTTTTAACTGTCGGCCTCAGGCAAACCCTTGTACTTACGAAGAGTGAGCTATGGGCAACGTTTCTCATTGGATTATCACTACACGGGCTCTACCTGGGTGGCGTGTGGTACGCCATCGAACTTGGCGCACCTGCGGGGCTATCTTCTGTGATTACTAGTTTGCAACCCATTCTGGTATCTGTCTTAGCAGTCCGACTCTTAGCTGAACCGCTATCAAAGAGACAGATATTTGGCCTCTTCTTTGGATTAGCAGGCGTTGTCCTTGTTGTGCTGCCTAAATTAACTGGTGATGGATCCTTTACTGCCGAATCACTTTCATTGCTCTTTGTCGCACTTTTGGGTAGCACGATTGCTACCTTATTGCAGAAGAGAATAGGCCATTCAATACCCCTCATGATCGGAACGACGTATCAATTTCTGATTGCAGGCGTTGCGATGTTATTAATCTCTATTGCTCGCGGTCGTACTCGATTTGAGCTCACTCATACTTCATTTTGGACGATGACTTGGGCAGTGTTGATTACCTCTATAGCCGCGGTACTTTTATTGCTCTGGCTTCTCAATCACGGCTCGGCAGCGAAAGTCTCTAGCCTTTTATATCTTGTCCCACCAATGGCGGTCATTCAAGGATATGTACTCTTTCAAGAGAAAGTACAGACGCTAGGAATCATTGGAATCGGACTTACCGCCTTAGGGGTTGCGCTCGTCATTCAAAGTTAAAAGTGATTAGATAACGCCTATGACCAATCCAATTGCTGATCCAAACCGCGGTAAAGAGGTTTTTGCCACAGACCGTGCCCATGTATTTCATTCTTGGAGCGCACAATCACAGATCGCACCCTTGCCAGTTGCTACCGGCCAGGGCAGTTACTTCTGGGATTTCGATGGCAAAAAATATTTGGATTTTTCCTGTCAGCTCGTGTTTACCAATATCGGTTTTCAACATCCCAAAGTTGTTAAGGCAATACAGGACCAAGCAGCACTTCTTTCCACAGTAGCGCCACAGCACGCAAATGAAGCTCGCGGTGAAGCAGCCAGAAGAATTACGGAGCGAGCCGGTGCTCATCACAATAAAGTCTTCTTCACCAATGGCGGCGCTGATGCAGTTGAAAATGCAATTCGCATGGTTCGACTTCACACCAATCGGCATAAAGTTCTCTCGTTCTACCGCAGCTACCATGGCAATACTTCCGCAGCAATCGCATCGACGGGCGATCCTCGCCGGTGGCCAAATGAATATGCCTATGGCCATGTGCACTTCTTTGGACCGTATCTCTATCGCTCAGCGTTCTGGGCAAGCAGCGAGGAAGAAGAGTGTCAACGCGCACTAGAACATCTCGAGCAAGTCATCATCTTTGAAGGCCCAGCAACAATTGGCGCAATTCTTATCGAATCGGTTGTAGGAACAGCGGGGGTTCTCTTGCCTCCTGCTGGCTATCTTGAAGGAGTACGCGCGCTCTGCGATAAGTATGGAATCAAGTGGATCGCAGATGAAGTTATGGCCGGCTTTGGCCGCACTGGTAAATGGTTTGCGTATCAACATTCAAGCGTTGAGCCAGATCTGATCGTATTTGCCAAGGGCGTTAACAGTGGATACGTCCCGCTCGGAGGAGTGATCATTAGCGATGAAATTGCTAAAACTTTTGACGATCGAGTCTTCCCTGGAGGTCTAACGTATAGCGGACACCCATTGGCTTGCGCTGCGGCTGTGGCAACCCTCGATGTTATGGCTGATGAAAAGATTGTGGAAAATGCAGCCGATATTGGCGAACGAGTTATCAAGCCATTGCTCCTTGAACTTCAAACAAAACATAAGGTAATCGGAGAAATTCGAGGCCGCGGCGTCTTTTGGGCGCTTGACCTTGTAAAGGATAGAAAGAGCCGAGAACCGCTTGCGCCGTACGGTGGCACAAGTCCTGCAATGACTGAACTAGTTTCGGCTTGTAAGAAATTGGGTTTGATGCCATTTACAAATTACAACCGGATGCACATCTGCCCACCGTGCAATGTAAGCGAGGCTGAAATCCGCGAAGGATTCGCCATACTCGATCAAGCATTTAGCTCAATTAGTTCGCACTACACAGGCGAATAAGACAAGTAGACGCACTCTGACCCAGAGAACGTCTACTTGTATTTAGTGGTGGCCCTCTAGTTCGCGACGCTCTGTCTCTGTTGCTTTAGGAACTGCAACAGCATGAGCTCGAGAAAGTCTATTGCGAATCTTATTGCGTAGCGCCGCTGGTCGACGCACGCCTGACTCATCCACCTCAGGAAGCTCTAGCGGTGCAATTTGTTCATGCGAAGTAAGTAGCCACGCTTTTTCTGCGCTAATCGGCTCGTGTACTTCTACAAATTCACCGTTTGGCATGCGAACTAATCTTCCGGTTTCGCGTCCATGGAGTACCAAATCACGATCTGCACGTTGCAGGGAGAGACAGATTCTCTTAGTCACAATGAAAGCGATAGGTGGCAAGACGATAACGCCAATTCTTGAGAACCACATCATCTGATTGATAGTTAAATCAAAGTGCGTTGCAATCAAATCATTTCCACCGTTAATGAGAGAGACAAGGGTGAAGGTAAGCGCCATGGCACCAATGGCAGTACGGTTTGGAGCATTACGTGGACGATCGAGAAGGTGATGCTCGCGCTTGTCACCCGTGATCCAACTTTCAATGAACGGATATAGAGCAAGCCCTGTGAACATAATTCCAGGAAGAATTAAGCCAGGAATCAAAATGTTCCACGAGATTGTGTAGCCAAAGAGATATGTCTCAATTGGGGGAGCCATGCGCACAAGTCCATCAAGCCATCCCATGTACCAGTCCGGCTGTGAACCAGCTGAAATTTGTCCTGGGTTGTATGGGCCGTATAGCCAAATTGGGTTGATGGAAGCTACTGCGCCCAAAAATGCTGTGACACCGAAGACAATAAAGAAGAAGCCTCCTGCTTTTGCCATATACACAGGCATCAATGGATAGCCAACAACATTCTTCTCAGTGCGTCCTGGCCCAGGAAATTGGGTGTGCTTCTGATACCAGACGAGCATCAAGTGAACCGTTATAAGTGCGAGGAAGATTCCCGGCAAGATGAGTACGTGCACAATATAGATGCGCGGAATGAACGCTAGACCTGGGAACGCTCCGCCAAAGGCAAAGTAAGAGAGGTATGAACCCACAACCGGGATTGCTTGGATAATCGCTTCAGCGATTCGAATTCCAGTTCCTGAGAGAAGATCATCAGGGAGTGAGTAGCCTAGAAAACCTTCAACAATTCCGAGAGTCAGCAGTCCAACACCGATAATCCAGTTAAATTCGCGTGGCTTACGGAAAGCGCCAGTGAAGTAGACGCGCAATAGGTGGACAACAATTCCGACCATGAAGATCAGCGCGGCCCAGTGATGAATTTGACGCATCAACAAACCACCACGAACTTCAAATGAGATTTCCAGAGCTGAGGCATAGGCTGCCGACATCTTCACGCCTTGCAGTGGTTCGTACGCTCCTTCATAGACCACTTCACGCATTGAAGGGTCAAACCAGAATGTAAGGAAAGTTCCTGAAAGAAGGAGAATGATAAAAGAGTAGAGGCAGATTTCACCGAGGAGGAAGGACCAGTGATCAGGAAAGACCTTCTGTAGATTCTTTTTCATCCATTTGGCAGCGCCTGTTCGGTCGTCAACATAACCTGCGACATTGCCGGCAATTCTTTCGCGTGCTGTCATGCTAAGCGCCCCCAGAAACTCGGTCCTACTGGTTCAGAAAATGGTGCCTGTGCAACTAAGTAGCCTTCTTCATCAACTGTGATTGCCAATTGTGGCAGAGGTCGCGCTGCAGGGCCAAAGATAACTTTAGCTGCGCGAGTTACATCGAAAGTCGATTGATGACAAGGGCAGAGCAAGTGCTTTGTCGTTTGCTCATAGAGCGCAACAGCACAGCCCATATGTGAGCAAATCTTAGAGAAGGCGATGATTCCTTCGTGAGTCCATGAAAGTCTCTCGCTATCAAGATTGAACTCTTCTGGACGCATACGAATCAAGAGAACTGCATCTTTAGCAATATCTTCCAGGTGGCGTTCTTTGCCCTCAGGGAATTCCGGTTGCGTCTGAGCAACGGCTCCGATTTCAAGATCCTCTGGACGAATTGGGCGATCACCTGGATCTGTAACCAAGCGTGTTCCAGCTTTCCAGTTTGTCTTCTTTAAATCGTCACCAGGGAGCGGCCCCAAATCACGGAGGAGTAGTAAGGGCGTTAACCCAGACAGACCTAACGCGGCGCCCAGTGTGCGCTTAATGAGTGGACGGCGACCAATTCCTGCATTGGCTGCGCCCTCTTTGACTGCCTTTACAAAGTCTGCGCGGTCTTTATCATCGGAACGAAATTCATGGCGCTGTGCAACAACTTCTTCATCTGGCATCAGCGTCTTAGCCCAGTGAATAGCACCTGCCCCAATACAGAAGAGGGCTATTGCCATCCCCATTCCAATGCCAAATTGATGAAGATTGGTATCTCCGAGAATTGGGAGAAATACAAATGTTTCATCGCTAATAAAAATGAAAGAGAAGATTAAGAGAAGAGTGCCCAACGCTGATAGCCCAAAGAGAATTGCAACTTGCCGCTCTGCTCTCTTGGCGGCAACAGGATCAGTATCAGTTCGACGATGAACGTGCGCTGGTAGGCCAGGGTCCTTGATGAGTTCGATATCGCGTGAATCTGAATTAGACATTACTTATCTCGCTTTCGCCGCTAACCAGACTGCTGCACCAATGAGCAATCCGATTCCTAAAGTCCATGCCAACAATCCTTCAGTCACTGGACCTACTCGACCGAGTGCAACACCACCAAGTTGTGGTTGAGTTTCAGCAGACTTAATCCATTTAATAATGGAGAGCTTCTCTTCAGGAGTTAGAGTCTTGTCGCTAAAGACCGGCATAGCCTGTGGCCCTGTAATCATGGCTTCATAGATATGTTTTGGCTCAACACCCATCACGGTTGGTGCATATTTACCTTGTGTAAGTGCACCACCTTGTCCCGCGAAGTTGTGGCACATCGCGCAGTTGGTGCGAAAGAGTTCTCCACCTTCGGCAACTGAGCCATCGCGTTCATAGTTCAGTAGCTCGTCGCCAGGAACTGCCGGTCCTGGAGCAAGCGAGGCAACATAAGTAGCGAGCGCATGCACTTCTTCCGGTGAGTAAACAGGAGGTTTGCGCATAGCCTGTTGACTCATATCAGCCATCGGCATGCGGCCAGTTCCAACTTGGAAATCAACAGATGCCGCACCCACACCAATCAATGAAGGAGCAATCTCTTGGCCTTCGGCGTTGAGCCCGTGGCATGAAGAGCAGCCCTTGAGAAAGAGCTCTTTTCCTTCTTCAATGACAGCCGAGCGAGATTGAACATCAGCGTTCTCTTGGTTGACAGCACTGGCAACTTGGAAAGTGGTTCCGATGGTGAAGAGTGCGAAGATGAGTAGTAACGGACCTGCCGCACGATGTCTGCGTAGACGCGAGAGACGCTTCACTGTTTTCCTTTCGGTTGAAAACTATTGGATGAGATAGATAGCTGCAAAGAGGGCGATCCAGACAACATCAACGAAGTGCCAGTAGTAGGAGACAACGATTGCAGTAGTTGCTTGACCTTGGGTAAAGCGACGAGCTTTAGCAACACGTACCATCACGATGAGGAATGCAATCAAACCTCCTGTTACGTGAAGTCCGTGGAAGCCAGTCGTAATGTAAAAAACGGAGCTATATGCATTTGTTGAAAGAGCAAGTCCTTCAGATACCAACAAGGCATACTCATAAACCTGGCCTGCGATGAAGAATGCACCCATGAGGAAAGTAAGTGAAAACCATTCGCGCATTCCCCAGGTGGACACCTTTAAGAGTGAGCCAGTGCGACGTGCTTGATAGCGCTCCGCTGCAAAAACTCCGAACTGACATGTGACAGAGGAAAGAACAAGAATCGTCGTATTGATTGCCGCGAAAGGTATGTTCAGGAGCTCTGTTGATTCTCCCCAAATCTCAGGTCCCTGCACGGCGCGAGTCGTAAAGTACATAGCGAAGAGCGCAGCGAAGAACATAAGTTCGCTGGAGAGCCATACGATCGTTCCAACCGCAACCATGTTTGGGCGGGTGATTTTGTGATGATCGCTAACGCTCGCACTTGTCATGGGCGCCATTATTCCTGAAAAGCCGTCCCTGAACCTATTTGACGACCCTTTCGAAGCGTGAAATTGGCGGGTTTAGAAGGTGAAAAGGGTCACGCATTGGTCGTTGAACTTAGTTAGAACCACAATAGAACCACAATAAAAGGTGGCCTAATTAGCCGCCTCTGATGGCTAGACTCTGCCGTATGAGTGAAAATAAGGAGCGCCAGTACTCCATCGTTCTCTACTCGGATGATGTCACGGTCCGCGATGCTGTGGTCGCAGCACTTGGCACCCGGGTTGCTCCTGATATGGCCGAACACGTTATTCACCAGTTTGCCACTGGCGCTGCCCTTCGCCTCTTCGTCGATAGCAAAAAGCCAGGAGCTGAGTCACCAATAGATCTCTTTATTTTGGATGGGGAAGCAGTTCCTGAAGGCGGAATCGGCATGGGCCGCCAACTGAAAGATGAAGTCTTTAATTGCCCTCCAGTTCTCGTAATTACTGGACGCAAGGAAGATGCCTGGCTAGCCGCGTGGTCTCGAGCTGATGCAAATGTTCTGCATCCAGTTGATCCATTTACGTTGGCGCATACCGTTGCCGATTTACTGCGTTCACGAACTATTGCAAACGTTTAACCTTGATTGCATAGTTAAAGCCCATGCAGCAAAGTCACATTTCATGGGATGCAATACTCGATAAATTGAAGTCCGGTTTGGACCTTGAACCATATGAGATTCAAGATGTTATGCGTCAAATTTTACAAGGTGAAGCCGAGATTGAGAATGTCAAGGCGTTCCTCATTGCTCTTAAGGAAAAAGGCGAGACAGCTGAAGAAGTCAGTGCTCTGGTCTCAGAGTTGTATGAGCATTCTGCACCGATATCTATAACTGAGCGAGCTGTTGATACCGTCGGAACCGGAGGCGACGGCGCACATACCATCAATATCTCAACGACGGCAGCGATCATCGCTGCGGCTGCCGGTGCGCGTGTAGTGAAACATGGAAATCGGGCTGTCTCTTCTCGATCTGGAGCTTCAGATTTTCTAGAAGCGCTCGGGGTCGTTCCTGGACTTGATGGAAAAGGTGTTGAACGAACAGTTCGTGACCTTGGAATTGGATTCTGCTTCGCACCAATTTTTCATCCTGCAATGCGGTACGCAGCACCTGCTCGAAAAGAACTTGGCGTACCCACTGTTTTCAATATCTTGGGTCCGTTGGCCAATCCTGCTCGCCCACAAGCGGCGGCAATAGGTGTTGCCAATGAGCGGATGCATCTGGTGATGGCACAAGTATTGGTGGCCAAAGGTTGCGACGGATTTGTTTTCCGAGGAGATGATGGGCTTGATGAAATCACTCTGGCAACCACAACGTCAGTGCTGATTATTGGGGATGGAGAAATTAAAAGTGAGCGACTCGATGCCAAGGATTTTGGTATTGCGAACGCTCCACTTGCTGCAATCGTTGGCGGAGATGCCGCAGAAAATGCAGCTATTAGCCGGGCTATTTTCGCGGGGGAGCGGGGCGCACCGCGAGATGCTGTTCTTCTCAACGCTGCTGCCGCAATTGCAGCTTTCGAGGGCGATGTAAATACCGATATCCGAGTACGCATTAGCGAAGGGCTAGATCGTGCAAGAGCAGCGATTGATTCTGGTGCGGCTATGAATCTGCTGAATCGTTGGGCTGCTTTGACACAGGAGATTTCGACTTCGTAATCCGCTTGCCAAAATTTTGTAACTCTTCGAGCGAATAGATCTCAAGAGATCCAAGCCTCTCGAGCAGACCATGGAACACATCTAACGTCGCGCGAGCATCATCAAGGGCGCGATGGTTGGGCGTAGTTGTTGCTCCAAAAAATTCGGCCAGAGTTGAGAGTTGACAGTTAGGAACCTCTTCCCGAGAAAGCACTCGCCGAGCGATGATTGCAGTATCAAGAACTGGATAGGCAGGCCACGTAATTCCGTTGCTACGAGCTGCGTGTAATAAAAAGGAGAGATCAAAGGGAGCATTTTGAGCAATCAAAACCGTCTCTTCGGGAGCTCCCAAAAACTCAATGAAATCGGGGAGTACCTCACCAATTGCTGGTGATTCAAAGATCATTTCGTCAGTGATTCCAGTAAGTTCTGTAATGTAATGGGGTACGGAGTGACCTGGATTAACAAAAGATTTATATTCACCAAGGACTGCTCCTCCGCGAGATTTCACGGCACCGATCTCGGTAATCGCAGCCCCTAGATGTGGAGCGCCACCTGTTGTCTCTAAATCAAGTACAACGAAAGTTGTCTCTTGCAATGGTCGACCGAACTCTTGCAAAGAACTCTGCCAGGTATTGGTTTGATCATTCTTTGCCATAAATTCAACTGTAGATGATTGCTAAGACATTAGAGAAGGAATATTCTCCTAACATGGCTGTTGATGGCGCTCCCGAAGGTCTTTTATCCGATTTTTATGCTGTAGGACACGGTGTAAATAGAGATATAGGAGTGCTTCTAGTGCATGGATTTACCGGATCACCGGCATCTATGCGCCCCTGGGCTGAGTACCTCAATCAACATGGATACACAGTGAAGGTTCCATTGCTTCCAGGCCACGGGACCAGACCAGAGGACCTCAATCTGGTCAAATGGCAAGAGTGGCCAGCAAAGGTAGAAAGTGACCTACAAGAGCTCCTCCGAAATTGTCAGAAAGTCTTTATCTGTGGGCTATCTATGGGCGGGGGCACAACCCTCAATATCGCGACTCGATACTCAAAAGAGTTGTCTGGAATTATCTTGGTAAACCCAATGATTCATGTGAAATTTGTTCCACATCAATTGGCTTGGGTAATTTCACGCTTTCAAAAGATGAGAGATTCGGTGGGCGATGATATTAAACGTCCAGGAATAACAGAGTATGGGTATGACTCCCTTCCTGCAGTTGGGGTTTATCAGTTGCTCAAGATGCTCCATTACACTCGCAAGAGGTTGGCAGATGTGACGGCTCCGCTGCTCTTATTTCACAGCGTTGACGATCACACCTTGCCAGTAAGCAATACTGAGATAATTTTGAGCGAAGTAGGCTCACGAGATAAGCAGAGAATTGAACTGGTTAATAGTTTCCATGTTGCAACCTTGGATTACGATCAAGAAATCATCTTCGAGAATTCTCGAATTTTTATTGAATCCCATCAATAACTCTGCCGGCTGCAACAAATTCGCTGGCCGCCGTCAGTTCAGGAGATAGGAAGCGATCTGGGCCAGGACCAGGAACGCTCTGGCGAAGTGCTTCGATTATTCTCGCGGTGACAGGGCTAGGTTGAAGAGGTGCACGCAGTTCGATAGCTCTCGCCGCAGTGACCAGCTCAATTGCGATAATGTGATTGAGATTCGAAATAGCAGTGCGCAATTTGCGAGCAGCTGACCAGCCCATCGACACATGATCTTCCTGCATCGCAGATGAAGGAATGGAATCAACACTTGCCGGTGTGGCAAGGCGCTTGTTCTCACTCACCAAGGCTGCTTGGGTGTATTGAGCAATCATGAGTCCAGAATCAACACCGGGATCATCAGCTAAAAAGGGAGGAAGTCCTGCATTGCGATTCTTATCCAGTGCTCTATCTGTTCGACGCTCTGCAATGCTTCCAAGGTCGGCGACGGCGATTGCAAGAAAATCTAGAACGTAGGCAATAGGGGCGCCATGAAAATTTCCATTTGATGAAATGCGACCATCTTCAAGAACCACCGGGTTGTCGATGATCGAAGCTAACTCTCGTTGCGCAACAGCGGTTGCGTAATCGATAGTGTCGCGGACTGCACCGGCTACTTGTGGAGCGCAGCGCAACGAATACGCATCTTGGACCCGATCATCATTTTCTAAATGTGATGCCACAATTCCCGAGCCAGCAAGAGTGGCCAACATCCGAGCGGCGCTCACTGCTTGCCCAGGGTGAGCACGGAGAGGTGCATGTAGTTCTGGGATAAAAACACGATCGGTTCCAAGTAAACCTTCAACGCTCATCGCAGCAACGACATCGGCGGTATCTACAAGTTTGCGAAGGTCGTGTAAGGCCATTATCAGCATCCCGAGCATTCCATCAGTACCGTTAATCAGAGCAAGTCCTTCTTTTTCAGCGAGCAAGACAGGATTAATTCCAGCCTCCTGCAAAAGTTGTGAAACTGGGCGAACTGCACCCGAACTATCTGTTGCTTCTCCTTCACCCATCAAAACCAGTGCGCAATGCGCTAGTGGCGCTAGGTCTCCGCTACATCCCAATGACCCAAACTCATGCACTAAAGGCGTGATTCCTGCGTTAAGAAGCGCCGCCATAGTTTCAGCAACGATTGGTCTTACTCCAGTTCGGCCCGAAGCGAGAGTCTTGAGTCGCAGCGCCATTAGGGCGCGGACAACTTCTCTTTCAACGGGTGAACCAATCCCTGCAGCGTGAGAACGAATGAGCGAACGTTGCAATTGGGTGCGTAATTCTGAGGATACATGTCGATTGGCGAGTGCCCCGAAACCCGTGGAAATCCCATAAACAGGAATGTCGCTAGCTGCTAGCGCTTCAACATGATCTCGAGATTGCTTCATCGCACGAAGAGCATCAGAACTCAGTGCAACGTGTGCACCATCTCGTGCGATCTTTATGAGATCGGTGAAAGTCATGCCCTGAGTGGAGATTATTACTTCTGCCATGTGTTCACTTTTCTTCCTGCTTTGAGTGTGGTTTCAACGAGATTGATTCCTGGACGATAGGCAAGATAAACATATGAGGGAGATTTCAAAATTGCGATATCTGCTCGCGCCCCAATGTGTAATCCGCCGACATCATCGCGGCGTAAGGCTTTTGCTCCACCAGCCGTTGCAGAGTAGACAGCCTCTTCGACTGAGAATCCCATCAAACTAACGCCAGCAGATATACAAAAAGGCATTGAAGTAGTGAAGCTTGAACCGGGGTTGCAATCAGTAGCGATTGCAACCTTTGCGCCTGCATCTATAAATCGACGTCCTAGTTTTTCTTGATGTTGAGTTGAGAATTCAGCGCCCGGAAGCAGTGTTGCAACGGTATTGCTCGAAGCAAGCGCCTCTATATCCTCATCTGTGCAAGAACTCAGATGGTCAGCGGAAGCAGCGTCAAATTCGAGAGCGACTTGTACTGACGTTGTGCGGCTTAATTGATTTGCATGGATTCGAGGGGTCATTCCCGCCGAAACTCCTGCTTGCAGGATTCTGTGTGTTTGTTCGGGGGAGAAGGCGCCAGAATCGCAGAAGACATCAATCCACTTTGCAGAAGAGACGGGGATAATCGTATTGATAATGAGATTTACATAAGCGTCTGGTTCGCTTATGAACTCTTTAGGGACGACATGAGCTGCTAACAGAGTAACTTCATCTGTGAAGGTCCGCGCTATATCGAGTGAACGTACCTCATCTTTCAGGGAAAGCCCGTAGCCGCTTTTGATTTCAACAGTTGTAGTGCCTGAGGAAAGCGCCTCATTAAGTAATTGTTGGGCGTTTGCCTGCAAGACTTCATTCGATGCTGCTCGAGTTGCGGCGACCGTTGTTCTGATACCTCCCGCTGTATATTTCTCTCCCCGTGAGCGAGCCGCAAACTCTTCGCTACGATCGCCAGCAAATATCAGATGCGTATGAGAATCTACAAAACCAGGGATCACTGTCTTTCCCGAGCAATCGATTACCTCGTCCACGCCCTCAGGTACCTTATTCGCGACAGAGCTGACAAATCCATCTTCAATCACTAAACAACGATTTCGAGAGAGACCGAGTAGTCCTTCTCCTAGGTCAGCGGAGTTGGTAACCAACGTTGAAATGTTGGTCAATGCAAGAGAACTCACCGACCGGTTACGCCATTCATCATCGGAACATGCACGCCTCTTTCAAGAGCAACCTCTTGAGCATGTGCATAGCCAGCATCGCAATGGCGAATTACTCCCATTCCTGGGTCATTGGTAAGTACGCGTTCTAGTTTCTGTGCTGCAAGTGCCGTTCCATCTGCAACGCTCACTTGTCCAGCGTGTATTGAACGTCCAATTCCGACACCGCCGCCATGGTGAATGGAGACCCATGAAGCGCCAGAAGAGATATTGATCATCGCGTTGAGAAGCGGCCAATCTGCGATCGCGTCGGATCCGTCATACATTGCCTCGGATTCGCGATACGGAGAGGCAACACTTCCGCAATCAAGATGATCACGCCCAATTACGATTGGCGCACTCACTTCACCGCTAGCAACGAGATCATTAAATTTCAATCCCGCCTTATCGCGTTCTCCGTAACCAAGCCAACAAATTCTGGCGGGTAATCCTTCAAATTCAACGCGATCTTGTGCCATGCGAATCCACCGCTGAAGATGCTTATTCTCTGGGAAGAGCTCCATAACTGCCTGATCTGTGCGATGAATGTCCTTCGCATCGCCAGAGAGCGCAACCCAACGGAATGGGCCTTTACCTTCACAAAAGAGTGGGCGAATATAGGCGGGGATAAATCCTGGAAACGCAAAAGCACGTTGGTAGCCACCTTGGCGCGCTTCATCACGAATCGAATTTCCATAATCAAATACAACAGATCCTTTATCTTGGAAATTCACCATAGCTTCAACATGCTTTGCCATAGATTCCTTGGCGCGTTTTGAAAAGTCTGTTGGATTTTTCACTGCCAAATCGCGTGCATCTTCGACAGCGATACCTTCTGGAATATAGAAGAGTGGATCATGCGCAGAAGTTTGATCAGTCACGATGTCAACTGGGACACCCATGGAAAAGAGTTTCGGGAGTACAACTGCACTATTTCCTACTAGTCCAATAGAAATAGCTCGCTTTTCGGAACGAGCTTTCACGGCTTGAGTAACCGCATCTTCTAAATTGGATGCAATGACATCGAGATAACGCTTGTTGAGTCGGCGCTGAAGGCGAGAACCATCTACATCGATAATCAAACACGTTCCTTCATTCATAGTTACTGCAAGTGGTTGAGCTCCACCCATACCCCCGCAACCGCCAGTCACTGTGAGAGTTCCCGCTAAAGTTCCACCGAAATGTTTTTCGGCTACCGCAGCAAATGTTTCATAGGTTCCCTGCAGAATTCCTTGTGTTCCGATGTAAATCCAAGAGCCTGCCGTCATCTGCCCGTACATGGTAAGTCCGAGATCTTCTAGCCTTCTAAATTCTGGCCAATTAGCCCAGTCGCCTACTAAGTTGGAATTTGCGAGCAATACGCGCGGTGCCCATTCATGAGTCCGGAAGACACCGACAGGTTTACCGGATTGCACAAGCATTGTTTCGTCATTCTTAAGAGCAGTAAGAGTTCTTAATAGCGCGTCAAAAGATTCCCAATTGCGTGCAGCCTTCCCGGTACCACCGTAAACAACTAGTTTGTCAGGATGTTCTGCAACTTCGGGATCAAGGTTGTTCTGCAGCATTCGCAGGGCAGCTTCTTGTCCCCATCCGAGTGCGGTCCGCGTAGTACCTCGTGGCGCTCTCACGGGACGGGCTCCAAGAGATGCATCAATGATTGTCATCTCGCCACTATATAACGCTCGTCAACGCACGATACGCTTTGGAAATGTCTCTGCCTCATGACCCACTGTGGCCAAGAGCAGGAACTCTATTTTCTGCCACAAAGAGCGGCTATCAAGATCTATCCCTGGTAGGCGTTCCGGCACATTTGACGAGTATCTCGACAACTTCAGCTCACATGACGCCTGCTGCAATACGTCAGGCTCTGTCACGCTATTCACTGGCTCATGTCAATCCTAAAGTTGATTTAAGGAGAATCACATGCACAGATGCCGGTGATGTTTTATCTCCAGATATCGATGAGAATCAGACTATTTCTCAGCTGCGAGCGATTTCAGATGCCTCAAAATTGATGATTGCTTTAGGTGGCGACAACTCAATCACATACAGCGTTGCACGGTCCGTTTCTGCAACGGGACTCATAACCTTTGATGCTCATTATGATCTTCGCGATGGAGTCAGTAATGGATCGCCAGTTCGCCGCTTGGTTGAAAGTGGATTATCTGGAAAGAAGATTGTTCAAATTGGGATCGCGGATTTTTCAAACTCAGCGGAATACGCGGCTCGAGCTCAAGAATTAGGAATTACCGTCGTTCATAGGGCACAACTTCGCAGTGCGAATCTCTCTGACATCTGGAACCGCGCAATTGCAATCGCCGGTTCACGTGTTCACGTAGATTTTGATATGGATGTATGCGATCGATCAGTAGTTCCCGCGTGTCCAGCTGCCGCTCCCGGTGGAATATCTGCGGATGAAATGAGACAGTTCGCATTTTTGGCAGGCGCCGCGAATGAAGTATTCTCGGTAGATATCACAGAGATAGACGCCGCAAATGATGCAGCTGATCAGCGAACAATACGTTTGGCGGCTTTAGTAGTTCTCGAATTAGCTGCAGGTCTATCGACACGCTTGTGATGAAGTAGTCTGCTTAGAAATTCCACTTGGAGATTAGGTCAACAATTCTTTGCGCATAAACTACGCGCTGTGAATAAGTTGGTTGCAGTTCTTGGAGGCAAAAAGGCCGCCGATGCTTTTCGCAGAACCGTTTCTGGTGATCCCACCGGAGCCCCCGAATGGTCGAAACAGATGGCCATCGGCTCTGACATCGGGCTCTTCGGGCCTAACAGCGCGGTGTGGGAAGTGCACGGATGTATCTCCACTTTAGTCGGTGGAATCCGCGCACTACTCATGCAAGCTGCACATCCCGCCGCCCTCACGGGAGTTGCCGAGCACTCTCAATATGACACCGATCCTCTCGGCCGACTTGAACGAACAACTAGGTGGCTTACGATCACAACATTTGGATCAACGGAAGCTATTGAGACTGAAGCGCGCAGGGTGAATCAATTACATGCACGAGTAAACGGCACGTATCCGGCGAAAGACGGAGCCATCCAGTCCTATAGCGCAGCAGATCCTCGTCATCTTTTATGGGTGCATTGCGCATTTACGGATTCATTTTTACGCGCTCATCGTGAACTGGGCTATCCGATTACGCGTGGTGCAGACCAGTATGTAAGGGAATGGGCGAAGAGTGCGGCACCTCTTGGATTAATGAAAGCACCTCAATCAGTTATTGATCTTGAAGAAACTATCTCAAGTTTTGTTAGAGAAGAAGTCTCTTCCATCGCTATGACTCCGCCAATCGTGAAATTCATTCTCTCTCCACCTTTTGGAAGTGGTGGCCTCTTCTTTTATCGGATTCTCGCAAATGCAGCTATCGCAACGATAGACGAGCCCTTTCTCTCGGTTCTAGGTTTGAAGAAACGTTCGAAATTGTGGCTGAAAATCAGTCGAATATTGTTGGATTTATTGTCATACATGCTTGGACACGAATCGCCAAGTCAGAAGATTGCGCGGCAAAGAATCGAAGCCCTAAGGTAACTCCATGTCTGATTGCATTTTCTGTGGAATAGTCGCTGGAACCATTCCGGCACGGAAAGTCATGGAGAATGAGTCATGCGTTGCCTTTTTAGATATTTTTCCAGCCAATGATGGCCATACTTTGGTGATTCCAAAAATTCACGTTGCCGATATTCATAGCGCTGATGTGCCGACCTATTCTGCGGTTGCAGCTATGGCTAAGGATGTAGCCGACATTCTCTC
The DNA here is from genome assembly GCA_041169865.1 of Actinomycetota bacterium. GTDB lineage: Bacteria > Actinomycetota > Actinomycetes > Nanopelagicales > Nanopelagicaceae > Planktophila. The sequence goes on along the minus strand of JBEEIL010000074.1, from coordinate 10,143 downwards.
TGCAAAACTTGCTCCCGAGGGAGTCTCAATCTTTCAAATGAATCGCGAAGCTGGATGGCAGACGGTTTTCCATCTGCACATGCATGTGATCCCTAGATGGACTCACGACGGGCTCCATAAGCCGTGGGATATCGAACCAGCAAGTGAAGAGTCATTGAGCGAAGTTCTGCGCCGAATTCAGAGTTAGAGCAGACTTGCAACATGCAGAACCCAGACGCCATCGTTATTGGTGCAGGAATCGTTGGTGCATCATGTGCTCTCTCCCTTACTAACGCTGGATTGCGGGTACTGGTAATAGATCGAGGCGCAGTATCAAGTGGAACAACCGGTGCAGGAGAAGGAAATATTCTTGTATCAGATAAAGATCCAGGTCCTGAACTCACCCTCGCAATCCGTTCTCGCGATTTATGGTTCGAAATGCAAGAAGATGTTGGCGATCATTTCGAATTGGAAGCTAAAGGTGGGGTGGTTGTTGCTCGCAATGATGATTCTGAATTGTTGAAACTAGCAAACGCTCAGAGACAACATGGCGTGGATGCGAGAGTTGTCGGAAGTAATGATTTGCACGAGTTAGAACCTTTCTTACACCCTCAGTTCCACAGCGGAGTTTTTTATCCGCAAGATGCACAGTGTCAACCGATGCTGGCTGCGGCTCATGTCATAAGAACTGTCATTGCGAGGGGCGGACGCTTTGTTTCGCAGGCGAAAGTCAGCCAAATCCTCGTTAAAGGTTCCAGCGCTTACGGGGTGCAAACGTCTCAAGGAAAATATTTGGCTCCCATCATTGTTAACGCAGCGGGAACTTGGGCGGGAGAAATTGCACGTATGGCAGGTTCTGATTTACCGATTGCACCACGCCGTGGATTTATTCTGGTGACTGAGCCCGCACCCAAGTACATCTTTCATAAAGTTTATGATTCAGACTACGTTGCAAATGTTGCAAGTAGTGAGGCGGATTTACAGACCAGTACAGTTGTTGAGGGAACTAGAAGCGGCACTATCCTGATTGGAGCCAGCCGAGAGCGAGTCGGTTTTGATGGCTCGATGAACTACGACATTCTTCGCACTTTGGCGGCGCAAGCAACGTCACTCTTTCCAATTTTGAAAGATGTACAACTTCTTCGCGCATATCGCGGTTTTCGTCCCTATGCTCCAGATCATCTTCCAGTAGTTGGTGAAGATGCCAAGATAAAAGGTCTCTGGCATTCAGCCGGCCATGAAGGCGCTGGGATTGGACTGGCGCCAGGGTCTGCAGCGCTCATTGCAGATCAAATCATGGGCCGTCCGAGTTTTATGGACGCATCTGCATTTAGCCCAAAGAGATTTGAGTTGGCGAAGGTATGAAGAACCAAGTTACCTTCTATTTCAATAATGAGAAATTCGTTGGCGACCAAGGTCAGAGCGTTGCTGCCGCACTCATCGCTAATGGACAGCGAGAATTGAGAAGAACGCGATTTGGCAAAGAGGCGCGATCAATTTTTTGCGGAATAGGAATCTGCTTCGACTGCGTCGTAACAATTAATGGCATTGCGAATCAGCGAGCATGTCTGATTGAAATAGAAGATCAGATGAAGGTAGAGAGTTCTTTATGATTGTGATTATCGGTGCAGGGCCTGCCGGCCTGGCAGCCGCAAAAGCCATAGCTCAAAACGGCCATAGCGTGACAATCCTTGATGCTGGGGTGCGCAGTGGCGGCCAATACTGGCGCCATATAAGTGAAGTAAAGGGATACAAGAGTTCTCGTGCCCGAATGTATTTTGATCAGATAACGTCAAACCCACTCATTACCTATTTTCCAGGAGCGCAGGTTTGGAGCGCTCAGAAAATTGACGATAGATTTCAATTGAACTTCTTACAGCAAGGGATTGAAAAAAGCATAATTGCTTCAAAGGTAATAGTTGCAACGGGTGCCTACGATAGAGCTCTTCCTTTCCCTGGATGGACAGAACCAGGGGTAATGACGCCAGGTGGGGCGCAAGCTTTGTTAAAAGGTCATGGCGTTGTTGTTGGAAGAAAAATTATTGTCTCCGGAACTGGCCCATTTTTGTTTCCCGTTGCCACGGCGCTTGCAGAAAATGGGGCAACGGTGGAAATTTACGAGGCTCAAAACCCGCTTCGATGGATTCTTTCTCCCATTGCCTTACTTGTAAATCCTGCGAAATTCCCAGAATTGCTCTATTACTCACGAGCCATATTAAAAAATAAAATAAAAATTTCCTTTGGATGCGCGGTAACTAGTTTTGAGAATGGAAAGGCGGGAATTTCTCGGGTTCGCTCCGACCTTACTATCAAGACGCGAAATTTTGCTAGCGTTGAATGCGATGTTGTTGCAACGGGCTGGGGATTCGTGCCCGATGTATCACTTGGTGGAATTCTGGGTTGCTCGCAGAAGTTAGATGCTGATGAGACGGTCATCTTCACGGTGAATGAAGAGCAGCAATCAAGTGTTGCCAATGTTTGGATCGCAGGTGAAGCAACAGGGATTGGGGGAGCCGATCTTGCCTTGATTGAAGGCGAAATCGCCGGTCTGTCTGCTACCGGTTCTCGGATTCCTCTAAATTTGATTTGGAAACGTGTGACAAAACGAATATTTGCGCGAGCACTTCAGCGTAGCTATCCCGTAGGTCCAGGATGGCGGGAATGGCTGCGTGATAACACTGTTGTGTGTCGTTGCGAGGAAGTTTTACGCCATGAAATAGTTGAATCTGTTCAAGATTTGGGCGCGGAAGATGCTCGCACTTCAAAACTCTTCACTCGAGCAGGTATGGGGCTATGCCAAGGACGTGTCTGTTCTCGAAATGTGAGCGATATTGTTGCGGGTATAACAAAGTGCGCTGTTTCACCAACTGAAAGAATCACAGCGAGCAATCGACCAATAGCTGCTCCAATCTCATTAGGTGCACTGGCTGCTAACCGTTCACATAAACGGAGCTAGCAAGGTAAAGTGCGGACATGAAAAATCCATGGAACGGCGTTCTTACCGCAACAGCGACCCCATTCAAAGCAGATCTCTCAATTGACTACGACAAGTATGCAGAGCATGTTGCCTGGCTTGCTGAAAATGGAACTCACGGAGTAATTCCTAATGGATCTCTTGGTGAGTACCAAGTACTCACAGCTGAAGAACGTGCAAAAATGGTTGAGGTTGCAGTTGCTGCTGCTCCGCAAGGATTCAGTGTCGTTCCTGGGGTTGCAGCTTATGGCGCTGTTGAATCTCGCAAGTGGGCCGAGCACGCGCAGAAGGCAGGAGCGGGTGCGGTCATGTTGCTTCCACCTAATGCATATCGTGCATCAGATGACGAGGTATTAGCTCATTACAAAGAAGTTGCACGAGTTGGAATTCCAATCATCGCTTACAACAACCCTTTTGACACCAAAGTAGATTTAACCCCAAAGCTTGTGTCACGAATTGCAAACGAAGTACCTGAAGTCGTCGCTATCAAGGAGTTCTCTGGCGATGTTCGCAGAATTTGGCAGATTAAGAGACTAGCGCCCCGTATTGAAGTAATCGTTGGGGCCGATGACGTATTTCTTGAGCTTTCTACTGCAGGAATATCAGGATGGATTGCAGGATTCCCTAACGCTCTACCTAAGGAATCTATGGAGCTCTACAACTTGGCGATTTCAGGAAACTTTAAAGAAGCTGCTCCAATGTATGCAGCTCTTCACGACGTCTTTCATTGGGACTCAAAGAAAGAATTCATTCAAGCAATCAAACTTGGAATGGACCATGTTGGTCGTTACGGTGGCCCAACTCGACTTCCGCGCCTTCCGCTGCCGGCCCATGAACAAGAGCAGATTCATCGTGAGATGGATGTTGCTCTTGCATATTTCAAGAACCGTTAATCCGGGGTAGCTGCGCCTTATGAATAGCATCCGAACGGTCACAACAGTTGAAACGCACACCGAGGGAATGCCAACTCGCGTTGTTACTTCTGGCATAGGTGAGATACCGGGCGCAACAATGTTTGAAAAGCGTCTGCACTTCATGGAGCACATGGATTTTTGGCGCCAATGGTTGATGTTTGAGCCACGCGGGCATAGCGCCATGAGTGGTGCAATTTTGCAAAAACCAACTCGACCAGATGCCGATTGGGGAGTTGTGTATATAGAGGTATCTGGGTGCCTACCTATGTGTGGACATGGAACCATAGGAGTTGCAACTGCGCTTGTAGAGAAGAAATTAGTGAAGGTTATTGAACCTGTAACAACCATCTCATTAGATACTCCTGCTGGGCTTGTAGTAGTTGATGTCGCCGTTGAGAATGGTCGCGCAAAACAGGTAACCATCATAAATGTGCCCTCTTTCTCTCTAGCTTTGGATCAAAAGGTTGTTGTTCCTGGATTAGGCGAGCTCACCTACGACATTGCTTATGGGGGCAACTTCTACGCCATAGTTCCAGTTGAAAGAGTGGGCATGGAGTTCAAACGTGAGAATGGCCAGAAGTTTTTAGACCTCGGGTTGGCTATTTCTGATGCGATCAATGAACAAAACCGTCCAGTTCATCCCGAAAATCCAGAGATTGCAATCTGCCATCATGTTGATTTCATATCACCCGGCGCAGAAGGCCCACTTCACTGGAAAAATGCCATGGCTATTCATCCCGGTTGGTTTGATCGTTCCCCTTGCGGTACCGGAACTAGTGCGCGCTTAGCGCAGATGGTTGCTCGGGGCGAATTTCATGATGGCGATGTGTTAAAGAATGAATCGTGGATAGGTTCACACTTTGAAGGCCGCATTCGAGAGAGAACGAAAGTGGGAGATTTTGACGCAATTGTTCCCATGATTACCGGGCGCGCCTGGGTCATGGGAGAAGCAACATGGATGCTTGATCCAAGCGACCCTTTCCCAAATGGGTTTATCGTTTAATTAATGCTTTGCGGCACTTTCCAGGGGTTGGCATCTTGAAGCGCTTCCGGGAGAGATTGTTGTGGCAAACCCTGGAACGAAACAGGTCGCAAAAACCGGTATATGGCATCGATTCCCACTGAAGTTGTATTGGTGGAAGATGATGGCCATGGTCCACCGTGTGTCATCGCTGCTGTAACTGCTACGCCTGTTGGGAAACCGTTCCAGATTACTCGTCCGGACTTTTGGGAGAGAATTTCAATCAGTTCAGCGAGTGAGTCATCGTCACTAGCTTGTATAGTCGAAGTCAACTGGCCGTGAAGCATTGAAGCTATCTCTACGAAAGTTTTCTCGGAAGTTTTGACAATTACTGTTGTTGGACCGAAATGTTCTTCTAATAGATTCGTGTTGCTTCGAGCAGTTTCCCAATCAGTAATAAAGAAAGTTGGTGTTACACCAAAACCTGCACTTGTGCTTACTCCAGCCAGTACTTCAACGCCATTAATCTTTACGAGTTCGGATATTGCGGATGAGTAGCGTTCTGAAATTGATTTGCTGAGTAATGGTGCAACAGCAAGTGAGGATAGATATTCACGGATTACGTCGAAAAATTCTGCAGAGTCAGGGACAAATACCAATCCGGGCTTGGTACAGAATTGACCCGATCCCATCAGCGCAGAGTCAACGAGCCCTTTTGCGAGACTTTCATTTCTTTCTGCAAGCGCAGAGTTGGTGATAAAGACCGGATTGAGACTTCCCATCTCTGCATACACGGGTATTGGAAATTTCCTAGAAGCGGCTAGATCAACCAATATCCGTCCCACTGCCTCTGAACCCGTGAATCCAACTGCTTGGATCTTTGGGTGGAGTGCAAGCCAATGAGTAATCATGGGATTGACACCTTGAACTATCGAGTACAAATCTTCAGAGAGACCACATTCTCTAATAGCGGCTTTGATGCATCCTTCAATAATTGCGCAGGTATTTGGATGAGATGGATGCGCTTTCGCAACTACCGCATTTCCAGCCGCTAGAGCTGAAGCGGCATCGCCACCGCCCACAGAGAAGGCAAGTGGGAAATTACTCGCGGCGAAGATTGCGACAACTCCGAGTGGGCGATTCATCTTTCTGATGTCTGGTCGTGGAGCTGGGGAATAGTTTGGATCGGCTCTATCAATAACGACCTTGAGGTGATCTCCAGATTCGACTAGCTCTGCAAATCTCTCGAATTGGACTGTTGTCCGCGTAACTTCTCCACCGATTCGACCTTCAGGCAGCGCAGTTTCCTTGCAGGCTGTCGCAATCAACGTCTCGCGTGATTTCTCAATGTGTATAGCAATCGTTCGCAAGAGTTTTGAATGCTTCTGAGGCGATAGATCGGAAATTTGATGAGAGACAGCGGCTGCCCGTTCAATAAACGAATTGACGTCAGCTTCAGTGTGTTCTGTTATCTCAGCTCCGACAGAGGAACCATCAATTGGATTTGCTGCGCGAAAAGTCATGGCTGCATCTTATGAGTATCATCACCGAATGAGCACCATCTCGCATAGCGCACGAACGTCTCGGTTGGGAGTATTGGCTGTTCTAGCTGCATCACTCTGTTTTGGAACAACCGGCACGACTGCCCAGTTAGGGGTCCCCGATGTCTCACCTGTCTCAGTAGCGGCAGCACGCCTCTTGTGTGGCGCAACGTTTCTATTTCTTTTTGCTCGCTTGTTCGAGTCAAAGAAAGCCACTTATCGGATGCCAGTCATCGACCTGCTTGTGGCCGGAATAGGTATCGCCATTTACCAACTCACATTTTTCAGCGCCGTTGATTTAACCGGTGTTGCACTTGCAACTGTCACAGCTCTTGGTTGCGCACCCAGTTTTTCTGCGATTGTTGCCTTTGTGATACTCAAGGAACGTCCTTTAAAGTCTTGGTATCTGGGGACCTCCGTCACAATTCTTGGAATAGTCCTCGTAGGAACAGCAAGTGGAGTTGGTTCCTTTAACGCTTTTGGAATTCTGCTAGCGGCCATAGCCGGATTGGGATTTGCGATATTCAATGTCGTCTGTCGAAGATCTCTTGAAAATGGTGCGAGTGATATTTGGGTGACGGCAAGCACGTTTGGGGTTGCAGCGATTGCCTCGACGCCATTTCTCTTCGCTGATGAATTAACTTGGTTAACCACTCGCAACGGGATCATCACAACTTTATGGTTAGGCATTGTTACTACATCGCTGGGGTACATCTTCTTTATGTCAGGTTTAAAACGAATACCATCTAGCCTTGCCGCTACGGTGGTGCTTGCTGAGCCTGCGACAGCGACCGTTCTAGCAGGATTCGTTCTTGGAGAAGAACTCGTCTGGCAGAGCTATTTAGGTATTGCTGCTGTTATTCTAGGAATTCTCTACATCAGTTTAGGGCGAAAGGTGACGACATGAACCGGCTCATGGTCATTTTTACTTTAGCGCTTTCAACGCTTGTTGTTACTCCTGTAGCACAAGGTGCGAAGCGTCCATGCTCTGCGCTTAAGACAGATATTCAACAAATGTTAGATGCCAAGTACACCGGTTCAGAAGCAGATGCTCCTCAAGAATATGCGAGACGAATCGTCAAGGCCTACCAGATGGGTTTTGTGAATAAGAACTGTCTGACATCGAAAGAGTACAACGGGCTACTCACTGGTGTTTCTCAGTTGCGTGATGATTGCGCAAAAGCAAAGAACGATAAGTCAGCATGGGCCCAAGTATCGAAACGATGCAATATATATAAGTCACTCTACAAATACGTGAAGGTCAACCCTTAAAATCATAGATAGCGAGCGTGAACGCAATCGTGAACATAATTGCAGCAATCACAGCGTCGAGTATCTTCCAAAAAATAGGCTTTGACATGAACCTTGAAGCTGCACGGGCTCCAAAACCGATTGACGAAAACCAGACCAAACTGGCTGCCGCTGCACCAAATGAGAATACCCATTTATCTTCTTCAAACTGATTGGCAACACTTCCTAGTAAAATCACTGTGTCGAGATAAACATGGGGATTAAGGAAAGTCAGCGCTAGGCAAGTGGCGATAACTTTAGATCGATCAATGGTCGCTCCCGCTCCAGCTTCAAGAGCTTGATCCTTAAAAACCGATCGAAGACTTCTGATGCCAAACCAGGTCAGATATGAAACGCCAAACCATCTAATGAATTCGAGAAGCGATGGCCTGCTCTGAATGAGAGTTCCTAGGCCACCTGTGCCCAGAAAGATGAGTGCAGCATCGGAAATTGCACATATTGCCACGATGAGAAACACGTGCTGCCGCATGAGACCCTGCCGTATGACGAATGCATTTTGAGCACCTATGGCGATAATCAAGGATAACCCGGTCAAGAATCCAGGAATAAAGGTGAGCACACGGTCAGACTATCGTGAATTGGTGCGTGTTTTTCCGCAAAATACGAAGTAGTAACTCTTAACCTTGAATATCCCCATTCGCAGTCCCTCGCTGCGTTTTATGCAAGAAATACTGAAAGGAAAGCAATGTCTCTTCTGTCATGGAAACTGCATGGAAATGGAAAATCAATTAAGGAAGGCGAAGTAGTCAATCCAGACGAACGTTTGTCCTGGCCACTCACTATCGGGGTTGGTGTTCAACATATTGCGGCGATGTTTGGTGCAACATTCCTGGTGCCGATCATTACTGGATTTCCGCCAAGTACAACTTTATTCTTCTCAGGAATCGGAACGCTTCTCTTCCTTATTATTACTAAAAACCGCGTACCGAGTTATCTTGGCTCATCATTTGCATTCTTAGCGCCCATCGCTGCCGCACAATCTAGCGGGGGAATGGCTGTTGCTCTCGGTGGCGTAGTTGCCACTGGTGTACTTCTTGCAGTCATTGGATTAATTGTGAACGCAGTGGGTATCGGTTGGGTCAACTGGTTGCTACCGCCAATCGTCACTGGATCCATCGTTATGATCATTGGTTTCAACTTGGCCGGTGCTGCAAACAATAATTTCAAAGCAGCACCTGTCACCGCGATAGTTACCTTGGCGGCAGTGGCCATCATCGGCGCTTTGGCGAAAGGATTTCTAGGTCGCATCAGTATCTTTGGCGGAATTGTCGTTGGATATGCATTTGCCGCGTTCCAAGGCGATATCAATTTCGACGGAGTGAAGGCAGCCAAGTGGGTTGCTTTACCTTCATTCACCACTCCTTCTTTTGATGTGAATGCAATCCTTCTCTTCCTACCAGTTGTCCTCGTTCTCGTAGCTGAGAATGTCGGTCACGTAAAAGCTGTTGCGACAATGACCGGAAAGGACCTGGACGATGCAATGGGTAGCGCTCTCTTTGCTGACGGAGTTGCAACGACCCTAGCTGGCGCAGGCGGAGGTTCAGGAACGACAACATACGCTGAGAACATTGGCGTCATGGCTGCATCTCGCATTTACTCAACTGCTGCTTACTGGGTAGCAGGCATAGGAGCAATTCTTCTTTCACTTTCTCCAAAGTTTGGTGCAGTTCTCAGTGCAACACCTGCTGGAGTACTAGGTGGAGTCGGAGTTGCCCTCTACGGAATGATCGGCGTTCTCGGAGCGAAGATCTGGATCGAGAATAAGGTGAACTTCGGCAATTCAACGAATCTATTTATCGCAGGAACAACCATGATTATCGGTATTGCTGATATGACTTGGAAGCGAGGCGACTATTCATTCGGTGGAATTGTTAACGGAACCCTCGTTGCAGTCATCGGTTATCAGTTGTTACGTGCACTCAGCAAGGCCGCTGGTAAAACTGAATAACTAAGTAGGAGAGCCCATCACTGCAATCTGGCAGTGGTGGGCTTTTCTATTTTCTGAGCAGGAATGTCGCACGGAGCTCCATCGCAGCAGTTGGTCTTCATGTGGCAATGCGGGCAGAGCCAACGGGTGGATACTGGGTCATACGGGCGACCGCAGAAATCACAAGGCATCTGATTGTTGGCGCTCATGCATTAAATATAGAACCGAAAAAGTCAGATTATTGGTAAGTCAATCGCAAAGCTACTTACGTGGTGGACGATACTGGGATCGAACCAGTGACCCCCACAATGTCAATGTGGTGCTCTACCGCTGAGCCAATCGTCCTCGGTACTTATGAAATTGTGTAAGCGAGTTTATCGCTCTTGCCATCGCTTGCCTTCTGCAAAGCAACCAATGGAGGTCGGAACGGGATTTGAACCCGTGTAGAGGGATTTGCAGTCCCTTGCCTCGCCTCTCGGCCATCCGACCATAGACAAACCGCCACCTGAAATTAAATTCGAAGCGGCGGTTAATCC
>JBEEIL010000073.1:0-8541 GCA_041169865.1 Actinomycetota bacterium | reverse complement strand
CTCGTCGTTGGAATCCAAAGATGAAGCGTTTTATTTTCACCGAACGCAATGGCATCTACATCATCGACATCCAGCAATCACTAGCCCTCATCGATTCTGCATATGCATTCGTGAAGGACACTGTTGCTAAGGGTGGACACATTCTCTTTGTGGGAACCAAAAAGCAGGCTCACAAGCCAATCATCGATCAAGCAGCTCGCGTTGGAATGCCAACCGTTACTGAGCGCTGGTTAGGTGGAATGCTCACTAACTTCCCAACTGTCTACAAGCGTATTCAGCGCCTCAAGGAGCTGGAAGCTCTAGAGACAGCAAATGATCTTCTTCTCACCAAGAAAGAACTTCTCGTTCTTCGTCGTGAGCGCGAAAAACTTTTCAAGAACCTCGACGGTATTCGTAACATGACCAAGTTGCCTGCAGCAATTTGGGTAGTCGATACCAAGAAGGAACACCTTGCGGTACAGGAAGCTAAGAAGCTTGGTATTCCAGTTATTGCAATCCTCGATACCAACTGCGACCCAGACGAAGTTGATTACAAGATTCCAGGTAACGACGATGCAATTCGTTCCATCGAACTTCTTACCCGCGTGATCACAGATGCAATTGCTGAAGGTCTCAAGGCTCGTTCTGCGAACGCGCCAACACCAAGTGCAACTGAGAATGCTGCGACTGAAGCTCTTGAGAAAGAAATTCTTGCGCAAGCAACCCCAACTTCAACCCCGGAGGCATAAGTAAATTGGCTAACTATTCAGCAGAGGATGTAAAGCGCTTACGCGAAGCAACTGCGGCAGGAATGCTTGATTGCAAGAAGGCGCTCGATGAAGCAAACGGTGATTACGACAAGGCTGTAGAAATCATCCGTGTAAAGGGACTTAAGGGCGTTACAAAGCGCGAGGGTCGCCTCACCTCGAATGGTCTTGTAGTTGCAAAGGTTTCAGGTGACCTCGGTGTCATGCTCGAACTCAACTGCGAAACTGACTTCGTTGCAAAAGGTGAGCGTTTTATTGCACTCGGAGATGAACTCGTTGATCACTTGCTATCAGCAAAATCTTCAGATGTTGCATCATTCCTTTCATCGAAGATGGCTTCTGGAAAGACTGTTCAGGAAGTTATCGATGAAGGTAACGCAACCATGGGTGAGAAGATTGAAATTCGCAACGTTGCAGTTGTCGAGGGTCCAGTAGGTCTCTACCTTCACAAGACCAGCCCAGATTTGCCACCACAGGTTGGCGTCTTGGTTGCACTTGCTAAAGAAGCAGCTGAGGTTGGTAAAGATGTTGCACAACACATTGCAGCATTTGCTCCACGCTTCGTACACCGTGACGAAGTTCCAGCAGATCTCATCGAAACTGAGCGCCGTCTTGCAGAAGAGACAGCTCGCGCCGAAGGTAAGCCAGAGGCATCACTTTCTAAGATCATCGAAGGTCGAGTGACTGGATTCGTCAAGGAAGTTTCACTCATCGAGCAGGCATTTGCTAAGGATGCCAAGAAGACGGTCAAGCAGATCCTTGATGAAGCAGGAACCGCCGTGAAGGCATTCCATCGCTTCCGCGTTGGTCAGTAAACTAATAACACGTTGAGCGAAGGGAGCACTCATGCCAGGTTCTAGAGGGAATTACGGCAGAGTGCTCCTTAAGCTTTCCGGCGAAGTTTTTGGTGGAAAGAAGGGCATCGGTGTTGATCCTGATGTCTTACAAGATGTAGCAAAACAGATTGCCGATGTCGTGCGCAGTGGCGTGCAGATTGCAATCGTGGTCGGTGGCGGTAATTTCTTCCGCGGCGCCGAACTTTCTGAGCGCGGCATGGAAAGATCTCGTGCTGACTACATGGGCATGCTTGGCACCGTTATGAACTGCCTTGCGCTACAAGATTTTCTCGAAAAAGAGGGCGTTGATACTCGCGTTCAAACTGCAATCACTATGGGTCAAGTTGCTGAGCCGTATGTCCCACGTCGCGCGATTCGCCACCTCGAAAAAGGCCGCGTCGTCATATTCGGTGCGGGCGCAGGAATGCCATTTTTTACAACCGATACCGTTGCGGCGCAACGCGCGCTTGAAATCGGTGCAGGAGCGCTCTTGCTCGCAAAGTCAGGTGTCGATGGTGTCTACAACGCGGATCCACGTAAAGATCCAAACGCTACAAAGTTTGATGCAATCTCATACGACGAAGTTCTCCAGAAGTCGCTAGCTGTTGCAGATGCCGCAGCTTTTAGCCTCTGTCGTGAAAATAACTTGCCCATCGTTGTCTTTGATTTGATGACGAATGGCAATATCGGCCGTGCAGTTCGTGGCGAGAAGATAGGAACTCTCGTTTCATAACGGCGAGAGAAACTAAAGGAGCAAAAATGGCAGATGTAGCGAGTGCGCTGAAAGAAGCGACAGATAAGATGGCTAAAGCTGTCGAAGTTGCCAAAGATGATTTTGGGGCGATCCGCACTGGTCGCGCTCATCCAGCTATGTTTAACAAGATCATGGTTGATTACTACGGAACTTTTACTTCGCTATCTCAGCTAGCCACCATTCAAATCCCAGAATCACGGATGGCAATCGTTTCTCCATTCGACAAAGGCGCTATGGCATCAATTGAAAAAGCAATTCGTGAATCAGATCTTGGCGTGAATCCAGCATCTGATGGCGCGGTTATTCGTGTCAATTTTCCACAACTGACAGAAGAGCGCCGCAAGGATTACATCAAGGTAGCTAAGACCAAGGCAGAAGATTCAAAGGTTTCAATTCGCAACATCCGTCGCGCTGCAAAAGAGCTCATGGAAAAGCTCGAGAAGGATGGCGAGATTGGCAAGGATGACCTTAGCCGCGGCGAAAAAGAATTAGAGAAAATTACCTCTGACCATGTAGCCAAAATTGATGAGCTACTGAAGCACAAGGAGGCTGAACTTCTCGAAGTCTAAAGACTTTGCTCTGAGAAGTTCATTTATCGTGTCTGATTTACATTCGATCAACGAAGCCATCAATAAGCGCGCTGGTCGAAAGTTACTGCCTTCTATTGGAGTCAGTGTCTTTCTGATTCTCTTGGTGTGGGGATCACTCGCAACTTATCGAGCCATCTTTGCGGGAATCGTTGCAATTGCAGTTGTCCTTGGAATTCGCGAACTCAACCGGGCGCTATCAGCTGCAGATATCCATCTTCCACTTTGGGCACTGACTATTGCTGGCGTTGGGCTCTCGGCGGCAACTTGGCTTGGGGGAGTCTCAGGACTTGCAGTTGCTACCGCAATTGCACTGCCTTGTTTACTTGTATTACAACTTCCTCAAGGCACAGACGGATTCGTTAAGACCGCATCAGCTACGGCGCTTGCCCTTATGTACATTCCCTTTCTTGCGGGCTTTCTGATTCTGTTAGCTCGTCCATATAACGGTTTAGAACGAGTGATGACTTTTGTAGTTCTGGTTGCTTGCAACGACACCTTTGCCTACATCACTGGCGTTCTTATTGGAAAGCATCCGCTTGCTCCAAAGATTAGCCCCAAGAAAACAATCGAGGGTTTAATTGGTTCGCTCATTTTCACAGTTCTTGGTGGCTCACTCGCATTTGTCTACATCATGGATTCAGAGTGGTGGCTTGGTGCACTCGCTGGATTACTGACAGTCTTTACCGCCACAGCCGGCGACCTCATCGAATCTGCGCTGAAGCGCGATTTAGCAATCAAAGATATGGGTTCAATTCTTCCCGGCCATGGGGGCATCATGGATCGCCTCGATTCAGTTCTTTTCGCAGCGCCTGCTCTCTGGCTGGCTTTGGAAATTGTGCGTCGTGCACAAGATTCCGGCTTGCTATGACTGAGTTGAAGTTGGTTTTCGATGAACCAATACAAAAGAAGAAAGCGCCAAAACATTTAGCAGACTTTGCCCCCGCCGAACGCAAGGCATTTGCCAAAGAGATGGGTTTTCAACCATTTCGCGCCGCCCAAGTTGCAACGCACTACTTCACACATCTTTCAAATAATCCGGATGAGTGGACAGATATCCCAGCGGCAGAGCGACAGGCTATATCGGATGCGCTTACCCCGAAGCTCATCGAGTTGGTAACCACCCGAACAACAGATGGCGGAATGACTCGTAAGGATTTATGGAAACTCCACGATGGCGTTCTTGTTGAATCAGTATTAATGCGTTACTCCGATCGCACGACTGTCTGTATTTCATCGCAAGCCGGATGCGGAATGAACTGTCCGTTCTGCGCAACAGGGCAAGCGGGCCTTACTCGCAATCTATCGGCAGGTGAAATTACAGATCAGATTGTTGCGGCAGCTCGCGCCTGCGCAAATGGTGAGCTACCAGGTGGACCAACGAGACTTTCCAATATTGTCTTTATGGGAATGGGCGAACCACTTGCCAATTACAACTCCGTGGTGCGAACACTTCACAACATCACAGATCCAAATCCAGATGGACTCGGCATATCGGCTCGTTCAGTTGTCGTATCAACTGTGGGCTTAGTACCGGGAATTGAAAAGTTTATGGAAGAAGGCATCAACTGCACCTTGGCAGTCTCACTTCACACTCCGGATGATGAACTTCGCGACACATTGGTTCCCATCAATAACCGATTTAAAGTGCGCGAAGTTCTAGCAGCTGCAGATGCCTACGAAAAGAAGACCGGACGTCGTTATTCAATCGAGTACGCCTTGATTCGCGATATCAACGACCAATCGTGGAGATCAGATTTATTGGGTCGCCTACTAAAGAATCGCAATGCACACGTTAATCTCATTCCGCTTAACCCAACCCCTGGGTCTAAGTGGACAGCCTCTCGCCGCGAAGATGAAGCTGAATTTGTACGAATTCTGGAAAGTTATGGGGTCCCTGTCACGGTAAGGGATACCCGCGGCCGTGAGATCGACGGTGCCTGTGGGCAATTAGCTGCTAGTGAGAAAGCCAAGAGTTAACTAGTATCTTCCGCATGAGTGCATCAGTAGATCTCAAAGAAGCAGTAGCAGCATATGAGGCAGCGACACAGTATTTTCTAAATCTTGCTCGCGGAGTCACTGCAGAGGTCATCGATGTCCATGCTGACAATGAATGGTCAGCGCGGCAATGCATCCATCACATGGCTGACTCTGAAGCGCAGTCTTATGCGCGACTTCGGAGATTGGTGGCTGAACCTGAAGGATCCATCATTCAAGGTTATGACGAAGCGGCTTGGGCACATGAGCCAAAGCTTGCCTATGCAGATGGTCCAATCGAAAACTCGATTGCGGTCTTTGCTGCAGTTCGGGCGGCATCCCTTGATGTACTCAAGCGTTTAGAGGAAAGCGATCTAGAGAAATTCGGCGAGCATACAGAAGCAGGTCGGTACACAATTGCTCGATGGATCGAAACTTATACAAAACATCCATATGATCACGGTGATCAATTGGTGCGTGCTACGAAAGGTCAGGCATAAAAGGTGAAGAAGTTACAGAATTTCATCAATGGAAAAGTTGTTGATAGCGCCTCTGGCGAAACCACAACTCTGATAAACCCATCAACGGGTGAAGCCTTCGCCACTGCGCCAAACTCAAATGCCGCCGATATCGATAAGGCGATGAAGGCTGCCAGCGATGCCTTTCCAGTCTGGCGCGATTCCACTCCATCAGAACGTCAGCGGGCGCTACTCAAGATTGCTGATGCCATTGAATCTCGCGCCCAAGAGTTTGTTGATATCGAATCTGAAAACTGTGGTAAACCAAAAGGCCTTACCGCATCTGAAGAAATTCCACCTATGGTGGATCAAATTCGCTTCTTTGCAGGCGCTGCCCGTAACTTAGAAGGTCGCTCTGCAGGTGAATATATGAAGGGAATGACCTCATTTATTCGTCGCGAACCTATTGGAGTGTGTGCGCAGGTAACTCCTTGGAACTACCCGATGATGATGGCGGTCTGGAAATGGGCACCGGCAATAGCCGCAGGAAATACTGTTGTTTTAAAGCCAAGTGATACAACTCCTGCATCAACTCTCTTCATGGCGCAGATCATGGGGGAATTTTTGCCTGATGGCGTGATCAACGTGATTGCCGGAGAACGCGCAACAGGTGCAGCGATAGTTGACCATGCAACACCTGCGATGGTTTCTGTTACCGGCTCTGTCCGGGCAGGAATGGAAGTTGCAGCTGCAGCATCTAAGTCGCTCAAGCGAGTTCACCTTGAACTTGGCGGCAAGGCGCCGGTTGTTGTCTTTAACGATGCAGATTTGCAGGCAGCTGCCGAAGGAATTGCACTTGCCGGTTACTTCAACTCTGGCCAGGACTGCACAGCGGCAACCCGCGTCATTGTTCAAGAAGGTGTTTACGACGAGATGGTGAAGTTGTTGGCGGATCAGGCCACGAACCACATTGGAATGGGTATGCCAGACGAAGATGTAGTTGTGGGACCAGTTAATAACGCATCACAGTTCGAGCGCGTCAATGGATTCATTGCGCGCACACCTTCCCATGCTCGAATCGTTGCGGGTGGTCAGCCAACAAACCGTCCAGGGTATTTCGTAGCTCCAACTGTCATCGCAGATCTCAAGCAGAGCGATGAGTTGATTCAATCTGAAATCTTTGGCCCGGTCATTACTGTTCAGAAATTTAAGGATGAGGCAGAAGCTGTCGCGATGGCCAACGGAGTCGAATACGGCTTGGCCTCTTCTGTCTGGACCAAGGACCACGGCCGCGCAATGCGGATGGCCAAGGCCTTTGACTTTGGATGCGTCTGGATTAACACCCACATCCCAGTGGTGGCCGAGATGCCTCATGGCGGATTTAAGCGCAGCGGATACGGCAAAGATCTATCGAATTATGGCTTCGAGGATTACACCCGTATCAAGCATGTGATGACCAATCTCAACGCCTAAATCCCTGCGCCAAAATCCCAATAAAGGCACAGGAGAATTTCTCTCATTTAGGTTTGGCTCACGCTCAAAAGGGCTACATAATGAGCCCTGCAGAACCGTCCCTTACACCGGCAAGTTTCACTAAAAGGAGCCCACAACTATGGCTAAGAAACCACTTTCTTCAGAAGCACGCGCAATTCTTAACACTCATGTTTCTCGTCGTGCTGTCTTAGCCGGCGCAGGCGCAGTAGCAGGTGCTGGTGCACTAGCTTCATGCGGAATAGGCGGAGGTTCAGATTCTTCAAACGCAGTGCGTTGGGGTAACTGGCCGCTCTACCTTGATGTCGATGATTCAGGTAAGAAGTATCCAACTCTTGAAGCATTTACCAAAGAGACCGATATTGCAGTTAAGTATTTTGAAGATTACAACGACAATGATGAGTTCTTCGGAAAAGTTCAGGCACAACTTAAGATTAAGAAAGACATTGGTTACGACCTAGTCTGCCCAACCGACTGGATGGCAGCTCGTTGGATCCGCCTTGGATATGCCCAGAAGTTTGATGGCGCAAATATTCCAAACTCTGCAAACATTCTCGACACCCTCTCCAATCCTTCATTCGATGCTAAGCGTGAATACACATTGACTTGGCAAGGAATCATGGGCGGTTTCGGCTGGAACGTAGAGAAAAATCCAAAGGGAATCCGCACAATCGAAGACCTCTTCTCTCCTGCAAATAAGGGAAAGATTGTGGTTCTCTCTGAAATGCGCGACACCATCGGAATCATCTTGCGCTCGCAGGGCGTCAATCTTCAGACCGTTACTGAAGACCAATTTATGAACGCTGTTGACTTCCTCGAGAAGAAGATTGCAGATGGCTGGATTCGTGGAGTTAAGGGCAACGAATATGCCGAGGATTTGACTTCAGGAGATGCCACAGCAGTTATTGGTTGGTCAGGCGATATGTTCATCCTTAAGTCTGAGAACGAAGGAAAGTTTGACTTTGCAGTTCCAGAATCAGGCGGAACGATTTCAGGTGACAACATGCTTATACCTTCAACTGTTACCGCTGAAGCGAAGGCCAATGCAGAAAAATTGATCAACTACTACTACGACCCTGCAGTAGCTGCAGAAGTTGCCGCGTACGTCAACTATGTCTGCCCAGTTAAGGGAGCACAGGCTGAGATGGAAAAAATTGATCCAGAGCTTGCCAAGAGCGAATTCATCTTCCCAACCGAGAAGATGATGGCAAATCTCAGCGTCTTCCGTTCACTTACACCTACAGAAGAGACAACTTGGACCGAGGCTTTCCAGAAGGCTGCCGGCAACTAAGTGTCAGATGTAGCTAGCTCTGCACGGGGAGATTTAAAACTCTCTCACATCACCAAGACTTATGGTGACTTCACTGCTGTTAATGATTTGTCGTTGACGATTCCTGAAGGCTCATTCTTTGCACTCCTTGGGCCTTCAGGATGCGGCAAGACAACTACATTGCGCATGATTGCTGGGCTAGAAGAACCGACCCAAGGAACGATTTCATTGGGTGCAACTGATATTACTCAGACCAAGCCATATCAGCGCCCTATCAATACCGTCTTTCAAAACTATGCGCTCTTCCCGCACCTGACCATCTTCGAGAACATCGCTTTTGGTCTGCGGCGCCGTGGCATCAAAGATGTAGATGATGCCGTTAATAAGGCGCTTAATTTGGTAGAGCTTCCGCATCTTGCGCA
>JBEEIL010000072.1:0-5284 GCA_041169865.1 Actinomycetota bacterium | reverse complement strand
TTGTGCCTTCGATTGCTGCAAGAAAATCTGCTGCTGATCCAATGTCATTTACTGCAATTTGTGTAGTCAAGATGCTCCGTAGGGATAGAAAGTAGTAGGGATAGGACATATGAAGTTGTGGGAGGCATAGCGTACGGGTGAGGGCTAAAGACGGGCAAATCCCCGCATAGATCATCCTTGTTCGCAGTAGGATTCCTAAACAATGAAGCGATATGGCGAACTATTTCGAATTCCACATGTTTGGGTTCTCGTTCTTGCCTGCTTTCCTGCTCGCGTTGCCTATGGAATGGTCAGTTTGTCCATCTTCTTTAAGGTAGAGCAATCCACGGATTCAATTTCTACCGCAGGGCTCGCTCTTGGCCTCAATGCCGCATCAGGTGCGCTGACGGCTGGAATTCGCGGATCAATCATGGATAAGTACGGTCAAAAGTGGCCGCTACGAATCATGGTTCCGACATATGCATCGCTCACCATCGCGCTCAATATGTCCGACTCAAAAATAGCTATGTTGGTTTTAGCCTTCGTGATGGGGTTGAGCGCTCCCCCGATCAATCTATCGGTCCGTCCGCTGTGGAAAGTCGTTGTTCCGGAAGATTTCTTACGTACTGCATACGCTGTGGACTCTTCCATTATGAATTTTGCTGGAGTTGTTGGTCCAGTGATTGCTACATCACTTGCCTTATCGAGTTTCTCGTCATCTCCTCTTTATATCTGTGCTGGCCTGATGTTGCTTGGGGGCATATCACTTGCCATGACCAGCGTTTCTCGAAATTGGATCCCTGAAAAGAAGGGCGCTGATTACCAGCCATTGTGGAGGCATAAACCACTTCAACTTCTCATGATAGAAGGTTGTTTCATTGGTTTCGGCTGGGGGCTTTTCGATGTTGCAGTGCCAGCTTTTACAACTATTGAAAAGGTTCCGCATATGACGGCATGGATTTTTGCTGCAATGGGAATCGCCAATGTAATTGGTGGGCTACTAGCTGGACTTGTCTCAAAGCGAACATCTTCCTTGAAAGCGATGCGCCGCACCTACGGGGTTTGGTTTATCGTCGCTATTCCGATGGCGCTGTCATATCCAAATTGGACCATGATCATCGCTGGCGCATTACTTGGTTTGGTTGGAGGTGCAATTCAAGTTTTCTATTGGGAAGTAATGGAGGCAATCCGACCACAAGGTTCCCCAACCGCGATGATGGGCTGGCTCTGGACGGTCGAAGGAACTTTGATGTCGATTGGTTCTATGGCTGGTGGATTTATTTCAGAGCACTCATCACCAACTGTTGCGCTCAGTATTACCGCTATCTGTATCGGTATGGGATACCTAATACTTGCGCTAGGAAAATCTCGTTTGCAGGCAGCAGATAGAATTCCAACGAGCGAAGAAGATCTAGCTGCGATGCGTGATAACGCTAATACCAATCAATAGCGCCTTAATGCGCCGCATCATTCCAACTCTTACCAATACCAACTGAGACATCCAGTGGCGCCTTAAGCGGGAATGCGCTTCCCATCTGAGTTCGCACTAAGTCAGAAACAGCTTCTGCTTCGCCAGCGACAATTTCTAGGATAAGTTCATCGTGAACCTGCAGTAATAATCGGGATGTGAAATTGCCGGCTAGTAGCGCACTCTGAACATTGAGCATCGCCTGCTTGATGATGTCAGCTGCTGATCCTTGAATTGGCGCATTCAACGCCATGCGCTCTGCAACTTCTCGTCGCTGGCGATTGTCGTGCATAAGGTCAGGCAGATATCGACGTCTACCCATCACAGTTTCTGTATAACCGACTTTTCTCGCATCCTCAACTACTGTCTTGAGGTAATCGCGAATTCCACCAAATCGTTGGAAGTAGCGATCCATCAAATCCTGCGCTGCCGAAGGAGTCAGTCCTAATTGCGCTGCTAATCCGTATGAACTCAATCCATACGCTAATCCATACGACATTGCCTTAATTTGTCTGCGCATCTCTGGATCGACATCAGTTGGTTTAACTCCAAAAACCTGTGCCGCCACGGTGGCGTGCAAATCCTCACCTGATTCAAAGGCTTTGAGTAGGCCAGCATCGTTTGAAAGGTGAGCCATGATTCGCATTTCAATTTGGCTGTAATCCGCTGTCAATAAGGAGTCATATCCCTGCCCTGCAATAAAGCAATCTCGAATCTTTCTTCCTTCTTCTGTACGAACCGGAATATTTTGAAGATTAGGACCAACCGATGAAAGCCGGCCCGTTGCAGCTACGGTTTGGGCAAAATGAGTGTGAATTCTCTTGTCAGGGGCAATCTCTGCAAGTAAGCCTTCAATAGTTGTAGCCAACTTCTTGGTCTCGCGAATACGCAAAAGGGAAGCAAGCACTGGATGTGCTGTCTTTTCGTAGAGCCAGGTCAGTGCATCAGCATCGGTCGTGTAACCGGTTTTAATCTTCTTAGTTTTGGGTAGACCTAACTCGTCGAAGAGAACCACTTGGAGCTGCTTCGGTGATGCCACATTAAATTCATGGCCAGCCGCAGCATGTGCGCTCTTGGTCTCGCGATCAACTTCGGTTTCAAAAAATTTCAGGAGCTTTTCTAGAGCCTTCTTATCAACAGAAATACCGCGGTTCTCCATCACCGCGAGAAGTTCAGCGATCGGAAGTTCGAGATCGTTGAAAAGTGCGCTCAGGCCTCGAGATTCAAGTTCACTTGCTAGGGCGTCTTTCAGAGCAAAAAGAGCGCAGGCCGAAGTAAGGAGTTGCTGTTCTGGCGAAGATTGATCGATGACAATCCCACCTCCCCACTTATCCAGCAAGTCCTGCAACTCTTGTGCACGTGAACCCGGGTTTACCAGATATGCAGCAAGCTCAGTATCAAAAGTGACCCCGGTGAGGCCATTTATTCGAGCAAGAGATTTCGCATCATGCGCAATTTTTAGGACCGACTTATCGGTGGCCCATTCCCCCATTTCTGCAGAATGAATGAGGTGCGCTTCATTGTGATTTAGAGCCACGGCATAACGATGTAGGGCGCCATCTCGGATTTCAAAAGAGAGGGCAATCGCAGATTTTTGTTGAGAAATAATCTGAGAAATTTGCTGCGGGGTCAAAACAGATGAATTAATTTCACTTGCAAAGAGAGTCATTTCCTTTTCAGGAAGATTGGTTTGCATCGTCTCAGGTGAACTAGCAATGGCTTTTATGCGATCTTTTAAGGTACGAAACTCCAATTTCTCAAAGAGCGCACTCAGGTTTTCAACTGTAACCCCGTTCCATGCTAAAGAATCAATGGAAAGGTTGATAGGAGCATCATGAATGAGTTGGGTTAATTCGCGATTGCGACGCACACTTTCCAGATTGGCGCGGAGCGCATCCCCCACTTTTCCAGATACCTTATCGGCTTCTGCGAGCAGTGATGTGAGTGAGCCGTACTCAATGACCCATTTGGCAGCTGTCTTTTCACCAACGCCTGGAATGGAAGGCAAGTTATCACTTGGGTCTCCGCGCAACGCTGCAAAATCAGGATACTGCGCTGGAGTCATTCCATACTTTTCAATAACTGCATCTGGAGTCATGCGAGCTAATTCCGAGACTCCGCGCTTTGGATACAGCACGGTCGTGTTTTCAGATACCAACTGGAAGCTATCTCTATCCCCTGTACAGATCAGCACCTCTGCGCCTTCACTTTCAGCACGCTTGGTTATCGTGGCGATAATGTCATCAGCTTCATAGCCCTCTAATTCAAATTGGGTAATTCCAAAGCCGGTAACCAGTTCGTGAAGATAGGACATTTGAGAACGGAATTCGTCGGGAGTTTTTGCACGATTCGCCTTGTATTCTGGAAATATCTCGGTTCGAAAAGTTTTTCGCGAAACGTCAAAGGCAACAGCGACATGTGTTGGCTTTTCATCTTTGAGAAGCGATGTCAACATGGTCGCAAACCCATAGATTGCATTTGTATGTTGACCTTGAGCCGTTGTGAAGTTTTCGGCAGGTAAAGCAAAGAAGGCTCGATATGCCATTGAATGGCCATCAATGAGCAGAACCTTCTTCTTGCCGGCTTTACTGCTCATGTAGGACATCATAGGTATAAACTCCGTTGCTATGACTGAACCTGATTACTTAGCGATTATCAAGGAACGAGGCCAAGGCGCTCTTGACATCAAAATGGGAATCGAGATGCTTGAGGTTTCTCCGCAACGTTTGGTCGCTCGCATGCCAGTTGAGGGAAATACTCAACCAATTGGACTTTTACACGGTGGAGCCAATGTGGTGCTCGCCGAATCGCTCGGTTCTATCGGCACGCAACTACATGCAGGTCCGGATCGAAAAATTGTCGGAGTTGATATCAATGCAACTCATCACAAATCAGCAACGAGTGGATATGTAACAGGTGTTGCCACCCCAATCTCTCTGGGTCGCACGCTCTGTGTATATGAAATCGTAATAACAAATGAGGCAGGTCAGCGAACCTGTACAGCTCGCATAACCTGCCTCATTCTTAATCCGTAATTCGGATTAACTCTTCTCTTCCTTAGTGGGCACCCGTTCCGAGGTATGCCTCACGCACTGCTGGATCGTTGAGCAAATCTGAAGCCTTTGCTTCCTTAGTCACGTTTCCAGTTTCTAGAATGTAAGCACGATGAGCGCGTTGGAGTGCTTGCTGTGCGTTCTGTTCAACGAGCAAGATAGTTACACCCTGCTTATTGATTTCAGTGATGATACGGAAAATATTTGCAATCATCTGAGGAGCAAGACCCATGGATGGCTCATCGAGCAGAAGTACCTTTGGACGGGCCATCAGTGCGCGACCCATAGCAAGCATCTGCTGCTCTCCGCCAGAAAGTGTTCCACCGGCTTGAGAAGCGCGCTCCTTCAATCGTGGAAACAGCGTATAGACGCGATCAAGATCTTCATCCATCTCGGCTTTACGATTTTTCCGATTGAACTTACCCATCTCAAGATTTTCTAGCACAGTCATACCTGGAAAAATTCCACGCCCTTCGGGAACTTGTGAGATTCCAAGATCGACACGTTCGTGCGCTTGAACTTTGTTAATGTCCTGGCCATCAAAGTTAATCGAACCGCTAGAAACTGGACGAAGGCCCGAGATTGTCTTCAAAATTGTTGTCTTACCAGCGCCATTTGCGCCGATGAGAGTGACAATTTCACCTTCGTTAACAACGACCGAAACGCCTTTAATTGCTTCGATCTTGCCGTAATGAACGCGAAGATCTTTAATTTCAAGACGCATCTGCTGGAACTCCTAGGTAAGCCTCAATTACTCGAGGGTCGTTTTGGACAACTGAAGGAA
>JBEEIL010000071.1:0-3294 GCA_041169865.1 Actinomycetota bacterium | reverse complement strand
GCGCGCAGTAGCAACAGCTGTTAAGAACAGCCGCGAAGTTGCTCTTCTGCCTTACACATCATCGGCACGATAAGGAGATATGAACCATGAAACTCATTCTTACTCGTGAAGTAAATAAGCTCGGTAACGCTGGCGATGTAGTCACTGTAAAAGATGGTTACGCACGTAACTTCCTTCTTCCACGTGGCGTCGCAATTGCATGGTCACTAGGTGGCGAGAAGCAGATCGAAGGAATTCGTCGCGCACGCGCTGCTCGCGAAGTTCGCGATCTCGATCACGCTAAAGAGATCAAGGCAACCCTTGAAAAGGCAACAGTTACCGTCAAGGTCAAGACCGGTTCTGCTGGTCGCCTCTTCGGTTCTGTCACAGATAAGGACATCGCTGCTGCAATTAAATCAGCAACTGGTGTTGATATTGATCGCCATAACCTCAAGACAGCTGGCCACATCAAGAAGACAGGAACACACTCAGTAAAGGTCTCACTTGCACACAATGTTGTTGCAACCGTGGCTCTTACAGTGGTCTCTGCCTAAGCCCTTTCACCCAAAAGACCCGTCGCTTCACTGCGGCGGGTCTTTTGCTTTCCCTGCGGATATCACGATGTGAGAAGTTGGTAATTACTTTCCTCCACATCTAATTACGCTCAGTAGGGCGCGGTATCCACCGTTCACAGGGGTTCTCCACACCTCCTCCACAGCTTTTTACACATAAGAGGGGGGTTTATCCCCAAGCTCATCCCCAAGCGCAGTCGCTTTTGTCAGTGCTAGGTGGGAAGTTTCACCCGTGAGTATCGCCGAACTGCCCAATAACCCACGCGGGGCTGCAACCTATAACACGGTCGGTACCGAATTTGAGCGTACACCTCCACAAGATTTACAAGCTGAACAATCAGTTCTCGGTGGAATGTTGTTATCAAAAGATGCAATTGCAGATGTCGTTGAAGTTTTACGCGAACGCGATTTCTATCGACCTGCGCATGAATTAATTTACGAAGCAATTCTTGATCTCTATAGCCGCGGCGAACCCGCAGATGCAATTACTGTCGCAGCCGAACTCACAAAGCGTGGCGATATCGCACGCGCTGGTGGTGCACCTTATCTACATACATTGATTTCATCTGTTCCTACTGCAGCTAATGCAGGTTACTACGCAAAGATTGTTCTTGAACATGCAATCATGCGCAGACTTGTCGAAGCCGGAACAAAAATTGTCCAACTTGGTTACGATCAAAATGGCGAAGTTGATGATGCAGTAGATGCTGCGCAAGCCGAAGTTTATGCAGTCACCGAACGTCGCGCTTCTGAAGATTATGTACAACTCAATACCTTGTTACCGGCAGCGCTAGATGAAATCGAAGCGATATCAAAAGGTATTGGCATCGAAGGCGTTAAATCTGGTTTCCGCGATTTAGATCAACTCACACACGGCTTCCACCCTGGAAATATGATCATTATTGCGGCGCGTCCTGCAGTCGGTAAATCAACGCTCGGTCTAGATATTGCGCGCCATGCTGCGATTCATGAAAATCAAACTTCTGTGATTTTCTCTCTCGAAATGTCGAAGTCAGAAATCACAATGCGTATGTTGTCCGCCGAGGCTCGCGTTGGACTTAACAACATTCGCTCTGGCCAACTCAGCGATGATGAATGGGCAAAGCTGGCACGCCGTATGGGCGAAATTTCAGATGCACCGCTCTTTATCGATGATTCACCAAATCTTTCAATGATGGAGATCCGCGCAAAAGCCCGTCGCCTTAAGCAGCGCCATGATCTCAAACTTATTGTTATCGACTACTTACAGTTGATGTCATCGGGTAAGCGCGTTGAAAACCGCCAACAAGAAGTCTCTGAATTCTCACGCCACCTCAAGTTGATGGCTAAAGAGCTCAATGTCCCTGTTATTGCTATCTCGCAGCTCAACCGTTCACCTGAACAACGCTCTGATAAGAAGCCGATGCTCTCTGACCTTCGTGAATCTGGTTCTATCGAACAAGATGCTGACGTTGTTATCTTGCTCCATCGCGATGATATGTACGATTCACAGAACCGCTCAGGCGAAGCAGATTTCATCGTTGCCAAGCACCGTAACGGACCAACTCGCACTATTACTGTCTCTGCACAACTTCACTTCGCACGTTTCTTCGATATGGCGCCAGCAGTTGGCGCAGGCCGCGACTTCACACAGTCAACCAATGCAGATACACAACCATCATCACCCGGTGATGGAGGATGGAACGAATAATTTAGTTTGGCGCGCTCTTTGCGCGATCAGCTAAGTAGATTCCAAAGAGCACAGTTGCTGCTCCAATTAATTGAATCGCATCCCAACTCTGGCTAAACCAGATCCAAGCAAATGCTCCAGCAATAACTGGTTCGAGCATCCCAATAACGCTACTTGTTGATGCGCTCAGGTGGCGCATCCCTGAAAGCACCAACATATATGGAACAACCGTTCCAAAGATTGCAGCAGATAAAATCATTACCCAACCCGGAACCATCGTGCCTTCTGCGATACCGCCGAGATTCATCTGCGTTGTAAAGACTTCAAATGGAAATGTCCAAGGTGGAAGAACAACTAGCCAGAAGATTGAGGCGAAGGACATACCGAAGATCAACATCGCAATCGGTTCGCGCGTTTTTCCAATCTTCTCGCTCATCAAGAAATAGGCAGCGAGCGCAAAAGCACAGAGTAGAGATGCAGCAAGGCCAATCAGATCGAAGGCAAAGCCATTCCAAACTTTCGAGACAAGAATCAGCCCAGAGAATGAGAGGAATACTGCAAGCCACATCTCATTTGCCACATAGCCCTTACGGACCAACTTGATCCAGAGGGCAATCCAAATTGATGCAGTGAACTCGAGAATGAGGACTAGTCCAAGCGGAACGCCACGCTCGATACCGAGCAGATAGCCGAAGTTCACAAGTGCAAAACCCACGACTCCGTAGATGGCAAAACGCTTTATCTCTGACCGCTTAGCCTTCAAGATTTCCGGGCGGGTCAGTAATACGTAGGTACCAAGGATGAGTACAGCTGAAATAGATCGGAATTGCGCAAGATGAAAAGCCGGCATGTATTTGAGAATGACGGTGACAATGATGCCGCTCGCTGAGAAGAAGACTGCTCCTAAGGCAAGGAGAAACTCAGCGCGATGCTTCGTCAACATTACTTGAGTCTAACGGATGAAAGTTAGAAAGCTGACTCAGGTATCTCCATGATGGCGGAGTCGGTTGCTTCAACAATCTTGCGATCTGCTGTGATGTGAGGCAGGACTGTTGATACGAAGAACTTTGCCGA
>JBEEIL010000070.1:0-2871 GCA_041169865.1 Actinomycetota bacterium | reverse complement strand
GCGACGAGTTCTTCTTTAACAACTACGCGAAGGCGTGGAAAATCATTTCCAGTTCCATCTGACCATTTGAAGACGATCTTCTTAAATCCTGCATAGCGCCGGGTTTCACGAACGTATTTTTTAACATCGGCCATTTCACCGCCGACAGTTCCATTAATTCCATGTGGCGAAATCAGGATACGACCTTTGAGATTAAGGCTTTCGCAGAGTTGTTTTTGCCATAGACGCAACGCTTCTGGGTCTGCAATAGGTGTAAAGCAGTAGTACAGAACCACCTTATTGAGTTTCGGAGCGTGCTTGTTCACATGGGCATTCTAACGCGGTTACCCACAGTAATAAAATGCACGCTAGAACTTCGTGAAAATCCTTGTCCACAGGAATCGAGTCTGTACTTATCTTTGGCGCGCTCTTTGTCAGTGGCTACTCTCATGATTGCCGCTATGACACCAGCCAGACTTCACGATGTTGCGCAAACATCTGCAGCTGTTGCACATCTCTTAACAGCGTTGCCCTGTGCGCAGACAATGTTGCAACTCGAAGAGATTGATCCATTTACTCTCTCACCCAGCGATCGCATCGATTACTTGGCTGCACTTGAGCGACAGGATGGCTGGCTCTATGCGCTCAAACAGCGCGCTATAACTGCAGTAGCTGGTTTGAGCCCATCACAAGGTGACGGTCCGCTTGCCGGGGTTGATGAAATCGAACGAGAAGATGTATCAACAGCGCTGCGATTAGCGCCAGCAACTGCTCAATCTCGAATTGATATCGCACGTACGCTCGTTAACAATCTTCCACAAACCTGTTCAGCGCTTGCAACTGGTGAAATCTCATCTGCACATGCGACGGTCATTGCTCGCGAGACTGCAATGGCAATTCGGGATGGAGCTGCAGAATCAACAATCTTTCTCATCGAAGAGCGAGCGCTTGCTTACGCCGAATTTCATACACCAGGCCAGGTCGCAAATATGATCCGAACAGAGATTGCAAAGCTAGCTCCAGAAGAGTTTGAAGAATCGGTAGCTAAAGCACAATCATTGCGACGTGTTTCCTGCTACAACGATGCCGATGGAATGTCGACAGTCGTTGCAATCCTTCCTGCTGCCGACGCGCAAATAGTTATCAACTCCATCGAAGCTTTTCTCCTGCGCCAGAACCAACTAGATAACGAAAAGGATCAACCGCAGCGCACAGCAGATCAGAGGCGAGCCGATGCGCTGACAGCAATCTGCGCAACTGTCTTAAGCGATCTTTCAGAGACCGTGGTTGCGCACCGCCGTCCACTTACCGTTAATGTCACTATTGATTTGCCAACGCTCTTAGGTTTAGCCGAGAACCCCGGCCAACTTGCCGGATATGGCGCAATTCCTGCATCCGTTGCACGCCACTTGGCAAGTGATGCCACTTGGAGACGCTTCATCACAGAACCACAGAGTGGAAACTTGTTGGATTTAGGGCGCGAAAGCTACGAACCTCCCCAAGCGCTTAAAGACTTTCTCATAGCGCGCGATCGCACCTGTCGCTTCCCGGGTTGTCGTAGGTCGGCGCTCTTATCTGATCTCGACCATGCTCAAAGTTGGGAATCAGGGGGCGTGACTTCTGCCGACAATATCGGGGCGCTCTGTCGAAGACACCATCGATTAAAAACCCATGATGGTTGGCAGATTGAGAGCTTCCCCGATGGTTCATGTACATGGACTTCACCGCTTGGTAAACGTTTCTTTACCCCTGCTCGACCCGTCGCAGAGCCCATTTGAGGTTGCAGGTAGTTGAAATTTCAACTACATTTTCACCATCACGCGAGAGACATAAACACGTGTGAGATAAGGAGACTTCGGTGCCAGCAGTGACAGTCAGCGACATCACCATCTTGCCTCGCATTAGCGATGCAACACATCTTCGTGCTCGTCGCGTTAACAGCATTACAACTGCGCCACAAGGGTACGAAGGTGAAGGATTTCCTGTGCGCCGCGCTTTCGCCGGAGTTGATCTCTCACTCCTAGATCCATTTATTCACTTAGATCAGATGGGTGAAGTTGAGTATGCACCGGGTGAACCTAAGGGCACTCCTTGGCACCCACATCGTGGTTTTGAAACAGTCACCTACATCATTGATGGAATCTTTGACCATAAAGATTCCAATGGTGGTGGTGGAACTATCTCCAACGGAGATACACAATGGATGACTGCAGGTGGCGGAATTCTTCACATTGAAACTCCACCAGAACACTTGGTGATGTCAGGTGGACTCTTCCATGGTTTTCAGCTCTGGGTAAATCTTCCTGCAGCAAAGAAGTGGTCACCTCCTGCCTATCAAGATGTTCGTGCCAATGATGTTGCACTTATTTCAACTCCAGATGGTGGAGCACTAATTCGCATTATTGCCGGCGAACTTGATGGACACGTAGGGCCTGGTTCAACACAGACTCCAATAACTTTGATTCACGCAACGGTGGCACCTGGCGCTGAACTTCGCCTTCCATGGCGCAAGGATTACAACGCGCTTGTCTACGCAATGTCTGGTCATGGATTTGTTGGCGATGAACAACGTCCGGTATCCATGGGACAGCTCACCGTCTTCGGTGAAGGCGATGCGATTGTAGTTCGCGCAGCAGCGCAACAAGAGTCTCGCTCTCCAAACCTCGAACTCTTTATTTTGGGCGGGCAACCCATCAAAGAGCCTGTTGCTTGGATGGGTCCATTTGTGATGAATACAAAGCGCGAAGTGCTTCAAGCCTTTGAAGATTTCCAAAAGGGCCTTTTGGGATCAATTCCTGCAATCTATAAAGAGGATGCCAAAAAGCCATTGCAACGCACAGATAAGTTATCTGGTGACGTCAAGGCTGCAGATGTGCTTGATGTGCATAACGC
>JBEEIL010000069.1:0-7263 GCA_041169865.1 Actinomycetota bacterium | reverse complement strand
CGGAAGTTAAGCCTCTCAGCGTCGATGGTACTGCACGGGTGACCTTGTGGGAGAGTAGAACGTCGCCGGACTTCTTTTATAAAAAGGGGCGCTTATTTGTAAGCGCCCCTTTTTTATTTCTTAAGAAGTTAAACTGGAATCAAATAAAAAAGAGAAGTGTTAGCGAAGTGATGGAGAAGAAGATGGAAGAGCGTTCACCAAATCGCGATAGAGCAAGCGGTGATCTTTCAAAGCGGCCATCATCTGGTCGTTCATCATCTGGTCGTTCATCATCTGGTAAATCAAGTGGCCGTCCCCAATCTCGCGAGGATAGACCTGCACGAGGTGGTCGCGCAGATCGAGCCGGCGCCACTCGACACCTTTCTAAAGGCCGTGAAGTCAGTGATCCACGCGGGTTTCGTCCTGCACCGCAAGAACGAGATCAATCACGAATTAGGCCTCGCATCTTTGAACCAGATATTCCAGAAGATGTCACAGGTGAGGAACTTGAAAAGAGCGTACGCGCAGAGCTGTTAAGTCTCTCTGCTGAAAATGCCAAAGTTGTTGCTCGTCATATGGTCTGCGTCAATCTCTACATGGATATCGATCCAGAGTTGTCACATAAGCATGCAGTTGCGGCGGCTCATCATGCGGGTCGCTTAGCGGTAGTTCGCGAGACTGCGGGCTATGCAGCGTACCGCGCAGGGCATTATGAAATTGCACTCAAGGAATTGCGTGCAGCTCATCGCATCTCAGGAGATGTGTCAATGTGGCCCGTGATGGCTGATTGCGAACGTGGATTAGGAAATCCCTTAAAAGCCTTGAATTTAGCCGGTTCTGCTGAGGTCAAACGACTTGGAAAAGCAGAAGAGATTGAAATGAGAATTGTTGCATCAGGTGCCAGAAGAGATCTGGGCGAATTTGATGCAGCGGTAGTTACCTTGCAATGTAAGGAGCTAAAGAACGAGACAGATGAATGGGCGCTTCGCTTACGTTATGCCTATGCCGATGCGCTCGATGCAGCAGGTCGCCGCGACGAAGCTCGTGAATGGTTTGCAAAGTGCGCAGAGTTAGATATCGATGAAGTCACTGACGCAGCTGAAAGATCACGTAAGTAATTTTCTTATCCACAATTGAGGGTCCACGCTCCGTTCTTGAAGAGTGCGATACTCAATCATCAGCCCTTCATCTATCGAAGGGTTTGTTATGGCAAGCGGCAAGAAGAAGGTTCAGGCTACAACGCTGAACGAAGAAGAGGTCGATTATTCGCTCAATGATGTTCTCTTACGTGGTCGAGTCTCGGCCAGCGCGACAAGTAAAGAACTTCCCAGCGGAGACAAAGTCGTCGAGTTCCGATTGATTATTTCTCGGGCAGAGCGCGAGGGTGTAGACACTCTCGATATTGCCGCGTGGAGCGCCAAGAGTCGCAAATTAGCGCTCTCACTCCACCCTGATGAATGGGTTGAGATTTCTGGATCCATCCATCGCAGGTTTTGGCAGAGCGCAACGGGTGTCGCAAGTCGTTGGCAGGTCGAGGCAGCGGAGATAGTCCGCCTTTAATTCTCATTCTCGATACTCTTACGCCATGGCTAAGACACCGGTAAACGAAGTCTTCTCAACTCTCAAGAGCTACGCACGCAAACTTTCAGATGGAGAACGCACTCCAGCAGAGATTGCGGCAGCGCTCAATGATTGGGCCCATGAAAGTGGCCAGACTCTCAAGGCAAAGATCTCCGAGGAGGTTGAAGCAGCAGTCCTTCGTATGGGATTTGTGAAGCGCGAAGAGTTCGATGCTCTAGTTCGAGAAGTCAACGCCCTCAAGAAGTCCCGTGGAAAGAGTTCGACCGGTAAGAAGTCCACTCCGGCGAAGGCATCGGTCAAGAAATCTCCAAATAAAGTTGCAAAGAAATCTGCAAAGAAATCTGCAAAGAAGACAGCAACGAAGGGTGTGAAGCGATGAGCGAAGATGAGAACAATCTCGTGACAGAAGTACGCGCTGAATTAGAAGAGATTGATTCCAGTGACTTATCAGAACATAGCGCACGTTTTGAAGCGCTCCATCAGAAACTGCAAGAATCACTTAAATCAATCGATAACCTCTAGGTATATTCACGATGAAGACTCGACTCGATGCAGAACTAGTCAGACGTGAATTAGCGCGTTCGCGCGAGCATGCTGCGGACCTGATCGAGTCGCGATCTGTCTTAGTTGCGGGAATCCCTGCAACGAAGCCAGCGACACAAGTAGATGCAGAAACTTCAATCACGTTACAAGGAAAGCGCGATGATTTTGTTTCCCGGGGAGGCCATAAACTAGCTGGGGCACTGGATGCGTTTACTGGTGTGGCAGTTGAGGGAAAGAAATGTCTTGATGCTGGCGCATCTACTGGGGGATTCACGGATGTTTTACTACGTCGTGGCGCAGCTTTAGTTGTCGCTGTAGATGTCGGTTATGGCCAATTAGCGTGGGAATTGCGCCAGGACTCGCGTGTAAAAGTTTTGGATCGCACCAACATTCGCCACTTAACAGGTGAACAAGTTGGCGAAGATATTGATCTGGTCGTTGCCGACCTCTCCTTTATTTCGCTCTCTCTAGTCTTGCCTGCTCTCGCTGCTGTCTCTAAACCAGAAGCCGATTTTGTATTAATGGTGAAACCACAATTTGAGGTTGGACGCGAAAAGTTAGGCGCTGGTGGTGTTGTGCGCGATCCAGCGTTGCGTCGTTCCGCAGTCCTTGATGTCGCTGAATCTGCCTACGATGTAGGTCTTGGCACTATGGGAATCGCTGCCAGTCCATTGCCTGGACCTGCAGGTAACGTTGAATACTTCCTATGGCTACGTCGCGGCGCTCCTGCAATTGATGAGAACGCTCTCGATAAGGCAATCGAGATGGGACCTGTCTAATGTCAACTAGATCCATTGCTCTAGTTATTAGTCCATCACGCCAGGAAGCTATTTCGGCAGCCGAAGAATTGGCGCCACTGCTTGTTCAGGCAGGATTTTCTCTCTACACAATTTCAGATGTAAATATCGCAAGTGTCGCCAAAGTCAGCCATGCCGAATTGCCTGACATAGAGGCAGCGATAGTTCTTGGCGGCGACGGAACTATTCTGCGCGCAGCCGAGATTACTCTGACAAGAAATATTCCATTGCTTGGAATCAATATGGGCCATGTCGGATTTATGGCTGAGGTGCAACGCCCCACAATTTCCGCAATCGCTGAGTGCATCATTGCCAAGAACTATGTGACTGAAAACCGCATGATTCTTCGCTATTCGGTACAGCGGGGCGGGGCTGAAATCGCAACCGGCTGGGCTCTCAATGAAGTGACAGTCGAACGCGACGGCACAACGATGGTCGAACTATTTGTCGAGATTGATTCCAGACCTCTTTCGCATTGGGGATGCGATGGATTGATTTGTTCTACGCCCACGGGTTCTACCGCTTACGCCTTTAGCGCCGGCGGACCTGTTGTGTGGCCAGAAGTTGATGCGTTGGTGCTTCTTCCTATTTCAGCACATGCGTTATTTTCGCGCCCCATGGTGGTCTCACCTAAATCAGAAATCCTTGTGACCATTGATTCAAGCGATGCAATTCTTTCAGCAGACGCGCTCCGTAAATTGCCTCTTAAGAAAGGCGACAAAGTTCTTATTACTCGTGATTCTCAAATCATCAAGCTCTCACATGTTTCCAAAACGCTCTTCACAGATAGATTGGTAGCGAAATTCAAACTTCCCGTTGAAGGTTGGCGTGGTGAGTGAACGTTCCTATTTAGAAGAGATTTCAATTCGCAATTTGGGAGCTATTGAGCAATCCCAACTGGAATTAGGTCGTGGTCTCAACGTTTTAACCGGTGAAACTGGCGCAGGAAAGACCATGATTCTCACCGCACTTAACTTGGTCCTCGGTGGCAAGAGCGATAGCGCTCTGGTGCGTCATGGTGCCGATCGTTTAGTTGCAACTGCTCAATTCTCGCTTCCGAAATCGGCACACGAGCTCTTTGCAGAAGAGGGCGCAGAAATCGAGGATGGATCAGTCATTATTTCGCGCACTGTAAGTTCAGATGGGAAATCTAAGGCGATCTGTGGCGGCAATAGCGTTCCTGCTAGCACGCTGGCAGAACTCACGAGTTCGCTCATTGAGATACACGGGCAATCTGCCAACTCTCAGATCGTTAAACCAGCGCGACAGCGCGAACTCTTGGATCGTTATGGCGGTCAGGACATTTCGTCTGCTCTAAATCAATATCAGGAAAAATTCTCACAGTTTGGAGAGCTCAAAGACCGTCTCACTTCTCTCAAAGCTAGCGCCAGCAAGCGAGAAGGTGAGATTGCAGAGCTAGAAGAGTTTCTGTCTGCATGGTCGAAACTCAAAGCCACCCGTGGGGAATGCGCTGCAACGAACGATGAAATCAACCGACTTTCTAGCGTTGAAGATCTTCGAGTGGCATCAAGTGGCGCTCTATCAGCGCTCAACGATGAGGAAAAGGGCGCTCTCACTTCTCTTCACTATGCCCGTAGGTTTCTAGATGTCGCCAAGGGTAAAGATTCAAAATTGGAGGAGATCACCGATCGCATTGCTGAAGGACTCTATATTCTCGATGATGCTGCATCGGATTTAGCATCCTATGAATCAGCGCTAGAGGCGGACCCTGCCAGGCTCAACCTTCTGCAAGAACGCAAAGCCGAATTGCATACATTTCTCAAGAGATGGGCGGGAGCGGGTGAGCCGGATGAAGAGCTGGTCTTGCTTGCAGCAAAGGCGAAGAGCGCAAAAGAGACAATCGCGGATCTTCGAGGTGGCGACGAGAGAACGAGTGAACTAGAAAAGCAGTTGCAAGAAGTTAAGAAAGAACTCCTCTCGGCCGCGATGTTGTTGAGTTCGGCACGCGAGAAGTCTGCAGCGAATCTTTCGCGTGAAGTCACTCGTGAAATTCAAGCGTTAGCGATGCCGCATACTACGTTCTTCGTTGATGTTACTAGCCCAGATTATGGAGGTCCGCTCAAAGAGAGCAACTTTACATCTCTCGGATGCGATGAAGTTGTGATGCAAATTCAAGGACAAGTTGATGGTCCAAAAATCGCTCTCGGAAAAGGTGCAAGCGGAGGCGAGATGTCTCGAATTATGTTGGCGCTTGAAGTTGTCATTGCAAAGAGCCATCCTGTTGGTACATATATTTTTGACGAAGTTGATGCAGGTGTTGGAGGCAAAGCAGCGATTGAAGTTGGAAAGCGACTCCATGCACTATCCCAAAACGCTCAGGTGATTGTCGTTACTCATCTGCCACAAGTTGCAGCATGGGCTGACACTCACTTTATGGTGAGCAAGAGCAGCGATGGAACAATCGTTGCATCAGGAGTGACCCGACTATCTGAAGAGACTCGCATAGAGGAAATCGCTCGCATGCTTGCCGGCCTAGAAGGTTCCACCAGCGCCCGTGAACACGCTGCAGAATTACTCGCCCTGCGAGGTTAAGCTTCCAAACGGTGATAGGTTGGTCTTCCATGAGCCAAGCGCATGTGACTAAACATATCTTTGTAACTGGCGGAGTCGCCTCAAGTCTTGGCAAGGGTCTGACCGCCTCATCTCTAGGTCGCCTCTTGGTCGCTCGTGGTATCCGCGTCACGATGCAGAAGCTCGATCCATACCTCAATGTGGATCCTGGCACCATGAACCCCTTCCAACATGGTGAAGTTTTTGTTACTGATGATGGCGCTGAGACCGATTTAGATATTGGGCACTACGAACGTTTTCTTGATCGAAACCTATCTGGGTCATCAAATGTAACCACGGGGCAGGTCTATTCTCGAGTAATCGCCCGGGAACGACGCGGTGAATACCTAGGCGAAACTGTCCAGGTCATTCCACACATTACAAATGAAATTAAAGAACGGATGTTGGCCAACGATGGCCCTGATGTCGATGTTGTTATTACAGAGATCGGCGGGACTGTAGGAGACATTGAATCACAGCCATTTTTGGAAGCAGCTCGCCAACTCCGTCAAGAAGTTGGCCGCGACAATGTTTTCTATCTCCATATTTCACTTGTTCCTTACATTGGACCATCCGGTGAACTCAAGACAAAACCAACGCAGCATAGTATCGCTGCGCTACGCAGTATCGGTATAGCGCCAGATGCTGTTGTTCTGCGATGTGATCGACCAATTCCAGAGGGAATTAAGAAGAAGATTTCACTCATGTGCGACGTAGATGTGGAAGCAGTCGTTGCCGCAGTTGATGCGCCTTCAATTTATGATATTCCAAAAGTCCTTCACTCAGAAGGGTTGGACGCTTACATAGTCCGTCGCTTGACGCTTGGCGGACATGAAGTCAAGTGGGGAGAATGGGATGATCTTCTCAAGCGCGTTCATTCGCCAAAGCACCATGTCAAAGTTGCTCTCGTTGGCAAGTACATTGATTTACCAGATGCATATCTTTCAGTCTCCGAGGCTTTGCGCGCCGGAGGCTTTGCCAATGAAGCTAAGGTTGAACTCATCTGGGTTGCAAGTGATGAGTGTGAATCTCAAGAAGGGGCTGCCAAAGTACTCGGGGGAGTAGATGCAATATGTGTCCCTGGCGGTTTTGGTATTCGTGGCATTGAAGGCAAATTAGGTGCGCTCACATATGCGCGCACTCATAAAATTCCAACGCTCGGCCTCTGTCTTGGCCTGCAATGTATGGTCATTGAGGCAGCGAGAAATCTGGCGGGAATTAAGGATGCTAATTCGGCGGAATTTAAATCTGATAGTGGAACGCCGGTAATTGCAACCATGGATGATCAGAAGGAGATTGTTGCTGGATCTGGAGACATGGGCGGTTCGATGCGGCTAGGTCTCTATAAGGCAACGCTGACGCCTGGCTCAATAGTGGCAGAAACATACGGAGCAACTGAGATTTCGGAGCGCCATCGCCATCGTTACGAGGTTAATAACAAATATCGTGAACAGATTGCCGATGCTGGACTTATCTTCTCTGGCATTTTTGCCGATAAAAATCTGGTGGAATTTGTAGAACTACCAAGAGATGTTCATCCCTATTATGTTGGCACTCAGGCACATCCCGAATTGCGTTCTCGTCCTACTCGACCACATCCGCTCTTTGTAGGATTGATAAAAGCAGCCATCGCGCGACAGAAGTAGGTTGCGTTGAACTTCGAGAGCGCAAAGAGCAGTTATCTCGATCATCTACGTATTGAGCGAGGACTTTCAGCTAACTCCATTTCGTCCTATGGGCGCGACTTGGAAAAATTTGGCAGATTTTTGAGTGAGAGACAAAAAGTCTATTC
>JBEEIL010000068.1:0-23384 GCA_041169865.1 Actinomycetota bacterium | reverse complement strand
AAGTGATTATTCATAATGCGCTCAACAACAACACCATGATGAAAGCTAAGGATGCTCTCGCACTTGGAGTTGTGGATGCTGTCTACGAACCGGCTGATTTTCTTGAAAAATCAATCTCATTTGCTGTTTCTGTCTTATCAGGGAGCGCAAAGATTGAACGTAAAGATTATTCGAGTGATCCCGCATGGGAGAGCGCGCTCGCTGTAGGAAAAGCCGCGGCACTCAAAAAATATGGTGGGGCTGAGATTGCTTCGCCTATGAAAGCTCTTGAGTTAATTGCGGCTGCTCAAAGGAATACTAAAGGTCAAGGATTTGATGCCGAAGATGTTGCGCTGGCTGACTTAACGATGTCAGATCCACTGCGCGCTTCACTCTATGCCTTCAACCTCATTCAAAAGAAGCGCAAGAAGGTTGAAGGTGCGCCCAAGCCTGCGCTAGCCCGCAAAATTTCACGTGTTGGTGTTGTGGGTGCAGGTTTGATGGCATCGCAACTAGCGCTCTTGCTCGTTCGCAATCTCAAGTGTCCAGTTGTCATGACAGATATCGATCAAGAGCGAGCTGATAAAGGCGTTGCATGGGTACGTAATGAACTCACCAAGTTGGTTGAGAAGAAGCGCATGAGCCCCGAATCCGCGGCGCGGCTATCGCTGCTTGTCAGCGGAAGCGCCGATCAATCTGTCTTCGCTGGGTGTGACTTCGTGATTGAGGCAATCTTTGAAGAACTTGCGCTCAAGCAAGAGCTCTTTAAAAAATTGGAGAAGATTGTTAGCCCTGAATGCGTACTGGCAACTAATACATCGTCTCTATCTGTAGAACGTATGTCAGAGGGATTAGAACATCCAGAGCGAGTCGTGGGATTCCACTTCTTCAACCCAGTTGCTGTGATGCCGTTGCTTGAAATCGCTCGCACATCAAAGACAGATGATGCAACTACTGCAACAGCGGTCAATATAGGTAAAGAGCTAAAGAAGACGATGATTATTTGTAAGGATGCGCCTGGTTTTGTGGTCAATCGTCTACTTACTCGGTTTATGGGTGAAATCACTGATGCTGTTGATGAAGGAACTGATCCAGCAATTGCCGATAATGCTATGCGCTCAATTGGTTTCCCAATGTCTCCCTTTGAACTGCTTGGTTTAGTTGGACCCGGAGTCGCACTTCATGTGGCCGAGACGTTGCATGAAAATCTTGGTCCGCGCTATCGCATCTCCCCTACTATGCAAGCGATGGTCAAGGCAGGCGTGAAAACATTCTATGTAAAGAAGGAAGATGGCACATTTGCAGCAAATCCAGAGGCGCTAGCCCTGATTCATCAAGGAACAACGCCTTCGACTTCTGAACAAGTGCGCGAACGCGCATTAAGGGCTCTGGCAGAAGAGGCGCGCATGATGCTTGATGAAGGCGTGGTTGCTACCCCTGCAGAGATAGATCTCTGCATGTTGATGGGAGCCGGATGGCCTATGCATTTAGGTGGAATTCTGCCGTATTTAGATCGCGAAGGAATTAGCGAATCTGTTTGCGGTCAGCGTTTTCATGCGCCGGGAATTGCATCTCTTCCACAGTAGAGCTCCACTCGACGATATCGCGTGAAATCTTTTGAGCTGTAATTCCAAGATCTTCTAAGATTTCGGATCTCTTAGAGTGTTCGATGAACTCTAACGGCACTCCAATGCTATGAAGGGCAACGTTCATTCCGGCTTCGCGGAATAGCTCTGAGATTGAACTTGCAATTCCAGCATGACGAATTCCATCCTCAAGAACGACAACGCTCTTGTAGCGCTGTGCCATCGAAATGAGACTTTGCGGCAGAGGCTTTACCCAACGTGGATCGATAACAGTGACCCCTACACCTTCACGGTATGCCTGTGAGGCAGCTTCAACGGCAATCGCCGCCATCGCACCCACGCTAATCAGAAGCACATCGGCGCTTTCTCCACGGTAGAGCACATCAATGCCATCTCTTCTTTCAAAGGCAGGTATATCGCTCTGAACCGCGCCTTTTGGAAAACGAATTAACGATGGCGCGTCTTTGATGTCAACTGATTCACGGAGGGTTTCGCACAATCTAGCAGCATCGCGCGGCGCTGCTACATGAAGAGTTGGAACAATTCCAGTAAGAGCCAGATCCCAAATGCCGTGATGTGATGGTCCGTCATCACCCGTGATACCAGCGCGATCCAGTACAAAGGTAACTCCTGCTTTGTGGAGCGCTACATCAAGAAGTAACTGATCGAAGGCCCGATTAAGGAATGTTGAGTACACCGCAACCACTGGGTGCATTCCTGCGAAGGCTAGACCTGCAGCACTTGTTACTGCATGTTGTTCGGCAATTCCTACATCGATAGTTCGCTCTGGAAATTCCTTCTCAAATTTATCAAGACCTGTCGGACCGAGCATCGCCGCCGTTATTGCCACAATATCTTTCCGAGCGCGTCCTAACGCAACAAGTTCATCTGCGAAGACGCTAGTCCAACTTGTTGCTGATTTAGCAAGCGGGGTTCCGGTCTCTGGATCGACTACGCCAACAGCATGGAACTTCTCAGCTTCATCAGCAACAGCTGGTTTGTGGCCGCGACCTTTTTCAGTAATAACATGAACAAGGACCGGTTCACCGAATTCTTTCGCCTGAGAAAAGGCTCGTTCCATCGCAGCTATATCGTGGCCGTCGATAGGGCCAAGATACTTCAGCCCTAAATCCTCAAACATGCCTTGAGGTGCGACGATATCTTTAATCCCCTTCTTCATTCCATGAAGGGTTTCGTAAATCGGTGCTCCCACAACTGGCGTCTTGGAGAGTACCTCTTTACCCCAATCCAAAAATCGTTCGTAGCCTTGAGTTACTCGAAGAGTGGATAGGTAGGTGGCAAGACCTCCAATTGTTGGTGAATATGAACGCTCATTATCGTTGACCACAATCATCAACTTACGATTTTCAGAGGCAGCAATATTGTTAAGAGCTTCCCAAGACATTCCGCCGGTCAGCGCTCCATCACCAACTACGACAACAACATGGCGATCTGTCTGACCCGTCAAGCTAAATCCACGTGAAATTCCATCTCCCCAGGAAAGCGCAGTCGATGCATGGGAGTTCTCTATAACATCGTGTTCGCTCTCACGACGATTTGGGTATCCAGCAATACCGCCCCGTTGACGCAGTTGATCGAACTGATCAGAGCGACCGGTAAGGATTTTGTGAACATACGATTGATGTCCAGTATCGAAGAGTAGAACATCCTTTGGTGAGTCAAAGGTGCGATGCAACGCGATAGTGAGTTCTACTACGCCTAAGTTCGGGCCGAGATGACCACCACTCTTTGAAACTTTAGTGATGAGAAATTGGCGAATCTCCTCAGACAGCTGCGCCAACTTTTCAGGGCTTAACCCCTTCAGGTCAGCTGGGCTCTTTAGAGATTCAAGCATAAGGTGAAGTCTAGATTAGCCACGGAGTTGGCGCAGTACGTACTGCATGATTCCGCCGTGGCGGTAATAATCCGCCTCGCCTGGAGTATCGATACGTACCTTGGCCGTAAAGGATTTATCTCCTGCCTTCACTGTAACTTCTTTAGGAATTGAGCCCTTGTTGAGTTCGGACACACCTGAGATTGAAAAAATTTCATCTCCTTTGAGCCCCAACGATGTTGCTGTTTCACCATTTACGAATTGCAAAGGCAGAACCCCCATTCCAATGAGATTAGAGCGGTGGATCCTTTCAAAACTTTCTGCAATAACGGCACGAACTCCTAGGAGCGCAGTGCCCTTGGCTGCCCAATCTCGAGAAGATCCAGATCCATATTCTTTACCAGCCAGAATAACGAGTGGTATTCCTGCTGCCTGATATGCAACTGAAGCATCATAAATTGTTGTTTGCTCTCCGTTGTTCAGGAAGTTGCGAGTAAATCCGCCTTCTACCCCGTCAAGCAACAAATTTTTGAGACGGATATTTGCAAAGGTGCCACGAATCATGACCTCGTGATTACCACGACGTGAACCGTAGGAGTTAAAGTCCTTCTTATCTACGCCGTGAGCTTCCAGATATTTACCAGCAGGTGAATCGGCCTTGAT
Source organism: Actinomycetota bacterium (assembly GCA_041169865.1). GTDB lineage: Bacteria > Actinomycetota > Actinomycetes > Nanopelagicales > Nanopelagicaceae > Planktophila. The sequence goes on along the minus strand of JBEEIL010000068.1, from coordinate 19,322 downwards.
ATTGCCAGCAGGTGAGATGTGATCGGTTGTTACTGAATCTCCAAGGATGGCAAGCACGCGGGCCCCAGAAATGTCTTTCACTGGTTCTGGTTGCGCAGGCATTCCTTCAAAATATGGCGGCTTACGAACATATGTCGAGTTTGCATCCCACTCAAAAGTTTTACCGGTCGGAGTATCGAGAGACTTCCAGCGATGATCTCCTTCAAATACAGTTGCGTAATCTTTGGTAAACATTTCAGATGAGATTGAAGAGTCAATTACCGCTTGGATCTCGGCTGGTGAAGGCCAAATATCCTTAAGGAATACTGGATTTCCGTCTTTATCATTCCCCAGCGAATCTTTTTCAAAATCATGATTCATCGTTCCGGCAAGGGCGTAAGCAACAACTAGAGGCGGCGATGCCAAGTAATTCATCTTTACATCCGGGCTAATGCGGCCCTCAAAGTTTCGATTACCTGATAGAACTGCGGTTACAGCTAAATCGTGCTCATTAACGGCTTTGCTAATTTCAACAGGTAATGGGCCTGAGTTTCCAATGCAGGTAACACAGCCATAGCCAACGAGATTAAATCCCAAAGCTTCCATATATTGGGTTAACTGCGCACGATCGTAGTAATCGGTAACTACCTTTGATCCCGGAGCCAGGGTTGTTTTCACCCAAGGCTTTGAGGTCAAACCTTTTTCAACTGCTTTCTTGGCAAGCAGAGCCGCGCCAATCATTACTGATGGGTTTGAAGTATTGGTGCATGAAGTGATTGAGGCAATCACTACATCGCCATTCTTGATTGTGGTTGATTTTTCTCCCACTTTAACTGGAAACTCGCTCTTACCTGTCTTATCCGAGAAATAGCTTGGCAAAACCTTTTCGAAGGCGCTCTTTGAGGCTGTGAGTGAGATGCGATCCTGTGGTCGCTTTGGGCCAGCGATGGATGAAACGACAGTTGAAAGATCTAGCTCGATATGTTCGGAGAAACGTGGTGAAGCAGCTGGGTCGTGCCACATTCCTTGAGCTTTTGCATATTTTTCAACGAGAGCAACTTGATCTTCGCTACGTCCGGTCAAGCGCAAATAGCGAAGAGTCTCATCGTCGATTGGAAAGATGGCACATGTCGAACCGTATTCTGGAGACATATTTCCAATTGTCGTGCGATTAGCCATCGGCACTGAAACCACACCAGGTCCATAGAATTCAACAAACTTGCCGACCACTCCATGCTTACGGAGCATTTCAGTAATCGTGAGAGCCATATCTGTTGCAGTTGTACCAACTGGGAGTTCGCCTGAAAGTTTGAAACCGACAACTCTAGGAATCAGCATTGATACTGGCTGACCTAAGAGCGCTGCCTCTGCCTCGATTCCACCTACTCCCCATCCAAGAACGCCGAGGCCGTTGACCATGGTCGTGTGAGAGTCTGTTCCAACTACCGTATCTGGATAAGCGCGAAGAGCTCCATCTACAGTGCGAGTCATCACAACGCGAGCGAGGTATTCAATATTTACCTGGTGCACAATTCCAGTTCCAGGTGGAACCACCTTAAATTCATCGAAAGCACCTTGCCCCCAACGTAAAAAGCGATAGCGCTCACGGTTACGTTCATATTCGATATCTGTGTTCTTTTCAAAAGAATCCTTGGTTCCAAAGACATCGGCGATTACAGAGTGATCAATAACCAACTCTGCAGGTGCGAGTGGGTTGACCTTCGCTGGATCTCCACCTAAATCAACGATTGCCTCACGCATTGTCGCTAAATCAACGACACAGGGAACTCCGGTGAAGTCCTGCATGACAACGCGCGCTGGTGTGAATTGAATTTCTGTATCTGGCTCGACGGATGGATCCCACTGAGCTAGCGCATTGATATGGTCGATAGTGATGTTTGCGCCGTCTTCGGTCCGCAAGAGATTTTCCAAAAGAATCTTGAGCGAGAAAGGCAGGGTTTTCGCGCCTTGAACCTGTGAGATATCAAAGATTTCATACTCTTTGCCTGCAACGGCGAGATTCTTCTTGGTACCGAGGGAGTTCTTGCTCATCCCGAGCCTTCTTTCATAAGTATCTTGATGTCAAGATACCTTATCTGCAACGAAGAGTGCAACACATTCGATGTGATGCGTCATGGGAAAGAGGTCAAAGGCGCGCAACGTATGTAACTCATAGCCGCTCTCACGCAGATAAGAAGTATCTCGTGCCAGCGCAGCGGGGTCACAGGCTACATAGACAATCCTGTGTGGTGTGAGCGCGACCATTTGGGCGATGACTTCTCTTCCAGCGCCTTCACGGGGTGGATCAAGGATGATGACATCAGCTTCGGTAAAACGCGGCAAAATTTTCGCAACATCTCCGGTATGAACCTTCACGTTGGAACAATCGGCAAAATTACGACGTGCATCTGCGGTTGCACTTTTGCTTCCTTCAACAATATCAATGGCACCTTCAACTCCGATATCTTGCACAAGAGCTGCGGTAAATAGTCCGACTCCCCCGTAGAGATCAAGCACTCGATCGCCAGATGCCAGTTTGGCCAGTTCACGAACAGCGCTGGTGAGAACACGGGGGGCATCTTTATGGCTTTGCCAAAAAGATTTTTGACTCACTTCCAAAACTCTTCCGGCAATCTCATAATGGGCAACTTCTGGGCCCTCCGTAATTTTCGGTGAAGAGTCATCTCGTGTATTTGAAGTTGCAATCGTGCGCTCCCCGGTATTGGAGAAAGAAATTTCGAGGCGCTGATCGCCTTTTGCACCATGGGTGGATAACTCAGAAAATTTCAGCTCTGGAACAAGGATGCGGCAATCATCAACTGGAATTATTGTTTTAGTCCGCGCTTGATAAAACCCTAGAGCGCCCGATTTTGTTGTGACTGCTGCACAGCGAGTGCGCCACCCGAGGGGCGCTGAGATTTCCTCCACTGCGACTTCCACTGGCAACTTTGCAATTCGTGCAAATTGCTCAACAATCACATCCGCCTTTAGCGTCCGCTGTCTATATGGAGAAATATGCTGAAAATCGCAGCCCCCGCACCCGCTGCGATGCGCATATCTGCACGGTGCGCTCACACGATCCGGGGAGGCACTTTGCACTGAAATCACATCTGCACGATTAAAAGATGATCCGACGCTTGTGATCTCAATGGTGCACGTTTCGCCTGGTATGGCATGACGAACGAAAATTACTGCACCTTCATGGCGCGCAATAAAGTGCCCTCCATGGGCAACTTTCTCAATTGTGACACTCAATTGTTCACCCACAGATAGAGCTTTTCGACTGTGTGCAGACATAATGGCTAGCCTAGTAGTAAGTTAGCCCCGTGCACGTAGTCATCATGGGTTGCGGTCGAGTAGGTTCGTCTCTGGCGATCGAATTAGAAACAGCCGGACATTCAGTTGCCATTATCGACCAATCTAAAGAGGCCTTCCGACGTTTGGGTACAGATTTCAAAGGGCGCACAGTTGTAGGTGTCGGGTTCGATCGCGATACTTTACTTGAGGCAGGTATCGAAGGCGCAGATGCTTTTGCGGCAGTCAGCAATGGAGATAACTCAAATATCTTAGCTGCGCGAGTGGCACGAGAAAGCTACGGAGTCACAAATGTAGTTGCTCGTATTTATGACCCAGGGCGCGCTGAAATTTATCAGCGCTTAGGTATTCCAACTGTGGCAACCGTAATCTGGGCAACCGATCAAATTCTTCGTCGCATCGCTCCTGGCGGTGCGCGTTCAGAGTGGCGTGATGCAACTGGCACAGTTCAACTACTCGAGGTACACCCTCATATCGATTGGTATGGACGTCCCATAACTGAGTTGGAAGAAGCTACTGAAGCGCGCGTTGCTTTCCTTACTCGCTTGGGTGAAGGACTTATTCCAGAACCTCACACAGTTTTACAGGATGGCGATCTAGTGCATATGACAATTCAGGATGAGAAGTTAGCGATTGCCGAGAGCGCGCTCTCACAAGGTCCAGGTAATTAAATTATGAGAATCGCTATCGCAGGTGCTGGAAATGTAGGGCGCGCAATCGCCCGAGAACTTCTCGATAATGGACATCAAGTATTGCTTATTGATCGCGATCCAAAGGCGCTGAAAATCGATTCAGTTCCTGACGCAGAGTGGTTGATGGCCGATGCCTGCGAAATTGCGGCGCTGGATAATGCACAACTCAACAAATGTCAGGTTCTTGTTGCAGCCACGGGCGATGACAAGGTGAACCTTGTGACTTCACTCCTTGGCAAGACCGAATACGGAGTTCCACGAGTTGTTGCTCGCATTAACCATCCAAAGAATGAATGGCTCTTCGATCAATCATGGGGAGTAGATGTAGCTGTATCTACCCCGCGAATAATTGCTGCTCTCGTTGAAGAGGCAGTCAGCGTTGGCGATGTGGTGCGACTCTTCTCATTTAGAAAAGGTCAAGCAAACCTCGTTGAAATCACTCTCCCAGATTCTTCGATCTGCATAGGCAAGACAGTTGAAGAGGTAACTCTCCCTGAAGATGCATCTCTTGCAGCAATAGTTCGAGATGGGCGAGTAATTGCACCATCAGCCAGCGATGTCTTCACAGCGGGAGACGAATTACTTTTTGTGGCATCTGCTGCTGCCGAAGATCAGATCAAGGGTTGTTTTATCGCTCAGTAGCGCCGCGGTGCTCAGCTGGAATCGGCGGAGCGTTCTTAATGATTTGCCACGATCCATATGCCGTAGCTAGAAAGAGCGGATAGCCCATCGCCAGATTGACCGTTCCGAGTAGATTCACATTCCCTGTTCGATAGATTGGATATTGAACTGCGATGCGTAGAAAGAACATACCCACCCAGAGCCAACTCGCAAGCATGTAGGCGCGCTTTCGTTCTGGATGGTTACGCCATTTCAGGTTCTCACCCAAGATAGGGCCGAGCAATAAACCTAAGACTGGCCAGCCAGCAAGATTCGCCACCAGATAAACAGTTCCGTACCCCAAATTAGTTAATAATTTAGGAATGTAGAGGTCGCTGGCGTTGCCTGTGCGATTGGCAAACCAAGCACAGATGAGCACTCCGATAAAACCACTCACTGCATGTTGCACGGTATCGCGCATCGCTAATCGAATAATTGTAAGGAAAGCCGACATGGCAATCGCTGCCAACAAAGCACTCTGTAATTCGTCAGTCACATTGAATACAATCAGAAAGAGGATTGTTGGAATTCCAGAATCAATCAGCCCCTTCTTGCCACCGAAAGCCTTGAGAACTTTTTCGCGATCTTCGTGTTGGCTCATTGGCGACCTGTCGATCCAAAACCACCGGTACCGCGACCCGATCCGGGAAGTTCTTCAACTTCTACGAACTCTGCTCGTTCAACTTTCTGAAACACTAGTTGCGCAATCCGATCTCCGCGCTTAAAGGTAATACTTTCGTGCGGGTCGTGATTTATCATGATGCACTGTAGCTCCCCGCGATATCCAGCATCAACAGTTCCAGGTGCATTCACCATCGTGACCCCATGTTTGATTGCTAATCCGGAGCGAGGATGTACCAACGCAACATATCCATCAGGTAGCGCAAGTGATATTCCTGTGGGTACTAGCGCGCGTTCACCAGGTGCAAGTGTGATATCTATGCGAGAGACAATATCTGCTCCAGCGTCTCCCCCTTTTGAATATTGCGGAAGTGGAAGATCTGGATCTAGCCGCGTTATCAATACCTGTAAAGAGCTCATGGATTAATATCGAATTCTGGATCAACGAAGGTGAGTAACTCTGGATTCTTACGAAGTCCTTCTAAGTATTCGGCAGGTGCATTTTCAAGAAAGTGTTTCATAGGGACTATGACAAAGAGAGATGCTGCCTTAACGGCGATCTCGCCATCTGGGCCATCAAGCCTTCCCTCTGCCTCTGAATATACTTTTCGATTCACCTGTCCGGTAATGCGCGCAGTGATATAAAGTCGAGTTCCGATTGGAACAGGTTTGAGAAAATCAGTCTCAAGTCGTGCAGTAACTGCAGGCGCGCGAAGCAGCCACATTAGTTTTCCAAGTGCCTCGTCGAAGGCAAGTGCTAACAATCCACCATGAGCCAAACCTGGCGCTCCTTGGTGATTTTCGGTTACAACAAACTCTGCAGTGATGTCTGCGCCCTGGCCAACATGAGCTACCAGGTGCAAACCTGTCGGATGAAGTTCACCGCAGCCAAAGCAGTGCTTAAAATGTGAAGGAATCTGACTGCCAGTTGCGGGTGATTGAGGATGGCGCTGCGGGATGAGCGCACCTTCTGGTGGCGTTGTGCTTGGCACTCGACTCATAACGCAAGGTTACTTCATGATTGGTTGAAGTAGATAGTTGCAAGATAACCTAGTCCATATGGTTTTCCGCGAAGTGATACGCCCTCCAATCTGGCTTTTATCTTTCATCTACTTCATGTTTCTCTCATTGGTAGTAGCCATTTGGGCGGCGCTCGATAATCGCAGCGCCTTTATCTCTTGGTTGGTTTTCACTCTTTGGATCTTCTTTATAGCGTTCCGTTGGCGCACTGAGATTTCTCTCAACGAGCAGGAACTGCGCGTTGGAACTGCACATATTGAGCTGAAATATTTGAAAGGCGCCACAGCGCTCAATCAAGAGCAGATGCGGTTGCTCAGAACCAGGAATGCAGACCCAGCAGCTTTCCTTTCGCTAGCTTTCTGGATACCGACCGGAGTAAAAATTGATCTGGACGACAAGCGAGATAGCGTTCCTTACTGGTTAATTAGCTCGAGAAATTACGAAGAGCTTACGCGCACTCTTTGCACACTGCTTTAGCGCCTTCGCCCTTAGCAAGTTGTGTGATGTGGTGAATTAAAAAGCATCGTGAACATGTGAATTCATCAACTTGAACTGGCACAACCCGAACTGCCAATTGCTCACCTGATAAATCTGCACCTGGAAGTTCAAGATTTTCTGCAGCTTCTGCTTCATCAACATCGATCTGACCTGATTGTGCATCTACGCGCTTCGCCTTGAGTTCTTCTAGCGATTCCTCATGAAGTTCCTCATCGGTCTTTCTGGGGGTGTCGTAATCTGTTGCCACTGCTCTCACCTCGCTTCCATTACCTATGGTCTAACCTGCGCGAATAGTCGCGCATTGAACCCGTTTATAGCCGTTACAACCCTCGGCGTGTCGCGTTTATTCCACTATAGAGGTAGCAATTTCGATGGCTTTAGCCAAACTCCCATCCACGTATGCGTGGATTGCCGTCCCATGGGCCAGATGTTCCTCGCTGAGTATTTCACCACTTTCGTGTATGGCACTGACCAAATCGCCACGATGGTACGGGATGACGGCAGTAATTTCGACAGCAGGATGTGGCAACGATTTTTCGATTGCATGAATGAGACCATCAATTCCAAAGCCCGTTCTCACTGAAAACGCATAGCTATTGGGCTCTTTGCGAAGAATTTCCATCACAACGTCAGGGCTTGCTACGTCCACTTTATTAATTGCGATAATTTCAGGAATCTCTCCCCCGCCAATTTCGGCAATAACTTCTCTTACTGCGCGTATTTGTTCAAAAGGATCTGGGTGAGAACCATCGACAACATGAACTATCAAATCGGCCCCGGAGACTTCTTCAAGAGTTGATTTAAATGCATCGACTAGCTGATGGGGAAGATGCCGGACAAAGCCAACCGTATCGGAGAGCGTATAGACACGCCCTTCAGCCGTTTCGCACTTTCGAACAGTCGGATCAAGCGTTGCAAAAAGTGCATTCTCCACAAGTACTCCCGCGCCGGTGAGAGTATTAAGTAGAGACGATTTCCCAGCATTCGTATATCCAGCGATTGCGACTGAGGGAATATTGTTTCGCTTACGTTCTTGCCTCTTGGTATCACGCGAAACTTTCATCTCTGCTATTTCACGGCGTAACTTCGCCATCTTGTCGCGAATTCTGCGTCTATCAGTCTCAATTTTGGTCTCTCCGGGACCGCGCCCACCAATACCTGCACCACCAGCAGCGCGCCCACCAACCTGACGAGAGAGTGAATCACCCCAACCGCGAAGTCGCGGCAAGAGGTAGGCAATCTGAGCAAGTTCGACTTGAGCCTTACCTTCTTTGCTCTTTGCATGTTGCGCAAAGATATCGAGAATCAATGCAACACGATCAACAACTTTAACTTTAAGTTTCTCTTCTAAAGTGCGCAATTGCGATGGCGAAAGTTCACCATCACAGACAACTGTGTCCGCGCCAGTAGAGACGACGAGCTGGCGCAACTCTGCAACCTTTCCTGATCCGATATATGTCGCAGGATCGGGTTTATCTCTTCGCTGAATCAGACCTTCCAACACCTCTGAGCCTGCAGTCTCGGCCAAGGCCTTCAACTCAGCAAGTGAATTCTCTGCCATTTCGGAGCTACCTTCAGTCCACACTCCAACAAGCACCACACGCTCTAGTTGCAGTTGTCGGTATTCAGCATCTGAAATGTCCTGTAGTTCGGTCGAAAATCCCTTTACTCGACGTAGGGCATGTCGATCAACCAGATCTTGTTGAGAGTCCTCTTGATAGGAATTTTCATCAGCATCGTAATCGGCTGCAACTCTTGCTGATTCGCGAAGGAGCTGATCGAAAAGTTTGTCGTAACTATCTTCTGGCGTAGTCATTACATCAAGTACTTTGAAATATCGTAATCTGTTACGAGAACTGCCGGACCGATGAGAGTCGCATTCGAATGTCCATCAATCTCAACAATGAGTTGACCTCCTGGAGGGAAGATTGTCCATCGACTAGGAAGTCGCTTCCCACTGTGGAGAGTAGCTGCAAGAGCTACTGCGCATGTTCCGGTTCCACAGGACCGCGTTTCACCACTACCCCGTTCGTGAACCCGCATTCGTGCTTGATTTTCGGAGATTATCTGCACAAATTCAACATTGACTCCGTAAGGATAGGAGGACTGTGGAGCAACTATTGGTGAAGTTTCTAATGAGCCGACTTCATCGAGTGATTTCACGAATACAACTGCGTGAGGATTGCCAACGCTGATATTAAAACCACTCCAAGTATGAGAATTGTGAGTGACAGAAATTTCCTCCATCTCATCGGTTACTTGACCCATATTGACCGAAATATCTCCTTCAAGAGGAACTCTGAGATGCTTTATGCCCGCGCGAGTTTCTATTGCAAATATTCCTTCGGGCTGATGGCCGCGTGCTACGAGATAACGCGCCATGACGCGAATTCCATTGCCACACATTTCAGCAGTTGAGCCATCTGCATTGCTGTAGTCCATAAACCATTTTCCGTCTTTTCGCGTTATGCGAATAAAGCCGTCGGCGCCGATTCCAGTCTCGCGATTGCAGATTGCCGCAATTTCCGTTGGAGAAAGTGGCCGTTGGTCCTCTGCGTCAAAGAGAATGACAAAGTCATTTTCGGTGCCATGGCCGTAGGTAGCAATAATTGGTGCGCTCATCAGGCTAGGAGTTTATCTTTGTCAGGATAGTCTCGAGTCGAGGTTGGTGTGTGGCAACCCAATGAATTCTTTGATCTCGCGAAAACCAAGTCTCTTGGCGACGTGCATACTGGCGGCTAGCACGTTTGGTCTCCTCTTTTGCTTCATCCTCTGTGAGAAAGCCTTGACGCATCTGCAATATTTGCGCATAGCCCAGCGCTCGTTGCGCAGTTGTACCTCGGGTTATTCCCAGATTGATGAGTTGATCTACCTCATCTACAAAACCCTCTTCCCACATGCGATCAACACGTAGATTGATACGTTCACGCAAACTTTCACGATCCATTACTAAGCCAAATTGCAGCGCATCTGGATAACGCGAACTATCCTCACGTGGAAGATTGGCTGTAAAAGGTTTTCCTGTAATTTCAATAACTTCTAAAGCACGAATTACTCGTCTGGTATTTGCGCGATCAATAGACAGAGCTGCGGCAGGATCCAATTCCTGAAGACGTTCAAAGAGAAAATTAGCCCCAAATTCTTCCCCTAGTTTTTCAAGGTTAGAGCGGACCTCAGGGTTAGTATCCGGGAAATTAAGGTCATCCAATATTGCCTTGATGTATAGCCCAGTGCCTCCCACTATCACTGCATGGAAACCACGATTATGAATATCTGATATCACCGAGCGCGCGCGATCTTGAAACCAAGCGACTGTGGAATCTTCGGATACATCCAATACATCCAGCAGATGGTGTGGAATTCCCCTTCGCTCTGCGACTTTGAGTTTCGCAGTTCCGATATCCATTCCGCGATACAGTTGCATCGAGTCAGCATTGATGATTTCAGCACCGATATGTTCGGCAATATCAAGAGCTATTTCGCTCTTTCCAGTAGCTGTAGCCCCACAGATAACGATTACTTTGCTCATTATTGGGCGCGAACTTTTGGCATTCCTAAAGTTGTTGAGGATGGAGCAATACGTGCCTGATGAGCATCTCCCCCACGAGTTCTTTCTACAGAGATTGCATCTCCTAGTAGATAGTGTGCAGACGCTTCAGTAATCCTGACATCGACAATATCGCCAGGGCGTGCATCGGTATCGGCGCCAAAGTGCACTAATCGGAAATCTTCAGTCTTGCCGGTCATGCGCGCTTGCGCTTCATCGCGACGTCCTTCGACCTCAGAGACAAGTGCGCGATGTACGGTACCAATCGCCCCTTGATTAACTGCCAAAGAAATCTTCTGCTGGTGCTCATGCAAACGCGTATAACGTTCTCCAACGATTTCTTCAGGGATTTGATTGGGCATGACACCTGCAGGAGTTCCAGGGCGGATTGAGTACTTGTATGTGTAGGCAGCAGCAAACTTGGCCTGTGTTGCTAAATCGAGAGTGGCTTGAAAATCCTCTTCAGTTTCACCAGGGAAACCGACAATGATGTCAGTTGTAATCATGGCGCTTGGCATAGCTGAACGAACTCGCTCTAAAATTCCCAGATACTTTTCAGCTCGATAGGAACGGCGCATGCTCTGCAATATTGCATCCGATCCAGACTGCAAAGGCATATGAAGATGTGGCATCACGTTCTCCGTCTCAGCCATAGCTTCAATGACATCATCAGTGAAATCCCGTGGATGCGGAGACATAAAACGCACTCTCTTGAGACCATCAATCTTTCCGGCTTCACGCAAAAGTTGCGCAAATGCGCCGCGATCTCCAAATTCAACACCGTAGGCATTTACGTTTTGGCCCAAGAGGGTTATCTCAATTACCCCTTGCTCAACCAATGCCCGCATTTCCGTCAAGATGTCAGCAGGCTGTCGATCTTTTTCTACGCCACGTAAGGTCGGGACTATGCAAAAGGTGCAGGTGTTATTACACCCCACTGAGATAGAGACCCACGAAGTAAACGCTGAAAACCTGCGTGCAGGCAGAGTTGATGGGAAGTGTTCGAGTGACTCCAAGATCTCAATCTGGGCTTCCTCTTCGATCCGAGCTCTTTCAAGCAAGACAGGTAGTGAGCCCACATTGTGAGTTCCAAAGACCACATCAACATACGGCGCTTTCTTAAGAATGAGTGATTGATCTTTTTGTGCCAAGCAGCCGCCTACTGCAATCTGCATACCTGGATTCTTCTTCTTAATGGGCGCTAGAAAGCTGAGGTTTCCATATAGCTTGTTATCTGCATTTTCACGAACAGCACAGGTGTTGAAGACGACTATATCTGCTTGCACTCCAGGAGTTACAGGAATAAAGCCAGCCTCATCGAGTAGCCCTGCTATTCGCTCAGAGTCGTGCACATTCATCTGACACCCATAGGTTTCGACAAGATATGTGCGAGTCATGAGACTCATCTTATTTGAGGTCTAGTTGGTGATGCGAATTGGTGCAATACCTCGCGCAATTTGACGCTCGAAGTGGACTTCTCTCTTGTCGTTGAATATCGCAGCCGCCTTATAGGTCTGATCCATGAAAGCTTTAAGTTCATCGCGAGCCTTGAGACCATCGCCAGATAGATCGTCTCTTTCGAAGACGCGCCAGGCGCGTAGTACTGGAGCAACGACATCATCAAGATGCTGTTGCAGATCGTAGATTCCCGCAAGCGCAATCTGAACTGCTTTGCGGCCAAATCCCGGCATATTCGCCCCAGGCATATCGAAGTTGGTAACAACGTCAGCAATGGCGCGCATTGCTGCATTTGGTTCCATATCGAGAGCAGCAGACAATGTGTTGCGGTAGAAGAGCATGTGAAGATTTTCATCAAGTGCAACGCGCTGCATCATGCTTTCAGCGATTGGGTCATCTGAAAGTTTTCCAGTATTTCTATGAGATATTCGTGTGGCTAATTCTTGGAATGAGACATAAGCGATGGTGTGCAGCATGTCATTTTCATAAGGCGTTTGGTATCCGAGCGACATGTGCGCCATACGTAAATCTTCAAGCTCATAAGGGTCGACTCCTCGCGTCGCCATAAGGTAATCGCGAATTACGATGGAATGGCGCGCCTCTTCTGCTGTCCATCGTTCAATCCAGTTACCCCACGCCCCGTCACGTCCCATGGAGATAGCAATCTCAGTGTGATAGCTCGGCAGATTATCTTCAGTAAGTAAATTAAGAACGAGTGAATCCTGCGCAACCGGAGTTAATCGAGAATCTTTGGCTTCCCAAGCGTCGCCATTAAGCGGCCCTGCATAATCACGCCCCTCGGACCAAGGGACATACTCGTGGGGATACCAGTTCTTCTGAACAGAAAGGTGTCGCTCAAGTTCTACAGCAACCACTGGTTCGAGATCTCGAATCAGTCTCGATTGAATCTTGGCTGACTCTTCGCTCATAGCCGAAACAGTACGGCAGTTACTTTGTTACTTACGAGTTATAAGTTCTCTTCTGCGCGTTTCTTTGCCTGCAGTGTGCGCCATTTCGCAATTTCTGCATGATTTCCACTTAATAAAATCTCAGGGACCGAGATGCCGCGCCATTCCTGCGGCTTAGTGAAATTGGGATATTCAAGGTACCCCTCACTGTTGTGAGATTCTTCGGCAAGAGATTCGGGATTACCCAAAACTCCAGGAATAAGTCTAGTGATTGCCTCAATCATGACCATCGAAGCGACTTCCCCGCCACCAAGTACATAATCCCCAATCGAATATTCGTGGACACGAATCTTGCGCTCCTTAAAATTCGATTGTGAGTAGTACTGTCTAATTCGATCATCTATACCTTCATACCGACCGCAGGCGAAAATCAAGTGCGCGGAGGAAGATAATTCTTCGGCAACTTTTTGAGTAAAACGCTTGCCAGCTGGTGTCAAAATAATGAGATCAGCGTCATCGCTTATCACGGAATCAATAGCTTGCGCCCATACTTCTGGCAGCATCACCATGCCTGCGCCGCCTCCATAGGGGGTGTCATCAACTGTATGGTGGTTATCCGAAGTGAATTCTCTCAAGTCATGAACTTGTATATCGACAATCCCCGCAGCTTGGGCCTTGCCGAGCAGAGATAATTTAAGAGGCGCTAAGTATTCAGGAAAGATAGAGATGACATCTAACTTCACTTCATCTCTCCTTCGATTTCAGGTGGAATAACAGTCATCCGACGCGCCTTGATATCCACGATTGGCACCAATTGTCTGACAAAGGGAATTAAAGATTCGCCAGACTCGTCCTTAATGACTAAGACATCTTGTCCCGGAAGATTAAGTACTTCGATAACCTCTCCATATTCATCACCATCGATCAAGTAGGCTTTACAACCAATGAGTTGAAGTACGTGATAGTCATCCTCATCAAGACCAGGCGCATCAATATCTACTTCTGCGTACAGCAGTTCATTTCGGAGAGCTTCAATCGCATTGCGGTCGGTAATGCCCTCAAAGCCGAGCAAGAGAATTCCGTTATGGACTCTTGCAGAAGCGACTACTAATTCCCCGTGGGCTTCCGTTTGAAGAACGGCACCTATTGCAAAGCGATTCTCTGCTTCATCAGTGCGGACTTCAATTGTGGCTTCACCAGAAATTCCGTGAGCTTTGCCGATGCGGCCCACGTTTAATTTCATGGGTGAGTGAAGAGTTAGCGAACCTCGTCGGTATCGATGAGATCGACACGAACGGTCCGACCAGCAATAGCGCTTACGACTGTGCGAAGCGCTTTTGCAGTGCGACCATTACGACCGATTACCTTGCCGATGTCTTCAGGATTAACGCGGACTTCGAGCGTGGTACCACGACGGTGCGTCTTCTCCTTCACATTAACATCGTCAGGGTTATCAACGATTCCCTTTACGAGATGTTCGAGAGCTTCATCAATCATTATTCAGCTGCGTCCGGAGTTGCTACAGAGCTTGCTTCGTCCGAGGTTTGACCTGAAGTTGCATCTTCAGCAATTTGTTCAGTAACAGCAGGTGTCTCATCTGCAGCAACCTCAACTGGTGCCTCTTCGGTCTTTGCTGGTTCAGACTTTGCGGCCAACTTCTCTTGCGCCTTCTTCTTCAAAGTTGTCGCACCTTCGGCAGGTTCTGCAGCGGCAGCTTTTACTGCTGCTTCATATGCAACGCTCTTTGCAGGCTTTGGAGCGGCAACCTTAAGTGTGCCTTCAGTTCCTGGCAGACCCTTGTGCTTCTGCCAATCTCCGGTCACCTTCAGCAGCGCCTCTACAGCCTCTGAAGGTTGTGCACCAACACCAAGCCAGTAGAGCGCACGCTCAGAATTGACTTCGATGATTGATGGATCTTGACCTGGAACATAACGACCAATTTCTTCAATGGAGAGACCGTTACGTGCCTTACGTGAATCTGTTACAACAATGCGGAAATATGGTGTGCGAATTTTTCCCATGCGCATTAAGCGAATTTTTGTAGACAAAGAAGTAGTGCTCCTAAAAAGTGTGTCGATCCACAACAACTACAGCGGGGTGCGTAGCGATGAGGTCCAACTGTGGATTGGATTGTTACCGGGGTAGAGGGCCCTGCAACAGGTGGCCAATCTTGCCAGTTACGACAGAAAACTGGAAATCAGCCGTTTTCCAGCGCTCGTTTAGCCGGATTTCCCGACTTCGATTTCTTCTTCTGGATAGGCGTAGCTTTCTTTACAGGGGGTAGACCAGCCATACCAGGCATACCTGGAGGAAGCGCCATCCCAGGTGGCATTCCACCGCCCTTTCGCATCTGCTTCATCATCTTCTGCGCAGCAGTGAACTTATCAACCAATGCATTAACATCAGAAACTTTGCGACCAGAACCAAGTGCAATACGTGCGCGTCGCGAACCATTCAGGACCTTTAAGTCGCGTCGTTCGAGCGGCGTCATTGACTGAACTATTGCTTTGGTACGTGTGATCTCCGATTCATCGAAATTTTCAATCTGCTTTTTCATGGCTCCTGCGCCAGGGAGCATGCCTAGTAACTTGCCCATCGAACCCATCTTCGACATTGCCTCAAGTTGCTCAAGAAAATCATCTAAAGTGAAATCTTCTCCAGCGGCAAATTTCTCTTCCAATTTTTTTGCTGAATCGCCATCGAAAGCGCGCTTTGCTTGCTCTGCCAAGGTAGCAACGTCACCCATGCCCAGTATTCGGGAGGCCATGCGCTCTGGATAAAAAATATCGAAATCAGAGATTTTTTCTCCAGTAGAAGCGAACATGATCGGTGCACCGGTAAGAGCAGCGATTGATAGTGCAGCTCCACCTCGAGCATCTCCATCGAGTTTGGTCAGCACTACTCCATCAAAGCCAACTCCATCCTGGAAAGCCTTAGCTGTATGAACTGCATCTTGTCCGATCATGGCATCCACGACAAAGAGGATTTCTTGTGGGGAAATAGCGTCACGAATCGCAATCGCTTCTCGCATTAATTCTTCATCGACACCCAAGCGGCCTGCAGTATCAACAATAACCATGCTGTGAAGTTTGGTGCGGGCGAACGTAACCCCGTCTTGAGCAACACGGACTGCGTCACCAATTCCATTTCCAGGTTCTGGTGCAAAAACGGTAACCCCTACGGAATTACCTACAACTTGTAATTGATTTACGGCATTTGGTCTCTGTAAATCTGCCGCAACCAAGATGGGAGTTTCACCCTGCTCTTTATAAAACTTGGCTAACTTTGCAGCAAGAGTTGTCTTTCCCGCACCTTGTAGGCCTGCCAACAGAATCACCGTCGGAGGGTTCTTAGCAAAGCGAATACGGCGAGCTCCCCCACCCAAAATTTCAGTGAGTTCTTGATTTACGAGATCAAAAATTGCCTGCGCCTGGTTTGTGCCCGCTTGCAAAGTAGAGAGAAGTGCAAGAGATTTTGTGCGGATATTTTCAGCAAAATTCTCAACAACCTCTAATGCAACATCAGATTCAAGCAAGGCAGAACGAATATCTGCAATTGCTCTTTCAATATCCTTCTCAGAAATCTTGCCACGGCTTCGTAGTGCACCTAGCGCTCCAGAGAACTTGGAACTGAGAGACTCAAACATAAGAAGAGGAGTCTACTTCAGTGCAGAACGTAATCTCTGCGCGACTTCAGAGGCTCGTTCCTGTGACAAGGCCCCACCATTAATCTCTGTAACATACAGAGTATCGATGGCTTCAGCGCCGAGCGTGGTCACAATTGCAGATCGAATATCAACATTGCACTTTGTGATTGTGTCTCCAATTCCAAAAAGTAGCGCTGGCCGGTCATGGCTTCGTACTTCGATGATGGTCGCGTCTGTGGCCGCCGCAAGGAAAGTTTCGACAACTGGTGCAGGGACGGGAATGGAGGGCAATTCCGAGTAAGCGGCGATTCTTTCTGAAATTCTCTGGGCCAGTGAGGTCTTACTCTCTAAGGCATCTGCAATTTCTCGTTGCAGAATCTCTTCGGTTAATAAAGGCGCATGCGGATCTGGCGCCACAATCCACTCCATCACAGCTGATGACCCATATGACTTAGTACGTGCCGATCGAACATCCATTCGTAAAAGATTGAGTACCCCAGCAACAGTGGAAAGTAGACCAGGTTTATCGACAACTACGACTTCGACAGCATAGACATCTCCCCGATTGTCAATCGTGACTGTTAACTCTCCAGCCTCTGCCTTGAACCTCTGTAGTTCAGAAAGTTCCGGTTGTTCTGCCACTGTGTTATCAGAGAGCGCACTCTTTACCTTGTGAACTAGTTCAGTAACTAGCGTGGCTTTCCAATCACTCCATGCCGCTCTACCAGTTGCTTCTCCATCTGCAATGCTCAGCGCATGCAAGAGCTCGAGAGTTTGAAGATTTGGGATCGCTTCGACAACAGATGCGATAGTTGCAGGATCATCAAGGTCTCTTCGAGTAGCCGTTGCTGCTAAGAGCAGATGATGCTTGATAAGAAGCTTGATAATTTCAATATCTTCCTTGCTAAAGCCGATACGTGAGGCTATCGGGCCAATAAGTTGCACTCCAAGTTCTGAATGATCTGCCTCTGTTCCCTTTCCAATATCGTGAAAAAGTGCGGAAAAAAGAAGCAAATCTGGGCGATGCACTTGTCGAGTTAGAGCAGCTGCATGGACTGCTGTTTCGACCATATGGCGATCAACAGTATGTCGATGTAGGACGTTGCGTTGTGGAAGGGAACGCACCTTTCTCCATTCAGGAATCCAGTGAAAAATAATCTCTTCTTGATCGAGCGCTTCAAAGATCTGCACCATGGCTGAGCCAGCGCCGATGAGCGAAATAAGATTCTCACGCGCTTCGCGAGGCCATGGGTTGGGCAGCGTTCCTACTCCAGCGTTCAATGACGTTGATAATCGTGAAAGTGAATCAAGAGAAATTGGTAGCCCTAATTGCGCCGCTGATGCCGCAGCGCGCAATCCGATCACCGGGTCTCGAGAAAAATCTGCATCAGCGCTGATCACAATCTCCTTATTGGCGACTGCTATGTCGCGCGAGATTGTGGTGGAACGAATTTTCCTGAGGAATCGCCCTGCACCATCTCTTCCTTTGTGCGCCAAGCGGTACCAAGTCGATTCCAGAACATAATCAACCGCACGAGCAGCTTGAGCCACCTCAGCCATTAATTGATCTGCATCGTGGTAACCGAGTAATTGCGCAACTTGGTCTTGTTCTTGGAATAGCAACTTGTCTTTGTCGCGCCCACTAACTGTATGAAGCGCCTCGCGAACATTTGCTAAGAGCGACTCCGCAACGCTGATTTTCTCAATGGGGACGGAAATGACATCCGCTCGGGCGACTGCGCGCAGCGCAGTGATATCTCTCAGGCCACCACGAGCCTCTTTAAGATCAGGTTCAAGGAGATAAGCCAACTCCCCTGCTCGTTGATGGCGTGATGTTAGTGATTCTTGAAGTTCAGTAAGCCATTTCTTGGAGTTCCTGCGCCAACCTTCAATGGCATCACTTTGCACATCTGCCACTAACTGCGCACTTCCACAGACCAAGCGGATATCTAGTAATCCCAGCGCAACCTTTAAATCAGATTCTGAAACAGTCTGCATCTCTGATCGAGTACGCACCGAATGATCAACCTTTATGGAACGCCCAAAAATCTTCTCATCCCATAGGGGATAGAGAATTTTGTTTACCAATTCCGACAGTTGTGTAGCTTTGTATGATCCTGAATGAATAATTGCAATATCTAAATCTGAACCTGGAGATAGCTCGCCGCGGCCGAAACCTCCGACCGCGGCGATTGCTACCTCGAGTGGGTCTGCGCCGCTTTGCTGAAAGAGTGAAGAAAGCAATCGATCACCCTCATTGGATCGAGTACGTCTTTCACGAGTTCCCATGGCGCTTTCCTAGCTTTCCTAAATCGCGTCTGGACCCTTCTCGCCGGTGCGAACGCGAATTACTTGATCTACGGGAGTTGTCCAAACTTTTCCATCTCCAATAGAACCAGTTGATGCTGCCTTTACGATGACGTCTACGACAGAGCTCGCATCCTTATCATCGACAAGTACCTCTAAGCGGACCTTAGGAACGAGATCGACCGTGTATTCCGCTCCACGGTAGACCTCAGTATGTCCGCGCTGGCGACCAAAACCGCTCGCTTCCGAGACAGTCATGCCGGTGATGCCTGCAGCCTGCAAGGCATCCTTAACATCATCCAACTTAAACGGTTTTAGGATTGCAGTAATTAACTTCATAGTGATCCACCTCCACGTGATGAGCTAGCCATTTCATATGCTGATTCGGCATGTTCCTTGAGGTCAATGCCTTCAATTTCAACTTCACGAGATACGCGGAAGCCGATTGTCTTTTCAATCGCAAATCCAATAATCAGAGTTGCAATGAATGAGTATGCAGCGACAACACCGACTCCAAGAAGTTGCTTCATAAGCAGCGTGGTTCCGCCACCGTAGAGAATTCCGTCGAGTCCAATACTGTTAACTGCACTTGCCCCAAAGACACCAATTGCAAGGGATCCCCAGATGCCGCCTACCAAGTGGACTCCGACGACATCAAGTGAGTCATCAAA
>JBEEIL010000067.1:0-6473 GCA_041169865.1 Actinomycetota bacterium | reverse complement strand
CCATCAACAGTAGTTTCACCTTCTGAAACAAGCGCTGCTAACACCAGACCTGCACCGGCTCGGATATCTGTTGCCTCCACTGGCGCTCCAGAGAGCTGAGGAATACCGTCAATTGAGGCGTGGTGGCCATCTACGGTGATTTGTGCACCCAAGCGCATAAGTTCGTTGACGAACATAAAGCGTGATTCGAAAACATTTTCAGTAACGATTGAGTGGCCATCCGCGATTGCATTCATGGCGATGATGAATGGAAGTAAATCAGTTGCAAAACCTGGATAGGGAAGTGTTGCTACATCAATCGCCTTTGGGCGTTGATTCATTTGTACGCGGATACCGTTATGCGTTGAGGTGATGATTGCTCCTGCAGAGGTAAGTTTTTCGAGCATAACTTCCATGTGATCCGCACGTCCACCATGAATTGTGATGTCACCCTGGGTCATTGCCGCGGCAAATGCCCATGTTCCGGCGATGATGCGATCAGTGATTGTTGTGTGATCTGTTGGATAAAGCTCTTTCACACCATAAATGGTGATTGTGGGTGAACCAAGACCTTCAATCTTTGCCCCCATACCGATAAGAAATTCACCTAAATCGACTAGATCGGGTTCGCGAGCTGCATTCTCAATAACAGTTGTTCCTTTGGCCAGTACAGCTGCAGTCATAAGATTCTCTGTTGCACCGACAGATGGAAAATCAAGTTCAATGGAAGTTCCAACCAGGCCATGTGTTGCTTCAGCAATTACATAGCCATGTTCAACGCGCGCCTTTGCGCCCAGTGATTCCAGCCCTTTAATGTGAAAATCAAGTCCACGTGAGCCAATCGCATCACCACCAGGAAGAGCGACTTCTGCTTTACCTACTCGTGCAACTAATGGGCCGAGTACATTGATAGATGCTCGCATCTTTCTGACCAAGTCATAATCAGCGCGATGTGATGGTGTCTCTGGTACCTCGATTGTGACAGTGGAATCACTACGTCTAATTGTGCATCCAAGACGAGTAAGTAAGTCGGCCATGATGTCGACATCGGCGATATCAGGAACATTTCGGATGGTGGTGGTACCAACTGCCAACAGCGAAGCAGCCATCAATTTCAGGACTGAATTCTTCGCACCAGTCACGGAGACTTCACCGTGTAGGCGGCATCCCCCGACGATTCTGAAGCGGTCTAAGCCAGCCGCGCTCGGTGATGCCATATCCGAATACTACTTATAGGCTACGGACATGGTTAATTTAACGCGTATTTATACAAAGACTGGCGATGACGGATCTACCTCACTAGGAGATATGAGCCGTACGTCCAAAAACGATCCCCGTCTTGAAGCGTATGCAACAGTTGATGAAGCAAACTCCACTATTGGAGTTGTTTTAGCAACTGATGAACTAACCGAAGATGTGCGTGCGCTATTGGTGCGAATTCAAAATGATCTCTTTGATGTTGGAGCAGACCTCTGTACTCCTGTTGTCGACGCACCTGCCTTTGAACCACTTCGAGTACTTGAATCACAAATTACCTATCTCGAAGAACAGATCGATAAGTACAACGCTGATCTTGAGGCGCTTCGATCATTTGTATTGCCCTCCGGAACCGCAGCTGCCGCGCATTTACACGTTGCGCGCACAGTAGTTCGACGTGCCGAACGTCGCACTTGGGCAGCGATCCATGCTTTTGGGAGCGGAGTAAATCCGCTGACTGCTAAGTACCTCAACCGCTGTTCTGATCTGCTCTTTGTTCTTGCCCGTCATGCCAATAAAAGTATTGGAGATCAGTTGTGGGTACCAGGGGCTAATCGCTAAGAGAAACTCTTTAAGTGGGCGCGCGCTGCGCTCTCTTCTTCGGGAAAGACAAATATTCGTGGACCATCATTTGTTTGGGTCAGCGTTGCTCTAATTCCAACAGCTAGCAGTTGCTGTCGCAAAATTTCGCCCTCAATGTGATTACTTGGACTGGAAACTGGAACTAGCGAACCATAATCATCTTCTCCACCTTGTACTACACGGCGCGAAATGAGTGATTTTCCGGGAGCTGTAGCCCATTTGAGAATCAAAATCAGAAAGAAGACAACAGGAAATCCAGCCAGGCTCATGAAAAAGAGATGGTTATTTGTGCCACCTAACATTAGCTCTCTACCTTTGTAAAAGTTACAGATGGATAGCCAGATGGCTTCTCTTCTTGATGGCAGACAACCTCAATGCCAGTGATGTATTCCAAAGACTCAAGTGGTTCTGGCGAGATTAGGATTATTGTCTTTATCTCCTTGGGTTTTGATGGCCCTGAAATAGTTTGTAAAGAGCCAATGACTGTTCGATTCTGCGCATAAACCTTGGAATTTACTTCCCACCAGCGGCAACCAGGCTCTGCAGCAACTAGGACGGCGCCACATACAAACTTGGTACACGCTTCAACTTGTGATGCCAATGTGGTGCGCGCTGAAAGAATTCCAATGAGTTCCTGCTTAGTTGGGACTTTTGCGTAAATTCCAGATTCAAATGCAAATTTCGCCGGTGGCCATGTAGGTTTTGGAGAAGGCGTCTTGCGCGCCGTCTTCTTTGGTTTTGGCTTTGGCTTCACCGTGGGCTTTTTAGATGCAGTAGCGGTGGGTGATGCGCTCACCGTTGCTTTGGCCGTTGCTTTGACAGTTGCTTTGACAGTTGCTTTGACAGTTGCCTTCGCAGTGGCTTTGGCAGTTGGCGTTGGAGTCTTAGTGGCTGCGTCAGCACTTGCTGCAGATATGGCCAGAAGCGCGGCAATAGTGAAAGCTAATTTCTTCACTGTCGCTCCCATTTAAAGCTGCGAATGGCCCATATGAGCCCAATAACGAGCCAAGCTCCGATAATGGCAAAAGTTCTTCCTGTCTCCCACGAGCCCGCTACTTCACGAGCTGCAAATGAATCAGGCAAGAAGACAGATCGCGCTCCTTGTGTCATCCATTTCAAAGGAAAGATTGCGGCAACTTGCTGCATCCACTGCGGCAAATCGGTAAATATAAAGAAGACCCCACTAAAGAACTGCAGAACAATCACTACAGGTGAAACCACCGCAGATGCTCCTCGGCCGCTCTTTGGAACATTAGAAAAAGCGATTCCAAGAATGGTGGAACAGGCGCTACCAAGTACCAATAGGGCGAGCAGGATCAACCACTTATCAGCGGTAGTAGGGAGATTTACCCCAAAGAAGATAACGCCCGCGGCAAGCAGCAAGAAGACTTGAATCAACATACTCAGCGTTACCAGAATCGATTTTCCTATGAAATAGCTGCTTGCTGGCATAGGAGTGCCACGTAATCGCTTTAGCGTTCCAAAGTCACGTTCCATGGGGATCATGATGGCTAATTGCTGAAATCCAGTATTAACTAAACCAGAAGCAATCATTCCGGCAACAAAATACTGACTAAAGGTAACTCCTTCTGCAATCTCATTTGAAAAAACTGATCCAAAGATTGCAAGGAGAATGAGTGGAAATAACATGGTGAAAACTACAGATTCACGTTGACGCATAAATTGTCTAATTTCTAGACCACCACGTTGAATACCGATTGAAAGCGCTGTTGGTTTACTCATAAACGCCACCAATCATTTCTAAATAAATATCCTCAAGAGATGCTCGCTTCACACTTAGCTCTGGAACTTCTCCGCCAAATCGTGATGCAAGTTCTGATACCAGTGCCGTTGGATTTTCACTCTTCTGAGTTTGAGTCACTCCATTTTCACGCCAAGAAACGGTGGCAAGTGATGTTGCGCGACCACCAAGGTGCTCAGGAGTTGAGATTTCGATAATCTGCCCATGATTGATAACTGCAACTCGATCGGCCAGCGCCTCCGCTTCATCAAGGTAATGAGTGGTTAAGAGAATTGTTGCTCCTTCATCGCGCAAATCTCTGATGAGTGACCAGAATGCACGACGTGCTTCCGGATCAAAGCCGGTGGTTGGTTCGTCAAGGAAGATGAGTTCAGGACTGCCGATAATTCCAAGTGCCACATCAAGCCTGCGACGTTGTCCACCCGACAAGGTACGGCCCAATGATTCAGCTTTATCTGTTAACCCCACTAAATCAATCACTTCGCGCGGATCCTTGGGAGATTTGTAGTACTTAGCAAAGTGTGAAACAGATTCGTAAACAGTTAAATCACCGGCATCTTCGGTTGATTGCAGAACTATGCCAATTCGATCTCGCCATGATTGCGCAGCTGAACCTTTTGTTGCTGGATCAAAGCCCAGGACTTTGACATCTCCAGAATCACGATTTCGAAAGCCTTCCAGAATTTCGACTGTAGTGGTCTTGCCAGCACCGTTTGGACCCAAAAGGGCAAAGATTTCGCCCCGTGAGATCTCGAGGTCAACACCATTGACCGCTTGAGTGGCGCCATAGCTCTTCTTCAAGCCTTTGACGCTGATGACTGTGCTCATATGGCTACCTTGCCACATACCTCGCAAAAGTGCGAGAAAATGGCTCCATGAGCCCGCGTAAGAATTATCCTAAAAATCGCAGGCCTAAAAATAGTGATGAGGATCGTCCACTCAATCCTTCCAATCAAAGTTTTGAAGAAGATGAGAATGGATTATGGATTGTCAGAAAATTAACAGGCTCTGCTGCTAATAAGCCTTATCGATGCCCTGGCTGCGATCAGTTAATTCCAATGGCAACACCACACACAGTTGCTTGGCTCGATGGTGATGAAGATAACCGACGCCATTGGCATAATGCATGTTGGTCTAAACGACATAACAGGAAACCGCGTACCGAAAGAACTCGTAACGCTCCTCGTTATTGAAAACTTAGCTAAATCTGCCTTTGAGTAACTTTGTCACTGCAACAATTAATTTGTCGCTCTGTGCCGTACGGCGAAAACTTGTAAAGGCAATAGGGAGTTGAAAACGAGCACGTACAACAGTGCGAGGATATGTAAATTCAAGAATTCCCTCTGGGCCATGAATACGTCCATAGCCGCTATCTTTCACGCCTCCGAATGGAACTGAATCAACTGCTGCAAAGGAGATTACTGAGTTAATTGCAACCATTCCTGTATGCAATTGTGAAGCAATTTGTTTTCCGCGTCGCTTTGACCAGACGGATGCACCAAGTCCGTATCGAGTTGCGTTAGCCAGCGAAATAGCCTCAGCCATATTTTGTACTCGGTTAATTGCAATAGTCGGTCCGAAGGTCTCTTCGGTCATCGCAATTGAATCTTCAGGGACGTCACAATAAATAACCGGTTCAACGAATGGCGCCTTCACGGAGTTAGAACCCCCCAAAATTACCCTTGCGCCTCGTGCAATCGCATCATCAATATGGCTTTGAATAATTGGAATCTGTTTAGGCATGGTTGTTGGACCGTACTTACCAATTCCCGGGGCGCCCGGCTTTATGTCCTTGGCAATTTCAAGCACTTTTTCAATGAATTTATCAGCGACGCGGGCATCAACATAAACACGTTCGGCTCCGATACATGTCTGTCCTGCATTTGAAAAAGCAGACCACACTGTTGCATCTGCTGCGCGAGCAATATCTGCATCATGCGCCACGATCACGGGATCTTTCCCTCCACATTCAAGGACAACCGGAGTCATATGTGCTGCGCATGTTGCGGCAACAATTTTTGCGGTTCGGGTTGAACCGGTAAACGCCAATTTATCTACGCCACTTTCGCATAGATATTTTCCAGTTTCGCCAAGGCCAGTGATGCAAATAAATACATCAGGAGTCAAGGTTGCATCCAGAAATGTGCGGGCTAGATATTCGCCCACACCAGGCGTGTATTCACTTGGTTTAAATACAACGGTGTTTCCAGCCGCAAGTGCGTACGCGATAGAACCTAGGGGAGTAAAGACCGGATAGTTCCATGGACCAATCACTCCTACGACTCCGACTGGAGATCTTTCGACCGTCGCAGACATATTTGCCATGAGTAGTCCAGGTGAGCGATAAGAGGTGCGCATTACAGATTCAGCATGTCTAGCTGCCCAAGCAATATGGCCAGCAGCTAAGGCCGCTTCTAATTTTGCGTCGCTAGTTGGCTTACCCGTTTCTAGTGAAACAACATCGGCAAGTTGGTCAACATTTTCCATCAAGAACTTACTCCACTTAAGAAGCAATTTTCTCCTGCCACTAAAACCAATAGCTTGCCATTGAATAGCAGCTAAACGCGCTGCTGCAACTGCAGATTGAACTCCTGCCTCATCAGTGATGGGATGTGATGCGATGACTTCTGAAGTAACTGGATTAAGCGAATCAAATGTTGGCGCTGTGGAAGGATTCATAAGCAAAGACTAGACTGCAACTATGTCGGAACCAATCCGCCCCAGTACCGTGCTTCCTGCGATCCGCACTCCATTTTCCGTTACCACTGAAGATGGTCAAACGTTGGTGGCAGAAGTCAGCGCCCCCCTTGCTAACGCAACTGCGGCAATACTCTGCTGCCATCCCAACCCCAAAGGTGGGGGAATGATGGATAGCCATATCTATAAGAAGGCT
>JBEEIL010000066.1:0-5741 GCA_041169865.1 Actinomycetota bacterium | reverse complement strand
CAGAATCGATGAGGGCTAGTGATTGCTGGATGTCGATGATGTAGATGCCATTGCGTTCGGTGAAAATAAAACGCTTCATCTTTGGATTCCAACGACGAGTCTGGTGTCCGAAGTGGACTCCACTGTCGAGGAGTTCGCGCATTGTTACAACTGCCATGACGGCACGCTCCTTCTTGGGTTTTTGTGCGCAGCACAATCAACCCGCTCGGTTAATGTCTTAACGATTTGCTAAGACCGTCGCACCTACAACGCCGACCATCCTCTTAAGAACGGACCGAAGTGGCTTGTATTCCCCGAAATTTCAGTTCATACATAGGTGCTGAGATGTCACCGGACTTTCGTTCGGTGCAGGGGCAATCCTACCCGCCTAAAAGGGGTGCAAAATCCCGGCGCTAAGCCCTTGGATGAGCCTGCTTAAATGCTCTTTGTAGCCTTTCTGTCGATACATGAGTGTAAATCTGCGTGGTTGCAAGAGATGCATGTCCCAAAATTTCCTGAACAGTGCGCAGGTCTGCTCCCCCTTCAAGCAAGTGCGTCGCAGCTGAATGTCGCAGAGCATGTGGCCCCAGCTTCTGTGCACCTTCGAGCGCCGCTAAAGCTTCATAAACAACAGTTCGAACTGTTCGCTGGTCAATTCGTTTTCCGCGCGCGCCTAGGAAAACTGCACCTGCAGATTTATCTGTGGCAACTTCTGACCTGGCTTTGGTTAACCAATTCTCTAGCGCCTTCATTGCTGGAGCCCCAAGCGGAATCGTGCGCTCTTTATTTCCTTTTCCCAGCACTCGAATCGTGTTGCGCGAATAATCAATATCGCCAAGATCTAGACCGCAGAGTTCAGAGACGCGAGCACCTGTTGCATACAGCACTTCAACAATGGCGCAGTCGCGAATTGAGATTGCGCTCTCTTCTTCAGCGACGCGAGTTGCAAGTGAATCCATAGCGGTAGTTGCATCGTGAACGGATAGAACATCCGGAAGCGTGCGATGGGCCTTAGGTGTTGCAAGGGTTGCCCCAACATCCTTGGTTAAGTAACCGTTCTTGAAAGCCCATTTAGTAAAGAGACGAATAGATGTAGCTCGCCTGGAAAGTGTCGTTCGGGCGCCGCCTTTGACCTGTTGGGTAGCAAGCCAAGAACGGATGTGAGAGATAGTGATATCTCCTATCGATTCAACCTTTTGCAGCGCAAGATGCTCAAAGAAACTATCAAGATCTCCTACATAGGCGCGGATAGTGTGTTCTGAAAGAGTGCGCTCTTTTTCGAGATGGCGGGTGTAATCCCTATGCACCTTCTCGAATGTAGTCACGCAATAAGAATATATCCACACCCTCTCGATACCCCCGCCTGCCGTTGATGCGGATAAGCATCAAAGGCGATAGCGTGCAACCATGCGCATCCGAGTCTCCGAATCAATCTCGATACCCACTTTGACGCGCAACGCTGACGGTTCTGTAGTGCTCAATATCAATACCGATCTCTCGTTCGAAGATATTGAAGGCTTTGTCGCCGAGCAATTCCTTCCTGGCGAACGTGATCTTGCATTTGCTTTATGGGCTGATGACGAATCCCAGCGCGTATTCACCCCAATTGAGGGAACGACAGATTTCTATATAGATTTGCGCTAGCTCTTCTTGTCGATTGCACCCAGAGCAATCAGTAACGTTTCTGGAGAAACTTGTAAGACCTCACACAGCGGCGCAATCACATCTATTGATGGTCGCCGCTCATGTCTGAAATACCGAGAAATTGTTCCGCGATCAATTCCAACTAAAGATGCGAATTCTTCGTAGCTTCCGATATTTAACTTAATGAGGCGCTGGGCAAGCCAATCGGAAGACTCTTCTTGGGTATATCTCCTACCCACAACCTTCGTGCGCATAGCGGAAAAGATATAGCAGGGTCGAGTAAAAAAGTAAGAGTTACTCTGGTTTTCTTCCCTGGCGAAGTAGCCCGAAGGTAAGAGCATCCTCGAGCGCCATTGCAGATGCAGCGATAACGTTTTCGTGGACACCAACTGTGTTCCATTCGCCCTTGCCATCTGACGTTTCAACCAAAACTCGAGTAACAGCACCGGTACCGAGACGCCCTTCAAGAATGCGTACCTTGTAATCAGTGAGTTCGAGTGCTGCTAGCTCTGGATAAAGTTGATTGAGGCCATCGCGTAGCGCGTTATCGAATGCGTTCACTGGACCATTTCCTGATCCTGAACACGTAATCTTTTTACCCTGGGCTGTCACAGTTACTTCCGCCTTAGTAACAATTTCATTTTTAGCGCCACGTTCGGTGGTGGTAAGCCAATGATCGATAGTGAAGAACGATGGTCGCTTGCCAGTTGCCTCTTCACGCAAGAGAAGTTCGAAGGATGCGTCTGCTGCTTCAAAGGTGAAACCACGTGATTCCATATCTTTCACACGTTCGACGACGCGGCCAATGAGTTCGCGGTCTCCCCCCAGATCCACGCCGAGTTCCATAGATTTGAGTTCGATCGATGCGCGTCCTGCCATATCCGAAACCAACATGCGCATATCGTTTCCAACAGATGATGGATCTTCGTGCTGGTAGAGCGCAGGATCTACCTTGATCGCTGAAGCATGCAGACCAGCTTTGTGAGCAAATGCAGATACTCCAGTGTATGGCTGACGTGGCGACGGAGAAATATTTGTAACTTCTGCAATCGCATGAGAGATGCGGAAAGCTTCACGAAGTGCATTGGTTGGAAGCACTTCCTTCTTCTTCTTCAACTCTAGGTTTGCGATGATGGTAACGAGATCGGCATTTCCAGTGCGCTCACCGTAACCGTTCAGAGTTCCTTGAACATGGGTAGCGCCCGCTGCAACCGCCGCCATTGAGTTTGCAACTGCACAACCGGTGTCGTTATGGCAATGAATTCCAAGGCGAGCCGAAGTGGCGCCCAATACATCGTGCACAACATCAGCAATTTCATCGGGCAGCATTCCACCGTTGGTATCGCAGAGCGCTGCAACGTCAGCGCCAGCTTCCATGGCAACGCGAATTACCTCGAGCGCGTAAGCGCGATTTGCGCGGTAGCCATCGAAGAAGTGCTCAGCATCAAGAAATACCCGCTGACCTTCTTGGCGCAGGTGCGTGATCGAATCACGGATCATGGCCAGGTTCTCATCAAGTGAAGTCTTCAAAGCAAGATCAACATGTCGGTCGTACGATTTTGCAACCAGCGTTACAACAGGTGCGCCTGAGTCGCGGAGCGCGCCAAGTAGAACATCATCTGCAGCTTTTACATGAGGGCGACGAGTAGCACCGAATGCTACGAAGGTAGCATTCTTAAGTTTTAACTCTTTCTTAGCAAGTGCAAAGAATTCAGTATCTTTCGGATTTGCTCCAGGCCAACCGCCTTCAATAAAGCCAACACCTAAATCATCAAGATGGCGAGCAATCGTTAACTTATCGTGGACAGAAAGATTGAGACCTTCTTGCTGTGCGCCATCGCGAAGCGTGGTGTCATAGATATGGAGCGCTTCTTTGTCGAGCGTCACAGAGAAACCTGCTTCACCCAACCATGCTTATCTTCGATGGTTCCATGCTGAATTCCGAGTAAGTGGTTACGAATTTGCATAGTGATTGGCCCAGGTTGTCCATCTCCTGTCACCCAAGTACCTAGCGCAGACTTAGCTTGTCCAACTGGCGAAACAACAGCGGCAGTGCCACAAGCAAATATTTCGGTGATCTCACCTGATGTAACGCCGTCGCGCCAATCATCAATGGAGAGCATGACTTCATCCGTCTTATAGCCCAAGTCTTTAGCGACAGACAAAATTGAATCGCGTGTAATGCCAGGAAGGAGAGTTCCCGTGAGCTTTGGAGTGATGACAGTCGCATCGGCGCCTTTACCCTTTACAAAGTAAAGGTTCATGCCACCCATCTCTTCAATCCACTTGCGCTCTTTGGCATCAATCCAGACAACTTGATCGCAGCCTTCTTTAGCAGCTGCCTTTTGCGCAACGAGTGATGCTGCATAGTTTCCACCGCACTTTGCTTCACCAGTGCCACCTTGCGCCGCGCGAACATATTCAGTCGAGATCCAGACTGAGACCGCTTTGGAGGGATCAAAATACGCACCGGCAGGCGTTGCAATAAGAATGTAAGTCGCCTTATTTGTTGGGCGCACACCAAGGCCAACTTCAGTCGCAATCATGAATGGACGAATGTAGAGCGATTCACCAACTTTTCCTGGAGTCCAACCTGCATCGTGTTTTACCAGCGTGTGAACTGTTTCAAGGAATAGCTCTTCAGGCATTTCCGGAAGCGCTAGGCGCTGTGCAGACTTTGCAAAACGTCGGGCATTAGCTTCGGGACGGAAGAGCGCGATTCCACCATCTGGTTGGCGATAAGCCTTCATACCTTCAAATATTTCTTGACCATAGTGAAAGACTGCAGTCGCTGGATCTAAAGTAAGAGGACCGTAAGGTTTGAGCTCTGGCTCTTGCCATCCTCCACTTTCAGTCCATTCACACACAACCATATGGTCGGTGTAATACTTTCCAAAACCACAGTTTGCGACTTTTTCCTCGCGCTCAGCTGCTGGAACTGCATGTGGATTAAGAGAGATCTTCATTTACTTCACCAAATGTGCAAGCGCAGTACCGATTTCGGTAGTTCCTCGCTTTGCATCCCCTCGTGATGCTAAATCAGCAGCTACCGCTTTTTCAACGTCGCGCGCTGCTTCGTGTAGACCTAAGTGATCCAACATCATTGCTACTGACATCACAGTTGCAGTCGGATCCGCCAGATTTTTGCCCGCAATATCCGGAGCTGAGCCGTGAACGGGCTCGAACATCGACGGAAAAGCTCCTGTTGGATTGATATTGCCCGATGCGGCCAGACCGATGCCACCACAGATTGCAGCAGCGATATCGGTCAAAATATCCCCAAAGAGATTATCGGTGACTACAACGTCAAAGCGCTCTGGATTGGTAACAAAGAACATTGATGCTGCGTCAACGTGCAAATAATCAGTTGTGACAGATGGAAACTCTTTTGCAACATCATTGAAGGTGCGAGTCCACAAACTGCCAGCGCGAGTAAGTACATTGTTCTTATGTACCAAAGTTAACTTCTTGCGATCGCGAGCGGCAGCGCGAGTGAAAGCATCACGAATAACTCGTTCTGCCCCACGACGGGTGTTGAGTGACTCTTCAGTGGCGATTTCAGCAGCAGTACCTTCAGCAAGCACACCACCGGCTCCGACGTAAGGACCTTCGGTTCCTTCGCGAACGACTACAAAATCAATCGGCGCCTTTGTGGCAAGTGGTCCAGCGACGCCAGGCATTAATTTGGCTGGACGAAGGTTTATGTAATGATCAAAAGCAAAGCGAAGTTTGAGCAATAGGCCGCGCTCAAGAACTCCACTTGGAACTGTTGGATCCCCCACTGCGCCAAGCAAAATCACATCAGACGTAGCAAGCTCAGCTAGAACAGAATCAGGGAGAACTTCACCTGTACGGTGCCAGTATCCAGCGCCTAAGTCGTAGTGAGTCTTGTTAAAGGTGACACCGTATTTAGCGGCAACAACATCAAGAACTTTGAGACCTTCGCCAACGACTTCAGTTCCGATACCGTCGCCAGGAATAACTGCAAGATTTATAGTCCGTGACATTAGTTCACCAAAGTCACTGAACGTACGAGATCGGCACCAGTTTCCTTCTTGAGCGCCTCAGCTACATTATCTGCAACGGCTGAATCAACGGTGAGCGCCATAAGAGCGTTA
>JBEEIL010000065.1:0-4268 GCA_041169865.1 Actinomycetota bacterium | reverse complement strand
CCACATCCATCGGTCGATGTCAGGGTTATTTTTTCGCCCGCTAAAGTTTCTAATTCACTTTTAATTGCTACTTGCAAAGGATGGTTTTGATCTAAGTAATTAGCAATCGGCCAGCCATTAATGACACAGGTCAACAACATCGCCGCATGTTTACCGCTGCAGTTCATTGAGATTCGGGTTGCCGCCTTTTCGCCCCATTCTCGACGCTCGGCATCGCCCAGCGGCTTATCGAGCATGCATTGCAGTGCGCTTTCATCCAACTTTGCCAGCGCCAAAATTTCGCGCACCGCAGAAAGATGCGCATCAGAACCAGAGTGGCTTGAGCAACCAAGCGCTAGCAACCTTGGCTCTAGTTGCAATCCAGCACGGACCATTGCCGAACCTTGAATGGATTTCACAGTCGAACGCGGAAAGATCAATGTAGAACAATCACCTAGTTCGAGAGCAGTGCTGCCATCTGCATTTAAAGCTAAGAGGTAACCTCGGTGCACGGACTCAACAAATCCATCACGTACATATTCGGCAAGAACTGCATCTTTCATAATCAATACCTACTCTGATTGACGTTCTAAAGTCGACCAAATATGAGCTTGCAGCTCTTGCCCTTCAGCCGCCATGTCATATGCAAAGAAGAGCTCGCCGGCAACTAATCCGTATAGGCGAACTCCAGCTGTCACGATTTTTGCAGATGGAGCTGAATAACCTTGATCCATAACAAGTTGAATCTTGGGTCCGTCGAATTGCCCGACCCATCCCTCAGAGATTCCAGTGTTATGTGAAATCACAACTTCTAAGACATTATTTGGTTTAACTCTCCAGAAACCTGCTTCAGATGCACCTGGGCGAATGATTTCGCCATCACTATCGATAATCCAAGAACGAGAGTAGTAATTCATAAAAGGTCGTCCGTCATGATTGAAGACAACTTCATGCGCGTATTCAAAGCCTTCAATCGTCGGATATTCACCGCGACCTTTTCCGCGCCAGGTGCCGATCATCCATGCAAGTGGATTGAGATCAGGATGAAGTCCTTCTGGAATTGTGAAGGCCATTAGAGCCTGCCTCTCTTATATGTGCGACCATCGCGCGCCTTGGATTCGCGGGTGCCACGAATTCCATAAATAAGGAGCCCCACCCCCAACCCCAGTGATGTAATCACTAGAAGTACAGTTGTAAAGAGCTCCACAGGCTAAGAGTATCGGCTTAAAGCTTTCGCACTGCCAAGATGATGGCATAGCAAGCGAGGAGAACAACAAATAACTGCCCGATGAACTTCATCCTTAAGCCTCCACAATAATCTGCTGTGATGCTGCAACTCCATCAACCATCAATTGTGCGTCCACTGGTGTACTCCGCTTCACCACTGCCAGAGCAATTGGTCCTAATTCATGATGTCTGGCCACGGTGCCAAGAAAGCCAACCTGTACATCGCCGTTCATCACTGGAGTTCCCGAAGGTGGCATAACAACTGCATGTCCATCCAAATGCAACATAACTAAACGACGGGGTGGTTTACCTAAGTTGTAAATCTTGGCAACAGTTTCTTGTCCGCGATAGCACCCTTTATTCATATGCACTGCGTTGTTGAGCACACCTAACTCATTTGGGATTGATTTAAAGTCGGTATCTATTCCATGGCGGGGACGTCCAGCAGCAACGCGCTCTGCATCGAGCGCCCAAGTGCCAACTTGAATTGCTGTTGTGCCAAATGCCTCTTCCATTTCTGCAATCTCTGAACGAGGCACGAGTGCATATGGACCGCCAATGTTGGTAGGTGTTCCAGGCGCTCGAAGTACTGCGTATTCACTGGACGCATTGCGAACATCTACGCGCAACATAAATCTCATCTTGTTGAGATATTCAAGAAGTCCTTGGAGATATGGTGGATCAATCACAATCCACGTTGTGCTCCCGTCATCTACCAAGACAAATTGATATTCAACGTGGCCTTGTGGATCTAAGACCATAGCGGAAGTCCAGGTACCTGCCTGAAAATCCAACAAATATTGTGTCGTTAAATCATGTAACCACTTCAAACGATCTTCGCCACTGACGGCGATTATTGAAAGATGAGATAAATCGGCCCAGGCTTTACCTTCTTGTAACGCCTTCTGCTCTTTGTTGGGTTCACCAAAATGCCAAATGGCTCCTTGATCGGGACCATCTTCAACGTAAACAGCAGTCACGGCAAATTATTTTACGCATGTGGCACAAGTGCCATAGATTGCAAAGTGAGTGACATCGGTTTTAAATCCGTAGTCATCAGATAGGTTCTGTACAAAATTTGCAGCAACATCAATAGGCGCATCGCCTACTGAGCCACATGTTCCACAGACAAGATGTAAGTGGGTGAGCTCTTCGGCTGCATGGTAGGTAGCTCCACCGTGTCCAAGATGTGTGTGCTGAACTAGCCCAACATTTTCGAGTGTTTCAAGATTGCGATAGACGGTAGATAAATTAATTCCAGGATGGGTTTGGCGGACTTTTTCTGCAACCTCTTCAGGAGTCGCATGCCCGAGCGAGCGCACAGCGGAAAGCACTAGCTCGCGTTGCGGAGTCAGGCGTAAGCCCTTTTCGTGAAGTTCGTGTTTTCCGGCCATGTGGTGAGTCTACTTCACTAATTTGAGTTACTTGGAGGCAAAACGTAGGCCTAAGAGGTACATCTCGCAGCCTAAGCAATAATTGAATGCAGAGTTTAAGAAAGCTGCAGCGAGCGCGAATCCGACTGCAACAGTAAAGATCACTTCTGAACCAGCGAATGAGCCGACAACTCCTACGAGAGCGAAGATGAATCCGACTGCTTGAGCAAATTTGGGTGGACGCACATCTTCTGTTGGCGCCTCTTTCTTTAGACGAGGCTTTACAAACTTCTTAAAGATTAATCCATATGGAGTGAATTGGGGTCCCCGGACTGCGCCGAGCAAAAAGACTAAACCTTGTGCAACAAGCACCCAAACATTTTGACTCACTAATGCAATCGCAAGCACCGTTGCGGTGATGGTTGCAGCAAATCGTGGACCCCGTGCGTCAATATAAATCTTTGCTACTTCTGGCTTATTGAGAATCTCAGACATTTAACTTCCTTTTTTGTGTGAATGCGGATGACTAATGAAATGAATTAGCGCGGCATTCGACACAAGGAACCAGCTAAACGGCCGTAATCAATTACACGGCGCTTTGTGAAGTAATTAGCTGGAACTGCGAACATGAGTAAATAGTAAATAGGAATATTGATTAGCGCCATTTGCGAACTGTTTGCAGGTTTTTATTCGATTGCAGCCAGCGCTGCCAATACCTGCTCACGCTTTGGGGTGCCAGCAGCTCGACCGACTTCGATGCCATCTTTATTAATGAATATGGTTGTGGGGGTCGAGCGAATATCTAATTCACGCACTAGTTCAAGATGTGACTCGGCATCAATATGAATGTGCTTTACATCGTTCATTGACTGCACCATCTGAGACAGAAGTGAATGTGTGGCGCGGCAGGGAGTGCAGAAAGCTGATGAGAACTGAACCATAGTCGCCCGCGATCCGAGCGGTTCGCCCAAAACGTCTGCGCTGAGGCGGTGGCCTGGAATGGCCTTATTGGAGCGGATAGCGCCCTCACGCTTCTTCCACCAAAAACCATACGCACTGGCGAGCACCAACACGATTGCAAGTGGAAGATAACTTTTCACAAGAGTATTCTCACACAATGGCCAAAGTGTTGCTACTTACAAATTCGCAAGGAGCGAGTGCAGAAGTTCTGCCTGCGCTTGCGTTGTTGCAACACACTTGCAAAGTCGCACCTCTTGAAGCATCAGTTCTTATTGATACTCCAGTGATGGATATTGTTTTTGTTGATGCGCGTCGTGATTTTCCAACCGCAAAATCACTTACACGTTTACTGTCAACAACTGGGGTTGGTGCGCCAATCATCGCAATCACAACTGAAGGCGGACTTTCAGCGCTTTCTGCAGATTGGGGAGTAAACGATGTCATCCTCGACACCGCTGGCCCTGCAGAAGTTGATGCACGTATTCGTATTGCAGTAGGTGCTCATGCTGCTCAACTAGAAGCGCTAGATCCAACTTCTACCGAGATTCGTCAAGGTGATGTAGTTATTGATGAAAACACGTACACCGCAAAGATCAAGGGCACCTCTCTTGATCTAACATTTAAAGAGTTTGAACTTCTCAAGTACCTTGCTCAACACCCAGGTCGCGTCTTTACTCGCGCACAACTTTTGCAAGAGATTTGGGGCTACGACTATTTCGGTGGTACCCG
>JBEEIL010000064.1:0-4762 GCA_041169865.1 Actinomycetota bacterium | reverse complement strand
GTTACTGCCGTATTGAGGGGATGACCCCACGCGATGAGATGCCTGCTGGTGAAGAAGGGAGAGCATTTTTTACTGCTTCATCGGGCAAAAAACTTATCGTCCTCGGCGCCGGTTCATTTGCACACTTTGCTATTGGTTTCATACTGATCTTTGCAATCTTCTTTGGCGTTGGCACCAATACACTGCTTTCGGATGTCACCAAGGTAACCCCTAATTCAGCAGCGGAAGCTGCAGGATTTCTTCCCGGAGATAAAATCTTAGAAGTCGACGGAGTAGAAGTAACTGATTGGTTTGTGGACTCTCAGAAGATTTCCCAGTCACAGGGAGCCGCGATGAAGTTCCTCATTCTGCGTGGTGACCAACGTATCCAAATCACTGCTTCACCACGATATGACAGCGAGGCAAAGCGCCACATTCTCGGTGTCGTGACCAAGATTGGTATTAAGCGCGAAGGTTTCTTCCCAGCTATTGCTGAATCTTCTCAGGCGACAGTCACTTTGCTCCGTGAATCTGTGAAATCTCTCTTCACTCTTCCAGCCAAAATTCCTGATCTCATACGGCAAACATTTGGTGGTGAAGAGCGTGACCCTAATGGTTTGGTTGGAGTTGTG
Source organism: Actinomycetota bacterium (assembly GCA_041169865.1). Lineage (GTDB taxonomy): Bacteria > Actinomycetota > Actinomycetes > Nanopelagicales > Nanopelagicaceae > Planktophila. Next base: position 4,151 of record JBEEIL010000064.1, on the reverse strand, counting down.
GGCGCGGCCAGAGTTTCGGGGGATGCTGTTAGCAGCGAAAAACTGGATAACACGGAGCGACTTGGCACTTTTCTACTCATCGTTGCCAGCCTCAATATTTTTGTTGGGCTATTTAATTTGTTACCAATCTTGCCGCTCGATGGCGGACATATGGCGGTGGCGATTGCCGACGAATTCCGAGCATTTATTGCGCGACTTCGTGGTCGCCCAAGACCTGCAGGTATCGATGTGAATGTACTAACACCCATCACACTTGGAGTCTTTGCAGTACTAGCGGTGCTCACTGTGATTCTCTTAATCGCTGACATCTTTAATCCCATATCGCTGAATTTCTAGAGATAAGGCAGAATAAGGCTCATGGTCGATCTCGGAATCCCCAGCGCTCCGCCTCCTGTACTTCATCCTCGGCGCAAGACTCGCCAACTCAATGTTGGTGGAGTTGGCGTAGGTTCTGATTCACCAGTCAGCGTTCAATCAATGTGCACGACTCTGACATCTGACGTTAATGCAACGCTGCAACAGATTGCTGAGCTCACCGCTTCTGGTTGCCAGATTGTGCGCGTTGCTGTTCCATCGCAAGATGATGCTGATGCCCTGGCCCAGATTGCAAAAAAATCTCAGATTCCTGTAATTGCAGATATTCACTTTCAGCCTAAATACATCTTTGCAGCGATCGACGCTGGGTGCGCAGCTGTTCGCGTTAATCCAGGAAATATCAAACAATTTGATGACAAAGTTAAAGAAGTTGCAAAAGCAGCAGGAGACGCTGGAATTCCAATTCGCATCGGAGTTAATGCGGGATCTCTTGATCCGCGGTTACTTGCCAAATACGGCAAGGCAACACCTGAGGCATTGGTCGAATCAGCCATCTGGGAAGCATCGCTCTTTGAAGAGCATGGCTTTGGCAATATCAAGATTTCAGTAAAGCATCATGACCCAATAACCATGGTCAGCGCATATCGACTCTTAGCAGCGAAGACAGATTACCCACTTCATCTTGGCGTTACTGAGGCAGGTCCTATATTCCAGGGAACAATCAAATCAGCGACCGCCTTTGGTATTTTGCTCGCTGAAGGAATTGGCGACACTATCCGCGTCTCACTTTCGGCGCCTCCGGTTGAAGAGGTCAAAGTTGGAATTTCAATTCTGGAATCTCTCAATCTACGTCAACGCAAATTAGAAATTGTCTCTTGTCCTTCATGCGGACGTGCTCAGGTGGATGTCTACACTCTTGCTGAAAAGGTTCAAGCCGGTCTGCAAGGAATGACTGTTCCACTTCGCGTCGCGGTTATGGGATGCGTAGTAAATGGTCCGGGTGAAGCGCGCGAGGCAGATCTCGGTGTTGCATCAGGAAATGGCAAGGGTCAGATATTCGTCAAAGGCCAAGTAATTAAGACAGTTCCTGAAGCGCAGATTGTTGAAACTCTCATTGAAGAAGCCATGCGTCTTGCTGAAGAGATGGAAGCCGCCGGCGTTGCATCAGGAGAACCTTCCGTCACAACTTCGTAATCCTCTAGTAGGGTTCGCGATATGTTGCGAATGTCTACGCTCTTCCTACGCACTTTGCGCGATGATCCAGCAGATGCAGAAGTTCCTAGCCATCGCCTACTAGTACGAGCTGGCTACATCCGCCGTATCGCTGCCGGTATTTACTCATGGCTACCTCTTGGCGTGATCACATTACGTAATATCGAAAATATTGTCCGCCAAGAGATGGATCGTGCCGGCTTTCAAGAGGTCCACTTCCCAGCTCTGCTACCACGAGATGCCTATGAAGAAACTGGGCGCTGGACAGATTACGGACCTGACCTCTTCCGTCTGCAAGATAGGAAAGGTAGCGACTATCTCTTGGGACCTACACACGAAGAGATGTTTACCTTGATGGTAAAGGGTGAGTATTCATCATATAAAGATCTGCCACTTGCGCTCTATCAGATTCAAACAAAATACCGTGATGAGGCAAGACCTCGCTCTGGAATCATCCGCGGGCGTGAGTTTGTAATGAAAGATTCCTATTCATTTGATTTAACTGACGAAGGTCTAGTGCAGTCCTACATGCGCCATCGTGAGGCTTATATAAAAACCTTTGATCGCCTGCGTTTAAAGTACAACATAGTAAGCGCAATGTCCGGTGCTATGGGTGGATCTGCATCTGAGGAGTTCCTTGCGCCATGCGAAACTGGCGAAGACACCTATGTGCTCTGTCAAAAATGTGGTTATGCGGCAAATGTCGAAGCAATGACCACAGTGGTTCCAGAAGTGGATGCAACTTCAGTTCCTCCACTTGAAGTTTTTGATTCACCAAATACCCCAACTATCGACACTTTAGTTGAGCTCATCAATTCAAAATTTGGTGGGGGATATGACGGTTCAAAGACTTTGAAGAATGTGATGTTGATGGCTGACGAAAAGCCAATCTCTGTATTAGTGCCGGGCGACCGTGAAGTTGATCTGAAGCGCTTAGAGGCAAATCTTTCTGGTGTTAGCGATATACGTGTCTTTGAAGATGCCGATTTTGCAAAGTATCCCGGTCTAGTTAAAGGCTACATCGGCCCTCAGGATGCCAAGAAGAATGGCATTACTGTCTATGCAGATCCTCGCATCGCTCCCGGTACTTCTTGGGTAACGGGCGCTAATGCCAAAGATAAACATGCACGAAATGTGGTCAATGGGCGCGATTTCACAGTTGATGCCTACGTCGAAGCGGCTCAGATTAAAGAAGGCGATTCTTGTCCTAAGTGCGCAACAGCAGTCATCATCGATCGCGCAATCGAGATTGGACATATCTTCCAACTTGGTCGCAAGTATGCAGATGCGCTTGGTCTTACAGTGCTCGATCACAATGGCAAATCACAAGTTGTCACAATGGGCTCATATGGAATTGGCGTTTCACGTGCTGTCGCTGCAATCGCTGAGCAAAGCAATGATGAACTTGGACTTTCCTGGCCGGTCGAAGTAGCTCCCGCCAAAGTGCATATCGTGGCGACTGGTAAAGAAGATAACGTCTTTACAGCAGCCGAACAATTAGCTACAGATCTAGAAGTTGCTGGCATAAGCGTGATGATTGATGATCGGCGCGGTACGTCTCCTGGCGTAAAGTTTAAAGATGCTGAGCTCATCGGCATCCCCGTGATTGTGGTTGTCGGAAAAGCGCTTGAACAAGGAAATGTGGAAGTTCGCGTACGCCGTACCGGTGAAAAATCGGAAGTCGCACTGGCGCAAGCGTTGACCACTATTACAAATCTTCTGCCAACTTTGCCTTAAATGCTCAGCGATATCTCTACGCTGACGCTTATCTTTATCTTGGTGGCAGCATTCTCTGCGGGATTTGTTGATGCAATTGCAGGTGGCGGTGGACTCATTCAGCTTCCAGCTCTGCTTATCGCCTTTCCCGACCGTGAAGTCGCAGCAGTCTCTGGCACCAATAAATTAGGCTCAATTTTTGGTACTTCTGCCGCGGCGCTCAATTATCGGCGAAATATCAAGACCGACCCTAAGTTACTTGTCGCTATGGTTGTTCCTGCATTCTTCGGCTCAGGTGCAGGATCGTTACTTGCTACTCAAATTTCAACCCAGCAACTTAAGTCTGCAATAGTCTTTATGCTCATTGCAGTTTTTCTCTACACATTGGCAAAGCCTGACCTTGGTAAGGTGCAGATTCTCAAGGGTGCAGCAAAGCAACAGAGAATTGTTGGGGCGAGTGCAGGGCTCATCATCGGTTTCTATGACGGATTTATTGGGCCAGGTACTGGGACCTTGCTGATGATTGTCCTTGTCGCAGCGCTCGGTTTCGCCTTTGTTGGCGCATCTGCCATCGCTAAAGTCGTCAATGTTTCGACAAACTTTGCATCCATTCTTGTCTTTGGGCTATCCGGGTCAATCATGTGGGTAGTAGGAATTGCTGTAGGAATCTGTAATTTGGCAGGCGGGCTTATCGGTTCACATGTTGCAATTCGTCGGGGCTCTGAGTTTGTCCGCAAGTTTTATTTAGTGGTTACCTTTGCACTGATAGTCAGGGTAGTATTTGACCTGTTCTAAACAACTCAATAACAATTAAATAAGAAAGGCTAAAAATGGCGCTCTCAGATCAAATTTCTCAACTGGTTACACCGGCAGTTGAATCCCAGGGCCTGTTCCTTGAAGATGTTCAT
>JBEEIL010000063.1:0-2655 GCA_041169865.1 Actinomycetota bacterium | reverse complement strand
ATTTCTTTGCCTGTTCAATCACTAAATCAGGTGATGTACCAGCGGAGGTAATAGCAAGTACTGAAAATCGATCTGGGTTTGCCTCAACAATTTCGAGCGCTTGAACTCCAATTGAACCGGTTGAGCCCAGAATGACGAGCTGGCGAGTCATGAAACTTTGCGCTTGCGGCTTACAACTTGTCCGATGATCACGATAGCTAGCGCAAGGAAGAACATAGCCGACCCGATGACATTTGCTTGCGCCGGGATTCCACGAGCTGCCGATGTATAGACAAACTTCGGGAAAGTTGTCATCGTGCCCGAGTTGAAGTTGGTAATGATGAAATCGTCGAAGGACAAGCTAAAAGCCAACAAGGCTGCTGCTGCAATTCCTGGAGCAACAAGTGGCAACGTTACTCGGCGGAAGGTCTCGCGCTCATTGGCATAGAGATCCATCGCAGCTTGTTCCAGGCGAGGGTCCAAGCTTGCAATGCGAGCTTTTACAGTGACAACCACAAATGAGACACAGAAGAGAACATGTGCAATCACAGTTGGCCAAAAACCTGGATTTATTTGGAAGACCAAGAAGAGTGAAAGCAGTGAAGCTCCTAAAACAATTTCAGGAGTTGCCATTGGCAAAAAGATCAACAAATTAGTCGTTGAACGCCCCTTGAAGTGGTAGCGACCAATCGCAAAGGCAATCATGGTGCCCAAAATCGTTGAAAAGAAAGTTGCCAAGAATCCGATCTTGATGGAATTGCCCAGCGCAGTACAGACTTCAGGCGCACCGCAAGGGTTCATCCAATTTTCGAGAGTAAAGCCCTGCCATACCAAGTTGCTCTTACGAGAATCGTTGAATGAAAAGGCGAATGTATAAGCGACAGGGATAAAGAGATAGGTGAATGCAACCACTGCATAGATGCGGATCAGGTTGCGCTGGAACCAGCGAGATACTTTTCTCATACCAGCTCCTCTGTTCCAGCTTTGCGAACGTAGATTGTTACAAGAATCAGAATTGAGATCATCAAAGTAAAGGAGAGCGCCGCTGCAGTTGGGTAATCCACGATGCGGAAGTAACGGGATTCAATAACGTTTCCAAGCATCTTGGTCGATGGACTTCCCAGAATTGCTGCATTTACATAATCACCCGCTGCTGGAATAAAGGTAAGCAGAGTGCCCGCTACGACGCCGGGCATCGAAAGGGGCAGGGTGACTTTGCGGAATGTAGTAAACCCATTGGCATAGAGATCGCCAGATGCTTCGAGCGTGCGCGGATCAATGCGATCGATTGATGCGTATAACGGCAAGGTCATGAAGGGAAGGAAGTTGTATGTCATACCTGCGACAACGGCAAAGGCGCTCGATGTCAAAGTTGTACTTTCAGAGATGATGCCTAACGCTCGCAATGGAGGGACTACAAAGCCTTCTTCTCCGAGAATCTGCTTCCAAGCAATAGTACGAAGTAAGAATGATGTAAAGAATGGCGCCACAACGAGAACCAACATCACATTCTTGAGCCTGCCACCTTTAAAAGCAATTGCGTAAGCGAGAGGGTAAGCAATCAATAAGGCGAGAACGGTTGCAATTACTGCATAAAGAAATGAACGTCCAAACTGTTCTCTATTTTCAATAAAGGCATCGACATAGTTCTGAAAACGTAAAGTCTGTTCGTATTGACCGGTATCTCCCCCACCTACTGGGGTCTGTGTCGAAGTTTGAGCTAAGTTGATAAGTGGAAGGATAAAGAAAGTAAGTAGGAACCCCATTCCTGGAAGTAACAGGAGATAGGGAGTCTTAATTTTCTTCATTACTCGTCTGGATCCTCGTCAGGACTTACTTCAGTACCAGCTTCTGCATCTTCGTCACCGCGAAGTCCAAAGGTGAAGCTTGGCTCCCAAGAGATGTTGACGCTTTCCCCAACGCTAAATGGGGCAACTCCATCATCGTTCTGCTCAAAGACCATGAGCTCTTGTCCCCAAGGCATCATGACCTGGTACTGAGTTGAAACGCCGATGTACGAAACATCCTCAACTTTGCCACCAGTCAAAATATTTCCTGAAGTCGCAGTTTCGAGTCTAGAGATTCGGAATTTTTCTGGGCGAATACCCGCGTAAATTGAGTTATCAACTGCGTGTGAGCGATCCTTACGTAAGGAAATCTTTTGGCCAAAGAGATCGACAATTTGGTTATCGCCATCGCTACCGCTCACGGTTCCCTTGATGAGATTAGATTGGCCCAAAAAGTTTGCAACAAAGGCAGTTCTTGGATTGTCATAGAGGTCTGCAGGAGAGCCCATCTGCTCGATTTCGCCCTCGTTCATCACGGCAATCGTGTCAGCCATAGTCATGGCTTCCTCTTGATCGTGGGTGACGTGAACGAAGGTGATGCCCACTTCCTTCTGAATCCACTTAAGTTCAATCTGCATCTGGCGACGGAGTTTGAGATCAAGTGCACCGAGCGGTTCATCCAGTAGCAAGAGCGCGGGGCGGTTCACAATGGCGCGCGCAAGAGCGATGCGCTGCTGTTGACCACCAGATAGTTGCGTTGGTTTACGTTGCGCAAGATGCGGAAGCTCTACCAAATTAAGCGCCTTATTAACGGCATCATCTACATCTTTGATGCCACGGCGCCGCAGACCAAAAGCGATGTTCTCGAAGATGGTCAGGTGCGGGAAGA
>JBEEIL010000062.1:0-22928 GCA_041169865.1 Actinomycetota bacterium | reverse complement strand
ACCAAACTGTCGTTCGATTTGAGCGAGCGCGGTATCTAACGCCTTCTGGCGATCAGATACATTTTTATCTTCAGGCTTTGCTTTTTCAGTAGCCACTATCTTCTCCATTTCATTTCGAACGCCTGCGAGCGCAGCCGTTGGTATTCGGCCCAGAAGGTACGGACAATCTCTACGACGGCCTGTAGCGTTATAGAGACGCTGTGGGCGACAGGTAGAGCACCGCTCTGGCTGTGCAATCAGTTTCCTGACTCATCTGCCTAAGCTTTCAGACTCAGGCAGATGCGGATAAGGGTATCCGAACATTTGTTCGAAAGGTATCAGGAGGGGCTGACAAGTAGGGTGTGTCGCGTGCTGATTCTGCTCCCGCCTTCTGAGAAGAAGGCCGAGACCGCCAAGCCAACCCCCGCTATCGCCGTTTATCAGGGCGTTCTCTATCAAGCCCTGGAGTGGCCAACCTTGTCTCCGGCCGCCCGGGCCCGCGGTGAAGCGTCCGTGCGGATTATCTCGGCCAAATACGGGGCCATAGCTCCTTCGACGAAGATAGAGAGTTATAAAGCCAAGATAGATAACGCTGCGCTGCGAGATCAGGTGGATAGTGCGCTGACTCCCCTAGCTCGCGGGCTGATTGTTGATTGTCGCTCCTCGACCTATAAAACTGTCTGGCGTGCACCTGCAGACATTACTGTTGAGATACGAATATCTACCGTTGTTGATGGCGTACGTACTGTCGTGACACATATGTCAAAGAAGACCCGTGGTGAGATAACACGCTGGCTCTTGCAATCACGTTCGACGCCGAAAAACCCAGAAGACTTGTACGCCATCGTCTCTGAGAAATACCCCTGCGCCCTGACTCCATCAGATGGAGATCAGCCGTGGGTGTTAGAGGTAATCGCTATTTAAGGTGGTCGACTATAAAGTCGATAGTTAACTTTGGATAGTTCCACATAATCACATGCGCGCAATTTTCAACTGTTATCCATTCGGCGTGGTGCGGAGCAGCCTCTCGTTCTTGTGCACGCGGGTGGGGCAGAGTCAAGTCATAGTCACCGAAGACAATTTTTACAGGCAGATGGGGTGGAATATGAGAATCAAATTTCTTACCGCGTAGCGCCTTCCATACCGGCATATAACCAGTTGATTTGGCCATCGCTAACACTGAGTCTTTACAGCTTTCAAATGAAAGTTCCCTCCATAGATGGGTAATTTTGCGGTATCCCATCGCTTTAAGAGGCGGCAGATGATACGCAAGCCGTAGAAAATATTGGGCGCACTTTGCCAAGATTCGAGCAAAGATACTCGGCGGAAGTTTTTGAGTCGGTCCCTCGAACCACAATCCGGCAGGAGCTAGCGCTGTAACGCTCTTTACACGATCTGGGTATGCTGCAGCGAGCTCCAATGCAATCCATCCGCCAAGAGAATTTCCTGCAACATGAAATTCTGTGGAGTTATGTTCTTTCTCCATCATAAGCGCTATGGCATGCGCAAGCGATTGTGGATCTAACGATTCGTCTTCTAATTCCGCGTCACCATGACCCGGTAGATCAAGTGGATAGATAACAAAGTATTCTTGCAACCCTTCATATAGTGACTTCCAAATCGTGCCGGCAGAGCCGAGACCATGAATTAATACCAGCGCGGGTTTATGAGGCGCTTTACCAATTACAACAGTGGAAACAGGCATCTTTAATAGCGATACTTCTCTGTTTCAGCGGGACACTGCTTGCACACTGCGCGCCAAATTTCATCAACTTCATGTCCTGCTTTCAGGGCTTCATTTACCGTAAGCGAGCCGAGTTCACTAATTGCAATATCTTGTGAAAATGATGGAGCCCATTCTTCTCCGAAGGAAAGTGACAGGCGTTCGCGAAAATCAGAGATGCGCATCAATATAAATCTTTAGAAGAGGGTGCGATCGACCAAGAGTTCAGCTTGGTCTCGCGACTGCTTTGGAGTTATTGGTTGCGCAACTTGTCCTAATAACCAACGCATCGCCAAACCGGTGCCAGCCTCGGATTTGGTTGCCTCATAGATGCAAGTTGCCAACACCAGATAAAGTGGGTTTTCAGCGTGCGACATGATGGCGATGAGTAAATCCTGATCATGAATACGCATGGCTTGCAGAGCAGAATCTGCCGAAATCTCACGAGATAAATACTCTAGGGCATCCGCTGGAGTACCAGCGCGTTGTGCTCCTGCAACCAATCGATTGACCTCTGAGGTCACCAGAGCCATCAGTACAGCGTTCTTATCGCGGTAATGGTTATACAAAGTCGCGCGCGAAACTTCTGATGCATCGGCGATTTCAATCATTGAAATATTGCACGCGCCATGAAGAGAAATAAGTTCTTTTGTTGCCGAGAGAATTGCACTTTCGGTACGGCGATGGATTCCGCCTTGTAGGGAATATTTAGGCTGCGTCGACAACGGAGAGCTTTGCGCTTTCACGAGATTTGATTTCGTGTGCAACGCCGGTCATCACCGAAGAGAGTGTGAGACCAAGTGCTTCGCAGATTGCATTGAGAAGTTCTGAAGAGGCTTCCTTGTGACCACGCTCTACTTCAGAGAGATATCCAAGCGATACACGTGCCTCACGGGCAACATCGCGGAGGGTGCGCGATTGGGACGTGCGCGCTTCGCGCAACGTGTGGCCAACTGCTTCGCGTAGCAAAGTCATCGCTACCCCTTTCCTTCTCTGGAGCTAAGAATACGGGCAAAGTTACCTATTGCGCTGGATATAGCCCCGGTTCGCACGCCCTCTCTTCCGCTATCGAGTTGGAGATGCAGGGTTTGCGAGATTGGGCCCTTGATGGCGATCCACACTGTGCCTTCACGAATCCCAAGGTAATCACCTGGGCCCGCGATTCCGGTAGTAGCGATTGCCCACGTCGATCCAAATTTTGCTAATACTCCTGCTGCCATTTCATTGGCTACTTCTTCACTAACAACTGTGTGTTCCTCAATGGACTGCTTTGAAACACCTAGAAAATTAATTTTTACTTCCGATGTGTATGCAATCACTCCCCCGAGAAAGACTGTCGATGCGCCTGGAATTTGCGTTATTGCATGGCCAACGCCACCTGCGGTCAGTGATTCAGCGATGGCAACTGTTTCTCCACGCTTTTGTAAGTGCTCAATAATGAGACGAGCATGGGCAGATGTGGGCATGCCACAAATTTACTCGCGTATTGCCCTCGGCGCTATAGATGGTTAACGGCTACGTATCCACGTGCGGATATAGTCATAAGCAGTCGTCACAGTAAGAATGATGGCCAGAGAGATAAATCCTATTCGGAACCATTCTAGCCACGATGGAAAAGGCAGGATAAAGAAACCGACGCCAAAGTTCTGCGTCAAAGTCTTAATTTTTCCGCCTTTACTTGCCGGAATAACTCCGCCCTTTATTACTAGAAGCCTGAATATGGTTATTCCAATTTCACGTGTCAAAATTAAAATCGTAATCCACCATGGAAATCGGTCGAGAATAGAAAGTGAGATCATGGCAGCGCCGATAAGCGCCTTGTCAGCAACTGGATCTAGAAATGCACCGAGTGGAGTGATTCGATTAGAGCGCCTTGCCCACTTTCCATCAACGATATCTGTCATACCTAGAATAAAGAAAATACACCACGCCAGAATTTGATATCGCTGATTATCACCACCATCAAGAAAGAGCGCATAAACTCCAAAAGGAATGAGCGCTATGCGCGTTAACGTTAACGAGTTTGGGGTGATGAAGGATGGAAGTTTCATGTGGATTACTGAGCCGCCTCTGCAACGAGATCTGCACCCATGGAATCAATTACTACTGCATCAACATACTGACCGACTGAGAAATTGGTACCGATGAAAGTCGTTGTGCCATCTACTTCCGGACCTTGGTGAGCTGCTCGACCCTCTTGCAGTTCTTTATCTTCGATGAGCACCGTTATTTTCTCGCCAATACGGCCGGCTGCTCGCAATGAAACCATCTCATCAGCCAGCGATGACAAGGATTCAACACGCTCACGAATTACTTCGTCGGCAACTTTATCTTCAAGATTGAGAGCCTCTGTGTTGTCCTCATCAGAGTAACCAAATACTCCAACGGCATCTAATTTCGCGGCGGTGATGAAATCTGCCAATTCATCAAAATCGGCTTGCGTCTCACCGGGGAAACCGACTATGAAATTGGAGCGAATTCCAGCTTCAGGCGAAAGGGCCCTAATTTGTGTGATGAGATGCAAGAATTTCTCAGAGTCTCCAAAGCGACGCATTCGACGCAATACAGAGGGACTTGAATGCTGGAACGACAGGTCAAAGTAGGGAGCCACCTTTTCTGTTTCAATCATTGCCTGCAAGAGCGATGGACGCATTTCAGCCGGCTGCAAATAAGAAAGGCGTACACGCTCAATACCCGGAATCTCAGTAAATTCGTGGAGAATTTTCTCCATCAGCTTGAGATCTCCTAAATCTTTTCCGTATGAGGTTGTGTTTTCACTGACCAAGAAGAGCTCGCTTACGCCATTTTGCCCCAGCCAGGTTGCCTCTTGCAGAATCTCTGTAGGTCTTCTCGATATAAACGAACCTCGGAAATATGGAATCGCGCAGAAAGAACAGCGACGATCGCACCCGGAAGCGATTTTTAAGGGTGCCCAAGGAGCGTTACCCAATCTCTTGCGAAAGAGCGAACCGCCGGCTCCCACTGCAGATGTAAAAGATTCATCGCGCACTTGCGCTCGATCTACAGGCGCTATCGGAAGTAAGGCGCGGCGATCACGAGGAGTGTGTGGTGTGTGTATGTTGCCACTCACAATGGATTGCAAACGTGCAGAAATATCTTGGTAGTCATCAAAGCCCAAAATGGCATCAGCCTCAGGAAGCGCCTGCGCGAGTTCTTTTCCGTAACGTTCGGCCATACAACCAACAGCAACAACTGCCCGGGTTGTTCCATGTCCTTTCAGCGAATTAGCCTCAAGCAACGCATCAACTGAATCTTTCTTGGCTGATTCAATAAATCCACACGTATTTACAACTGCCACCTCAGCAGATTCAACGTCCTCAACGAGGGTCCAACCATCCGCTGCTAGTCGTCCAGCTAGCTCTTCTGAGTCAACTTCATTGCGCGCACATCCCATTGTGACAATTGCAACGGTGCGAGACATAGGGGCGATGTTACAGGGTTAGGACTTACTGTTCTCCTTAGTTCATCGAAAAGTGCGACGAACTTCTTCATTTTGCCCGCCGAGCGGAGGCAATAATTCACCATCAACGGTGACATCGAGTCCCGCAGGGTTGCTGAGATAGATGCTAATCACACGTGTGCCCTCAAAATTTTTAACATCCCCTTGAAAGATAGATCCTTTGATCACTCTTTCACCATCAACAATGACATCAATATAGGAATTGCCACGCACTGCATTGAGTGTGAGGGTTACTTTTCCATCGCCTGCTGAAGGACTAATGGATGAAGAAGCGCTTGGAGTTGGATTTTCTGTTGGAATAGGTGAAGGCGATACGCTTTCGGTTCCTTGTTTAACTGTAGGAGTTGGGGATCCTTGGTTTGATGAAACGATTTGGAAAACGCCGAACAGGAAAAGGACTAACAACGAGACGGCTGCTGGGACTTTCCAGGAGATTTTTTTCTTCTCTTGGGGAACTTGCATGACGCTATTTTCAACGAGCAAATCACCAATCGCTCGATGTTCTAGGGAATGCTCATCGTTATAGAGATTTATCAAGATAAGTGGATCAATACCAATTCTGTTAGCAATGGTCCGTAAATGTCCTCTTGCATAGGTATCGCCACCGCAATGAATGAATTTGTCATTCTCCATTTCAGTAAGCAATCCGATTCGAATACTTGTGGTTTCGGATAGTTCTTCAATACTCAGGCGCGCCGCGATACGTGCATCGCGAATTACTTGACCAAGAGTCATCTTTGGCGCCGCCTTTGGTGGGAAAGAGAGTGAGGCAATTCTAACTTTAGACCTAAATCAACTCGTCGTGAAGTGTCCCCTATTAGGGTAAATCACCCCTGAATAGCACCCAAACAGCTGGCGAAAATTAGTAATCGCGAAGCGTTGCAAGCACTGAATCAAGTTCATCCGGCTTAACAAGCACCGCGCGTGCCTTCGAGCCTTCTGAAGGTCCAACAATTCCGCGTGACTCCATGAGATCCATCAAGCGACCAGCTTTAGCAAAGCCGACTCTGAGTTTTCGTTGCAGCATAGAGGTTGAACCAAATTGAGTCCCAACGACTAGTTCAACTGCTTGAATCAAAATATCTAAATCATCGCCAATCTCTTTATCAATGTTTTTATTTGATTGCACTGCCTGAGTTACATCATCTCGATAGCGCGGAGAAAGTTGTTTCTTGACATGTGATGTTACTGCTTCGATTTCACGCTCTGATACATAGGCGCCTTGAATACGTATGGCTCGGCTTGCTCCCATAGGGATAAATAAGCCATCACCTTGTCCAATCAATTTTTCTGCACCTGGGCTATCAAGAATGACCCGGCTATCTGCAAGTGATGATGTTGCAAATGAAAGACGTGAAGGAACATTCGCCTTAATCAGACCAGTCACTACATCGACAGAGGGACGCTGTGTTGCAAGCACTAGATGGATACCCGCAGAACGCGCCAACTGAGTTATTCGTACAACGGACTCTTCTACTTCACGTGCCGCAACCATCATCAAATCTGCGAGCTCGTCAATAATGACTAACAGATATGGGTATGGCTCGACAATCCGATCAGAGCCAGGGGGTGCTACCACTTTTCCTGCGCGAACGGCTTTGTTGAAATCATCAATATGTCTGAAACCAAATGTTGCAAGATCTTCGTAACGTAAGTCCATTTCACGTACTACCCAAGTGAGTGCATCTGCAGCCTTCTTTGGGTTGGTGATAATGGGCGTTATCAAATGTGGGATACCTTCGTATGCGGTGAGTTCGACGCGCTTCGGATCAATTAAGACTAACCTGACGTCATCTGGGGTTGCACGCATCAATATCGATGTAATCATTGCGTTTATCATCGAAGATTTTCCAGCACCTGTTGCTCCAGCAACTAAGAGATGCGGCATTTTCGCTAAGTTGGCGCATACATAATTACCTTCGACATCTTTCCCGAGTGCCACCAACATGGGGTGGTGATCCTGGCCGGCAACGCTTGAACGCATCACATCTCCTAGTGCGACGATTTCGCGATCAGCGTTGGGGATTTCAATTCCCACCGCCGATTTGCCAGGGATTGGAGACAGAATACGAACCTCGCTACTAGCCACCGCATAAGAAATATTCTTGGAAAGAGCGGTGATCCGCTCTACCTTTACTGCATTTCCCAACTCAACTTCGTAACGAGTTACGGTTGGCCCGCGCATGAAACCCGTAACTTGGGCATCAATTTCAAATTGCTTAAATACTTCGGTGAGCGCAGCTACAACAGAGTCATTTACCTTTGACTTCGCCTTAGCTGCCGGACCCACCTTCAAGAGATCTTGCGAAGGTAATTCATATTTAATGTCGCTTGTGAGAAGTAATTGTTCGGGGCGCTTTTCAGATTTTGGCGCTTCCTTCAATTGAGCATCAAGCGGAACCCGCGGAATTTCGACTGTAAATTCTTGGTCAAATTCTTCTTCGTCAATCTCTTCTTCTTCTTCTTGATTCCAAGCTACAACAGGTGAATCAAAAGGAGGGGTATCTGAGATTTCAAACTCTTTCTCAGTTCGTTGCGGTCTCTTAGACCAGAGCCATATCGCAAGAACTTTCAATCGGATTCCAACTTTTGAGAGCGGAGTTGCAGTAATAATCAAAATTCCGAAAAAGAAGAGCACAATCAAGAGTGGATACGCGAGTAGTGATGTCATCAGAGCCACCAGTGGCTTTGCAACCCAATAACCTACTAGTCCTCCCCCCTCACGAATCGCAGTTGCCCCCGTTGGGTTTGTGGCACCGAGTGAACCATTAAGTAGATGGGCTAATCCGGTTGAACTAAGAATGAGTAGAAGAGTGCCGATGGTGATGCGTCCTGTGGCTTGGCTATCTTCTGGTTTTCGAAATAGCCGAACTGCAAAATAGAGAAGAACGAGAGGAGATGTAAAACCGATAACCCCAAATGCTCCGGCGAAGAAAGAGTACAGATTTCTACTTACTAAGTTATCCGCATGGAACCATGTTCCGGCAAATGCTGCCAATGAAATCAAAAGTACGAGTAGCGCTGCGCCATCGCGTTGATGAGCAGGATCTAGATCGCGGGCGCCGCGGGCAATAAATCGGATAAAAGAACCTAGCGCTTTAGCGATAACCCGCCAGAGGCCACCGAGAGCGCGCGCAATTACTGAGAAGACTGACTTTCCCTTTGCGCTTTTTGTGCGTTTCTTCTTGGCCACACCTTCAATCTTAGGTGGAGGGTAAATACTGCTGAAGAAGGCGCGCCGACTTATACCTCGACTACTACAGGAACGATCATCGGGCGACGACGATGTTTTTGCCCAACCCAACTTCCAATTGTTCGACGCACTACTTGAGATAGTTGATGCGTTCCGTTGACACCTTCAGCAACTGCGCTGGTTAAGGCTCTCTCTATCTCACCGCGGACTTCATCAAAGAGCGCTTGATCTTCATTAAATCCTCGCGCATGAATATCTGGCCCTGCCACAATTTTTCCTGTCTGGGATTCGATGACAACAATGACAGAAATGAATCCTTCTTCACCAAGAATACGTCGATCTTTGAGCGATGTTTCAGTGATATCACCGATACTCTGTCCATCCACATACACGAAACCGCATGGAACAGCTCCAGCAACTTGTGCCACATGGTCAACGAGATCAACGACAATTCCATTTTCAATGATAAATGCGTTATCTCTTGGGACTCCAGATTGGATGGCAATTTCAGCGTTTGCTTTGAGATGGCGCCATTCACCATGAACTGGCAGAACATATTTTGGTTTGACTATGTTGTAGCAATACAGGAGTTCACCTGCAGCAGCATGTCCGGACACATGAACTAGCGCATTAGCCTTATGAACTACTTTTGCTCCAAAACGGGTGAGTTCATTGATAACGCGATAAACAGAATTCTCATTTCCGGGGATTAACGATGAAGCAAGGATGACTGTGTCACCATCCCCAACTCGAATCTGGTGATCACCATTTGCCATGCGAGAGAGCGCTGCCATCGGTTCGCCTTGTGAACCCGTACAGATCAGGACTACACGATCATCGTAATTATCAAGTTCGCGAGCATCGAAGAGGATTCCGGCAGGCACCGTCAGGTATCCCATCTCTTCAGCAATTTTCATATTGCGAATCATTGAACGTCCAATAAATGCGACGCGCCTTCCATGTAGCGCAGCTGTGTCGATTACTTGTTGAACGCGATGCACGTGAGAGGAGAATGAGGCAACGATTACGCGACGTTGCGTTGATGCAATTACCCGATTCAGCGCGGGCATAATCTCGCGCTCAGCGGGGGTAAATCCAGGAATATCCGCATTAGTTGAATCGACCAGAAAGAGGTCAACACCTTCATCACCGAGGCGAGCAAAAGTTCGTAAATCTGTAATTCTTCCGTCGAGTGGAAGTTGATCCATTTTAAAGTCGCCTGTATGCAGGACTGTACCTGCTTGTGTGTGCACCGCGACCGCCAATGCATCGGGGATAGAGTGATTGACTGCGATGAATTCAAGTTCGAAAGGCCCAACATCTTCGCGATTTCCTTCACGCACTTCGCGCGTTAGTGGTGAGATTCGATGTTCTTTACATTTTGCGGTAATGAGCGCGATTGTGAGCGGAGAGCCATAGACAGGTATATCTCCACGTTCGCGAAGCAGATATGGAACAGCGCCAATATGATCTTCGTGGCCATGCGTCAGGAAAATTCCCACTACATCGTTTAGGCGATCCCGGATATAACTGAAGTCAGGGAGAATTAGGTCAATTCCCGGTTGATTTTCTTCTGGAAAGAGAACACCACAGTCGATGATTAATAACTTTCCTTGTGTTTCATAGACGGTCATATTGCGACCGATTTCCGATATTCCGCCGAGGGCGACGATGCGGAGGCCACCATCTATCAACTTAGATGGCGTTCCTAAATTGGGGTGAGGGTGTTGTGTCATTAGTTCTTTAAAATGACGCCGCCAGCGATGAGATCTTTACGCAGTTGCTCGATCTGTGCTGGTGTGGCATCAACGAGTGGCAATCGCGTGGTTCCTCCGGGTAGCCCCATGAGATTCATCGCTGCCTTAGTCAAAATTGCTCCTTGTGTGCGGAAGGTTCCGGTGAAGACTGGCAAGAGTTGCTGATGGATTTCTAGAGCGCGCGCTGAATTTCCCGCAAACCAAGCGGTAAGCATCTCCTTAAGTTCGCGTCCTACTGTGTGGCCACACACTGAGACGAAACCAACGGCACCGACCGAGAGAAATGGCAGATTAAGAATGTCATCACCTGAATACACAGGAATTCCACATCGCTTGATTACCCATGATGTAGCAGCAATATTTCCTTTGGCATCTTTGAGCGCGACAATGTTGTCGACGGTTTCGAATAATTTGACGATTGTGTCAGATTCAATCTCTACTCCCGTGCGACCTGGAATGTCGTACATCATGATCGGTAGGTCAGTCGCAGCTGCAACAGCGCGGAAGTGGGCTTCAATTCCTGCCTGTGGCGGTTTGTTGTAGTAAGGAGTAACTATCAAGATTCCGTCGGCACCGGCATCTTGTGAGCGCTTGGCTTGTTCAACAGTGTAAGACGTTTCATTGTCGCCCGCACCAGAGAGAACCTTTACCTTACTTCCAACAACGCTCTTAACAACCTTGATGATCTCAAGCTTCTCAGAAGATTTTGTAGTTGGCGCTTCTCCTGTTGTGCCGTTAACTGCGATGCCATCATGTCCGGTATCAACAAGATGCTCAGCCAGTTTGGCAACGCCATCCCAATCAATTGCTCCATCTTTATCAAAAGGGGTCACCATAGCGGTGATTAACTGTCCGAATGGAGCGGGCGTACTCATTTGGGAATCTTATCGCTTAAGGCGCGATACGACCAGATTTTTCAAATGCTCCGTATGTAAGAGGCATCAACTTGGCGAACTCGGCTTCCATTTTCTCTGCCACCATCTCGATTTCACGTTGTGGATAGCTAGGAAAGTGCGAACCCTCGCGGGCGGTGCGAAGGGATAAGAAATTCATCAGTGCGCGAGCATTCATCGTTACATACATTGATGAATACGTTGCAACCGGCAGGACGGCGCGGGCAACTTCGCGGGCAACTCCAGCTTCGAGCATCTTCTGATATGAGTCATATGCAACGATGTAAGCATCTTTCATCGCCTTAACTGTGACGTCATATTGTTCAGGTGTTCCATCCACGAATGTATATGCGCCGGTCTTGCCAACTTGCACTAATTTACGTTCAGGTGAAGGGATGTAAAAGACTGGTTTTAGTTCGCGGTAGCGACCTGACTCTTCATTATAAGAAGCGATGCGATGGCGCATAAACTCGCGAAAGACAAAGATTGGCGCCGAAACAAAGAAAGTCATTGAAGTATGTTCAAAGGGAGAACCGTGGCGTTCTCGTGCCAGATAATTAATAAGACCTGCAGATCGAGCTGGATCTTCGCCGATTTCATCCATTGATTGTTCGCCCGCAGTAGAAACTCGTGCCGCCCAAATAACATCAGCATCACTAGCGCTTGATTTGATCAGCTCTACAGATACATCATCTCTAAAAACTACGGTCTCAGACATGAGCGCACCTTATCTATCAACCCCCCTCCACCTGCTGGATATCTAGGGCACAATTGCCGCGTGTCATCAGTGAACCGCGCCACCGTTACGCAGAGCCTGAGCGTCTCATTCACCGTCGGTCTCTACGGCACAGCTTTTGGCGCAGCGGGAATAGCGGCTGGTTTCTCGATTCTGCAAACCTGCTTGCTCTCACTCTTAACTTTCTCTGGCGCATCACAATTTGCAGTTGTTGGAGTTATGGGCGCTGGAGGAAGTGCGCTCTCTGGAATCGCAACTGCTTCACTTTTGGGAATTCGCAACGGGCTTTATGGATTACGCATGGCGCCTGTACTTGGTGTTAAAGGTTTTAAAAGAATTATCGCCGCACAAGTAACGATTGATGAATCAACCGGAGTTGCAATTGGACAAGAAGAGCGTGGCTCTGCGGCGATGAAACACGGTTTTTGGCTGACCGGGTTTGGGGTCTACTTTTTCTGGAATCTCTTCACTCTTGCTGGCGCATTAGGCGCACAAGCCATGGGAGATCCCTCTGCATGGGGCCTTGATGCAGCAGTACCTGCTGCATTTCTTGGGTTGGTCTGGCCGCGATTGCATGGGAAATTTGAACGCGCGCTAGCCCTGTCCGCGATACTTCTTTCGCTTGTCTTAACTCCTTACGTTGCTGCGGGGATTCCGATTATCGCTACGGCGTTATTGGCGGTTGCTTTCGGCTGGAAGGGGCGTCAATGACAGCGATCTGGTGGGGCGTTCTTGGTACTAGTGCGATTGCTTTTGCACTGAAGTATTTAGGCCATAGCGTTCCTGAAAAGTATCTAAAAAATGAACGAATGCTCAGAATCAACACTCTGATTCCTATCGTTCTCTTATCCGCACTTGTTGCCGTACAGACTGTTGCCGATAAATCAAAGTTAGATATCGACCAACGCTTAGCTGGTGTGGCGGTTGCTTGTATTGCCCTTGCTCTCAAGGCTCCATACTTTGTTGTGGTTGTATCCGCTGCAGTGACATCCGCGGCAATCTACAACTGGGTGTGAGACTAAAGTTTTAAATTATTCCGAGAGCTGCAAGCTTAGCTTTTAGATCGTTATCTGAAGGCTCGGTTAAGTGAGTTCCATCCGAGAAGACAATGACGGGAATTGACTTTGCTCCCCCATTTATCTCAATAACTTTCTCTGCAGCCGATAAATCTGCATCTACGTCAATGTGATTCACTTGAATATCCAGCTCCTCAAAGACGCGCTTTGAGCGACGGCAATCTCCACACCAATCAGCTCCATACATAGTGATATCTGCTTTAGCCATCTCTCTGCTCCTTAGTTCATAAAATTTTCAAGGCCGAAGGTCAGCCCTGGATGTGAAATAACTTGTCGAATGCCAAGCAGAACACCTGGCATAAACCCAACACGGTCCAACGAATCATGGCGAATAGTGAGCGTTTCCCCAATGCCGCCGAAAAGAACTTCCTGGTGAGCAATGAGACCACGTAAACGCACTGAGTGAACTGGGATGCCACCCACTTTTGCGCCACGCGCACCATCGAGAGATGTTGTTGTGGCATCAGGCGCTGAACCTAAACCGGCATCCTTGCGAGCTTGTGACATTAAATCTGCGGTTCTTGCTGCCGTACCGGAAGGTGCATCAACTTTATTTGGGTGGTGAAGTTCAATGATTTCAGCAGATTCAAAGTATCGCGCTGCTTTTGTGGCAAACTCCATCATTAACACTGCGCCGATTGCAAAGTTAGGGGCGATGAGCACGCCCGATTGGGAGCGAGAGATTAGCTCTTTAATCTTGGCAATACGGAGGTCATCAAATCCGGTTGTGCCCACTACTGCGTGAATATTCTTTGAGATGAGGAATTCCAAATTGGCCATCACAGAATCCGGAGTGGTGAAGTCAACGACTACTTGTGCTCCAGCACTGACCAAAGTTTCGAGTGAATCTCCGAGATCAAGGGCGGCAACCAATTCGAGATCGCTGGCTTCGTTAACTGCTTTGACGACCTCAGAGCCCATTCGGCCACGTGCGCCTAGAACTGCGACTTTAATCATTGCGCTAACACCTTCTCAAATTTCAATTCATTTTTGAATGGTCCGACAAGAGCAAGGGTAGGCGTTTTCACCAAGAACTCGCTAGCAATTTCACGGATATCTGTGGCGCTTACGCGTGAAATTGCTTTCAGGATGTCATCAAAATCCATGACCTGGCCATAAACAATCTCATTCTTACCAATGCGGCTCATCCGTGAACCCGAATCCTCTTGGCTCAACACGAGCGATCCTCGTACTGCGCCCTTGGCTCGTTCGATCTCTTCGTGGGACATTCCATTATCGGCGACATCTGTTAGCACATCGCGAATAATTTCAATCACCTCTATCGCTTTTGCTGGATTGCACCCAGCATAAAATCCAAGAACTCCCGTGCCAGCAAATTGCTGCGCATACGAGTAGACAGAGTAGGCAAGTCCACGCTTTTCACGGATCTCTTGAAAGAGTCGCGATGACATTCCCCCACCCAGAGCAGCCGAAAGTACTCCCATGGCAAAACGACGATCATCAGCGCGCGAGACACCTTCCATGCCATAGAACATATGAGCCTGTTCGCTCTTCTTGTAAAGAAGCCCTACCGATTGCTGCTTCAAATTCTTAATTGGAGTATTTGGGCGAATCACTGGGGCGCCCAAGCCATCAAGAAAATTATCTCGAGAAAGTGCCTCTTCGACCATGGCAACGACTCGCTTATGCTTGATATTTCCTGCAACTGCCACAACTAAATCTTGGGGAAGATACTTCTTCTTGTAATAGTTATAGACGGTATTTCGTGACATCTCGGAGATTGATTTCACTGTGCCCAAAATGGGACGACCAATTTGAGTATCTCCGTAATAGGTATCGCTAAAGAGATCATGAACAAGATCACTCGGATCATCATCGCGCATGGCAATTTCTTCCAAGACCACCTTGCGTTCAGCATCGACATCAAGAGCTGTCACAATAGATGAAGTGATCAAATCACTGACGACATCGATGGCCATTGGCAGATCTGTATCAATGACACGGGCGTAGAAGCAGGTGTACTCCTTGGAGGTAAAGGCATTCATCTCGCCGCCAACTGATTCGATAGATGACGAGATTTCAAGGGCAGTTCGAGTAGTTGTCCCTTTAAAGAGAAGATGTTCTAAAAAGTGAGAAGCACCGGCAGTTGCCGGTGCTTCATCACGAGAACCTACATTGACCCAGATACCCACAGCAGCGCTTCGTACCGACGGAACTTCTTCCGTGACGATACGTAAGCCACTCGCGTGAACGGATCTCTTTACAGACATTTATTCAGCTGCTGGAGTTGTTCCATCTTCGAGAACAGGAACCAAGGAGAGCTTGCCCTTTGGATCGATCTCACCGATTTCAACCTGAATCTTGTCGCCAACCTTCATGACATCTTCGAGATTTTCAATGCGCTTTCCACCATGCATCTTGCGGATCTGCGAGACGTGGAGCAATCCATCTTTACCTGGCATCAATGAAACGAAAGCGCCAAATGTTGCAAGCTTTACAACGGTACCGAGGTAGCGCTCTCCCACTTCTGGCATTTGTGGATTAGCAATTGCATTGATCTGCGCGCGGGCCGCTTCAGCAGAAGGGCCGTCAGTTGCGCCGATGTAGATGGTTCCATCTTCTTCAATGGAAATCTCGGCACCAGTTTCATCTTGAATCTGATTGATGATCTTTCCCTTAGGGCCGATAACTGCGCCAATCTGATCAACCGGAATCTTCACCGAGATGATGCGAGGAGCGTAAGGGCTCATCTCATCTGGAGAGTCGATTGCTTCATTCATGACATCAAGAATCGCAAGACGTGCTTCCTTAGCTTGGTGGAGCGCACCAGCAAGAACGGAAGCTGGAATTCCATCGAGTTTGGTATCTAGTTGTAGCGCTGTCACAAAGTCTTTTGTTCCAGCAACCTTAAAGTCCATATCTCCAAATGCATCTTCTGCACCGAGAATATCTGTGAGAGCAACGTATTCAACCTTGCCATCGACATCATCAGAGATCAGACCCATTGCAATACCTGCAACTGGCGCCTTGAGCGGAACGCCGGCTTGCAACATGGAGAGAGTTGATGCACAGACAGAGCCCATTGAAGTTGATCCATTTGAACCGAGCGCTTCAGAGACCTGACGAATTGCATATGGGAACTCTTCACGAGTTGGCAGCACTGGGATAAGTGCGCGCTCTGCAAGAGCGCCATGGCCAATTTCGCGACGCTTTGGTGTGCCTACTCGACCTGTTTCACCAGTTGAGTAAGGAGGGAAGTTGTAATTGTGCATGTAGCGCTTTGTGGTTTCAGGGCTCATTGTGTCGAGCTGCTGTTCCATCTTAAGCATATTGAGAGTTGTGATTCCAAGAATCTGAGTCTCACCGCGTTCGAAGATAGCTGAACCATGAACGCGTGGGATAACTTCAACTTCGGCAGAGAGCGCACGGATATCGCGAAGGCCGCGACCATCGATGCGAATCTTGTCGCGAAGAACACGCTGACGTACCAACTTCTTAGTTACCGAACGGAAGGCTGCTGAAATTTCTTTTTCGCGTCCTTCAAACTGTGCAGCAAACTTCTCTTTGAGCGCATCAGAGATTTCATCAATCTTGGTTTCGCGCTCTTGCTTTCCGGCAATAGTCAGTGCCGCAGCAAGTGAATCCTTGACCTCTGCATAGACAGCGTCGTAAGCATCAGCTTGGTAATCCAAGAAGACCGGGAATTCTGCTGTTGGCTTGGCCGCAACTGCAGCAAGCTTTGACTGCGCTTCACAGAGAATACGGATAAATGGCTTCGCCGCATCAAGTCCCTGCGCCACGATTTCTTCAGTTGGAGTTGGTGCGCCACCCTTGATGAGTTCGATTGTGCGCGATGTTGCTTCGGCTTCAACCATCATGATTGCGACATCATCTGCAGTTACGCGACCAGCAACGACCATGTCGAATACTGCGTTCTCAACCTGTGAATGGTTAGGAAATGCCACCCACTGTCCCTCAATAAGTGCAACGCGCACTCCACCGATTGGGCCTGAGAATGGGAGACCAGCAAGTTGTGTTGACATAGATGATGCGTTGATCGCAATTACGTCATACATATGGTCTGGATCAAGCGCCATAACTGTCACAACGATCTGAACTTCGTTACGAAGTCCCTTAATAAATGATGGGCGCAATGGGCGGTCAATCAAACGGCAGGTAAGAATTGCCTCTTCTGATGGTCGACCTTCGCGACGGAAAAATGAGCCAGGAATCTTTCCAATGGCGTACATCTTCTCTTCAACATCCACTGTGAGTGGGAAGAAGTCGAATTGATCTTTAGGTGTCTTGGAAGCTGTTGTTGCTGAGAAGATCATTGTCTGATCATCTAGATATACAGCTGCAGAACCTGCTGCTTGCTTTGCGAGGCGTCCCGTTTCGAACTTAATCTCACGCTTTCCGAACTTTCCGTTATCGATAACGGCTACTGCTGACTTAACGTCTTGACCCTCCATGGGTCCTCCTTTGATTCGTTTCTTACATTTGCAGGGCGCAACAAAAGCGCCTTGGTGCGGTAACTACCCGCAACCGTGAAACGAATGAATCTTCGATCGAAGTTCACAGATGAACTCATCTGGAAACCACTACCGAGGACCATTAGTCCCCCGGCGGGCAGTTCTAATTAATTAGCGGCGAATACCGAGCTTTTCGATAATTGCGCGATAACGATTGATATCTGTCTTTGCGAGGTACTGAAGAATGCGACGACGCTGACCTACGAGCAACAAGAGACCACGACGGTTGTGGTGATCATGAGGGTTGGTCTGAAGGTGAGTTGTGATGTCATCAATTCGACGTGACAATAAAGCGACCTGAGCTTCAGGGCTTCCTGTATCAGCAGCCGATGAACCGTACTTTGCAATGATTTCTTTCTTTACTTCAGGTGTTAACGCCATATCTTTTCTTCCTTTTCATTGTTAAGTACCTATCGGTACTGTTCAAGAGGCTTCCCGGTTTGACTCACGGGAAATCACTTTCTCGTTGGACGGCCCCAAGTTTACCTGCGAGGTATGGATAAGCGAAATTGAGCGTGGATGTGGGCTATTTCTCTGTGAGTTCGCGAGCTTTATCGCAATCCTTCTTCATTTGTACCAAGAGCTCATCGAGGCTATCAAATTTCAAGGTCGGTCTTAAGTACCAACCAAATTCAATTGAGGCGTTCTTATCGTAGAGATCGAGCCCCTGTTGATCGAGAGCATATGCCTCGACTTGGCGGCCGCGATAGCCATCAAATGTTGGATTGGTTCCGATAGAAATTGCTGCGGGCCAGAAGTTGATTCCGACTGTCAGCCAGCCTGCGTAAACACCGTCAGCTGGAATTGTCTGTCCTTCAATCTTGCCAAGATTTGCTGTCGGATATCCGATTTCACGTCCTCGTTTTTCTCCGTGCACCACTTCCCCATCAAGTCGATGTGGGCGAGAGAGAAGTTCTCTCGCTTGTTCCACTTTGCCTTCAACAACCAGTGCGCGAATGCGAGATGATGAAATGACTTCGGTATCTGCCTTCAACTCCTGAACATCAACAGTGAAATCATTCTTTTTACCTGATTGGATAAGAGATTCCACATTTCCGGCTGCTTTATGTCCGTAAGTAAAGTTCTTGCCGACTATAACCGTGCTGGCGTGTAGCTGATTTACGAGGACATTGGTGACAAAATCTTCAGGAGACATGGCCGCAAACTTTTCATTAAATCTGATGACTGCTACTTGGTCGGCGTTGTGAATCTTCAGCAGTTCAACTCGATCGGCCAAAGTAGTCAACATTGTGGGCGCCTTATCGGGAGCAAATACTGTGGTGGGATGAGGGTCAAAAGTAAGGGCAATGATGGAGCGGCCGTCCGCAATTTCTTTGGCGCGATTGAGCAAGGCTTGATGTCCCTTGTGAACGCCATCAAAGACTCCGATGACAACGACGTTGGTATCGCTCATATAAGAATTTTGCCTTACCTAGTTAGCCGCTGCAAAAACGGCGATGGGCTTAGCTTTATCTCCTTCATCTTTAAGCAAGGCAATTAATCTGTTATCTGGAGACATAGCTGCGTTGATCATCGTGTTGCCGCTCTCCTTGAGAGGGCGGCCGAAGGAGAGCTCCTGTACCTCCTCAAGAGTCAATTCACGAGGAGCGAAGGTAGCGCGAGCAACTTCTGCGAGGTCTAATTGAGAAAAGTTTTGTGCCTTTAAATTTTCAAATGAAATGGCCTGGTTCTCGGTGAAACCAGCAACTCGTGTTCGCCGAAGCGCAGAGAGATGTCCACCTACAGATAGTGCAATCCCAAGATCACGCGCAATCGCTCGGATGAAAGTTCCAGCCGAACACGTCACTTCGATATCCACCTCTGTAGTTTTTTCCAAATGGCGGATTGACTGAATATCTAATTGAGTAATGGTGACTTCACGGGCTGCTAGCTCAAAGGTTTCGCCAGCGCGTACTCGGTCATAGGCGCGTTCTCCCCCTACTTTGACTGCAGACACCGAAGACGGACGTTGTGCGATGGTTCCAATCATTGAAGCAAGTACTCGTTTAATTTCGGTATCTGCAACCTGTGAGGCATCCGCAGTAGAAATAACTTCGCCCTCGCTGTCATCAGTAACTGTTGATGCACCTAAAACTATGGTTGCACGATAAGACTTATCTCCATCGGTGATGTATTGCAGGAGGCGCGTTCCGTTTCCGAATCCGAGTACGAGTACACCCGTGGCCATCGGATCCAACGTTCCGGCGTGACCTACTTTGCGCGTACCGAGGGCTTTACGAGCGACTGCTACCACATCGTGGCTGGTCATACCAGCAGCCTTATCAACTATGAGAAAACCGTCGCTCATTCTTCGAGATTGCGATGACTTGGGTCATGAGCATCAGACAAGATTGCTCTGGGCGCTTTATAAGGATCTTCAACGACAGGCTTGGCATTGGCTCGCGCCTTAGCAACTTCTGCATCGAGTGCATGCACTCGCTCAAGAAGTGAATCCATCTCATTTGCAGATTCAGCGAGCCCATCCAAGATAAATACAAGAGAGGGAGTAACGCGGGTTCCGAGATCTTTACCTACAGCGCTACGGAGAACGCCTTTGGCAGATTCAAGTGCCGCAGCAGTAGCAGCGCGTTCATCTTCGCCACCGAGAACGGTGTAGAAGATTGATGCATTCTGTAAATCACCAGAAACTCGCGCATCGGTAACAGTGACAAAACCTAGACGCGGATCTTTAATCTTCGTCTCAAGCAGCTGTGCCACTACTACCTTGATGCGGTCTGCAACCTTCTGGCTGCGATGTGAATTTGCCACGGTGATTTTCCGAATCCTGCGCTATGCGCGCTTCTTCTCACGCATCTCGAAGACTTGAATGGTGTCACCAATCTGCATCTCCTTAAGATTTCCAACGCCGATACCGCACTCAAATCCTTCACGGACTTCAGTGGCATCATCCTTGAAGCGCTTGAGCGAATCAATGGTGAGGTTATCGACGATGACTTCACCATTGCGAAGCAGACGTGCCTTTGCGTTACGGCGAATGATTCCGTCGAGGACGATAGAACCAGCAATATTTCCAGCCTTAGAAGACTTGAAGATATCGCGAACTTCAGCGTTACCAAGAATTGCTTCTTCGTACTCTGGCTTGAGAAGACCCTTCAGCGATAGCTCGATTTCTTCAATTGCGTTATAGATAACTGAGTAGAAACGAACTTCAACGCCCTCTTGATCGGCGAAGATGGCTGTCTGCGGTTCTGGCTTGACGTTAAAGCCAATAACAACAGCAGTCGATGCAGATGCAAGAGTGATATCGCTCTTGGTAATTGCACCAACGCCGCGGTGAATAACGCGTAGGTCAACTTCTGCTCCGACATCAAGTTGCATCAGCGCATCTTCGAGCGCTTCTACAGAACCGGATACGTCGCCCTTCAGAATAAGGTTGAGAGTTGAGATCTTGGATTGCTCCATGAAGTCTTCAAGTGAAACCTTCTTACGAGCCTTCGCAAGTTGCGCATTGCGCTCTGCAGCTTGACGCTTTTCGGCAATCTGGCGTGCTGTGCGATCCTCATCTGCAACGAGGAATGTATCGCCAGCATTCGGAACGGATGTGAATCCGAGAACTTGAACTGGACGCGATGGACCGGCTTCCTCAACATTTTCACCGTGTTCATCGAGCATGGCGCGAACGCGACCAAATGAACCACCGGCAACAATTGCATCTCCGACTCGCAGCGTTCCGCGCTGTACCAAAACGGTTGCAACTGGTCCACGACCACGGTCGAGGTGGGCTTCGATAGCAACGCCTCGTGCATCATCTTCTGCAACGGCGCGTAGATCGATAGCAGCATCTGCTGTAAGGAGAATCGAATCAATCAGATCGTTGATGCCTGTACCTGATTTAGCTGAAACATTTACGAAGATTGTGTCTCCGCCGTATTCCTCAGCAATCAAGTTGTACTCGGTCAACTGTTGGCGAACCTTATCTGGGTTCGCGCCCTCTTTATCAACCTTGTTTACTGCAACCACGATTGGAACATCAGCTGCTTGAGCGTGGTTGAGCGCTTCAATAGTCTGAGGCATCACACCGTCATCGGCAGCAACAACAAGAACTGCGATATCGGTTACTTTCGCACCACGAGCACGCATGGCGGTAAAGGCCTCGTGACCTGGTGTATCAATAAAGGTGATTGCACGGTTTGTGCCTTCGTGGCTATGGTGGATTTGGTAAGCACCAATGTGCTGCGTGATTCCACCCGCCTCAGATTTCACAACTTCTGTCTGACGAATAGCGTCAAGCAAACGTGTCTTACCGTGATCCACGTGTCCCATCACAGTTACTACCGGCGGACGTGGGGTTAGATTTTCATCGTCAAAATCAGCAAGTTCTGCTGCTAAATCGATATCGAATCCTTGCAGAAGTTCGCGGTCTTCTTCTTCAGGTGAAACAACTTCGATGACGTAACCAAGCTGCGCACCAAGAATTTCAAAGGTATCTGCATCTACTGATTGAGTTGCGGTGACCATTTCACCGAGGTGAAAGAGCGCTGACACGAGCGCCGCTGGATCTGCGCCAATTCTCTCAGCGAAATCTGCAAGTGATGAACCTCGTCGCATACGAATCTTGGTTGTGCCATCACCGTGTGGAATAACTGCGCCACCCAATTTTGGCGCTTGCATATTGTCGAATTCATCGCGCAGCGCCTTTCGTGACTTCTGCTTACGCTTTGAAGATTTACTTGCATTCTTTCCAAATGCACCAGCAGCGCCACCACGACCTGGGCCACGATTAGGACCGCTACCTGGACGACCTGGACCTCCCGGTGCTCCACCAGTGGGTGCGCCTTGTGAACGATATGGACCTTGTGACGATGGTGCTCCACCAGAACGCGGTGGGTAATTTCCGGTACCAGTTGATGCTGGTCGTGGTGCACCTGGTCGCGCCGCAAAACCTGGGCGAACTGAACCAGGGCGCGCACCTGTCATTCCGGGACGTGGTGCACCTGGTCGTGGAGCGCCCGCGCCTTGTGGTCTTTGTGGAGGACGTGGAACTGCGCCACCTGTAGAAAATGGATTGTTTCCTGGACGAGGTGGACGCGGAACTGCGCCACCCGTTGAAAATGGATTGTTACCTGGACGAGGCGCAGCAGGAGTTGGAGGTGTTGGAGTAGCCGGCGCTGCAGGTGTCGCCTTCGCTTCTTCTTGCGCAATCTTTTCTGCATCACGAGATGCTTTCAGAGCTGCAAGATCAACACCGAGCTCAGCTGCAAGTTCGGCAGCGAGTTCTGGATTTACCTCGGCAGTCTTCTTTGAAGCAGCCGTCTTCTTTGCAGCGGCCTTCTTGACTGGCTTTTTTTCTTCAGCTGGCTTTGCGTCGGGATACAACGCAACTAACTTGCGAACGACGGGAGCTTCAACAGTTGATGAAGCAGAGCGAACGAATTCACCCATTTCTTGGAGTTTGGCAAGGACTTCCTTGCTCTCCATACCGAGTTGTTTTGCCAACTCATGTACGCGGACCTTTGACACATTTCTCCTGTCTTGGCCCGCATTAATTCTTGTGGGATGCGAGCCCTAGTTGTTCGACCTCATGATGTAAACGAGCTCATTTGAGTTTCATATCTTTCGCATCCATTTCATTTGCG
>JBEEIL010000061.1:0-16606 GCA_041169865.1 Actinomycetota bacterium | reverse complement strand
AGGGATACATATTGAATACAGAGCAAGAGACCAACAAATGATGCGACCAGTCGGCCTTTGACTCCGAAGAATGCACCAGATGCCACTGAGTTATTGGTCGCAGCGCGCCAACCGAGAAGAGATGAGTAGCTAACAAAAATACTTGCCAGCCCTGTGCCGACAACGATTGCTGAAACAGCTTGCCACCAACTTAGGCCGTAGAGAATTGCTAGCCATCCAAAGACCATGACTGAAAGTGAGAGATTGCTTCCAACAAAGACAGAGATGATGCTTCGTGAGTTTGCGGTGCGCTCTGACTCTGGAACAGTCTCAACGCCTTGAATTTCGATGGATGTGCTCATCCCAAAAGGGTAGAACTATTCGGAAATTTTTTAAATAACCCTCGCGGGCTAAATCTCGACTCCGATGTATTTGGTCTGTAAGAACTCGTGCACGCCATCGAAGCCACCTTCGCGACCGAGACCAGATTGCTTAACTCCACCGAACGGCGCTGCTGGATCTGACAATAAGCCGCGATTGATTCCGACCATGCCGGCTTGAAGTCCTTCAGCAAAACGAATTGCTCGTTTGAGGTCTTCTGAATAGACGTAACTAATCAATCCATATTCAGTGTCGTTGGCGAGCTTGAGCGCTTCTTCATCTGAATCAAAGAGAACAACTGGAGCAACGGGACCAAATACTTCTTCGGCAAGAATTGCATCATCCTTTGAGACCTCAAGGACCGTTGCAGGATAGAAAGCCCCAGCGCCATCTGGAGTTGTTCCGCCAAGATGTACTTTTGCTCCACGTGCTTTTGATCCATCAACGAGCTCAGCAATCTTGTTGCGTTCTTTAATTGAAACGCTCGCACCAAGTTGAGTGCCCGCCTCACGGCCAACTCCCATCTTGAGAGCTGCCATCGCCTTCGTAAATTCCCCTACAAACTTATCTCCGATAGAACGTGCGACATAGATGCGGTTAGCAGCAGTGCATGCAGCGCCACCATTGCGCATCTTCGCCATCATCAGCCCTTTAACGGCTTCTTCGATATTGGCATCTTCAAGCACGACAAATGGAGCGTTACCGCCCAATTCCATCGAGCAGCGAATAACTTGATCTGCAGCTTCCTTAAGAAGAATTTTTCCAACCTGTGTTGATCCAGTAAAAGATAGATTCTTTACGCGCGGATCATGGAGAACTTTGCTTATTGCCGGTCCAGACTGTGGTGGAAGAATTACATTCAGCACGCCCTTCGGAAGTCCGCAACGTTCCAGAATGTCGACGATGGCGAGCGCAGTAAGTGGAGTTTCACCTGCTGGCTTAAGAATCATCGTGCATCCAGCAGCAACTGCAGGTCCAATCTTGCGCGTTGCCATTCCCGCAGGAAAGTTCCATGGAGTAATCAAAAGTGAGACTCCGATTGGTTGATGAGTTACCAAAATTCTCTTATCGCCAGCTGGCGCCATCCGGAAGTCACCCGAAATACGAACAGTTTCTTCCGCGAACCAACGGAAAAATTCGGCGGCATAATTAACTTCAGCCTTCGCATCTGGAAGCGCTTTGCCATTTTCTTTCGAAATCAACTCTGCCAAGTAATCAGCTTCAGCAATCATCATTTCGAAGGCTTTACGCAAAATCTCACTCCGGACCCGAGGGGCAGTTTTTGCCCAACTTGCGGCGGCGCGGTCAGCGGCATCAATCGCAGCGAGATTCTGCTCGTCACTAGATGTGGCTACTTTGGCAATTACAGAGCCATCGCTTGGATCAATGACATCTACGGTTCCCGAACCATCTACCCACTGACCATCGATATATAACTGAGTGCGCATAAGATAAGCATACTTACGAGTTGGGGGTGGTTATGGCTAAGTCTTGGACTGACGATGCTCCCCAACCCGTTGCCCTGAAGGAACATGCACATGTTAAGGATTCCTTTTCTTATCGCGTAAAACGCTTTTTTCTAGGTGGAGCACTCAATCGCCACACCTTGGGACATCAACGTCTGAGCAAGCGATATGCCCTAGGAATTCTCTCTTCAGACTGCATCTCATCCTCTGCATATGGTTCAGAGCAGATTTTGATTGCTTTGCTACCTGCATTTGGATTAGCAGCTTTCACAATTTTAATGCCGATGACCGGCGTCGTACTTTTAATTTTAATTATCATCACGCTCTCGTACCGCCATGTAATTCAGGTATATACAAAAACTGGTGGCGCCTACATTGTTTCGCGCGATAACTTCGGACCAGTTGTTGCACAGATTGCAGCAGTTGCGCTGATGCTCGATTACATTGTTACCTTGGCTATCCAATCTGCAGCTGGCGTTGCAGCAATCATCTCTACCTTCCCATCACTTGAGCCGTACAAGATGCCGATGATCTTTACCGTCATCGCTATTTTGACTTACGGAAATTTGCGCGGTGTTAAAGAGGCAGGTAAGGCTTTTGCCTTTCCAACCTACTTCTTCGTTGGCTGTATGTTCATTGTCTTCGGCATGGGACTTTGGCGCCTTTCGAACGGCACTCTGCCAATGCTTGAAACTGATTTACCTGGAGCATTTCCATTGGGTGAAGAACAAGGCCTTCTAACCTTGGCAGCCGTATTTATTCTCTTGCGTGCATTTGCAAATGGCGGATCTTCACTTACAGGATTAGAGGCAATCTCTGATGGCGTTGCGCTTTTCAAGGCGCCAGAGCATGTCAACGCGAAGCGCACGCTCGTTATCATGAGTACTCTGCTCGGAACACTTGTTCTTGGCGTTTCATATTTTGCACACCATATTCACGCAATGCCGTATGAAAACGGTGTTCCAACCGTAATTTCTCAGATTGCAAAGGCAGCAGTGGGAAATAGTGGTTTTGGAACCTTTATGTTCATCATGGTGCAGCTAGCAACCATGCTTATTCTCTTTGCAGGCGCAAATACAACCTATAGCGCCTTTCCATTGTTGGTTAACTTCGTCGCTACTGACGGATATCTTCCACGACAGCTCACTAAGCGCGGCCACCGCTTAGCTTTCTCGAATGGAATCCTCTTGCTGGCAGGTGGTGGAACTTTCCTTGTAATCATCACTGCAGGATCCGTCGAACATCTAGTTGCCTTCTATGCGCTCGGCGTCTTCACTGGATTTACTCTGGCGGGCTTTGGAATGACAAAATATTTCTTGCGTACCAAGCCAGAAAAATGGAAACTCAAGGTCTTCGTTAATGGGCTCGCTGGAAGTGTCTCGCTTGCAATCGTAATTATCTTCTCAGTCGTTAAGTTCACCCAAGGAGCATGGTTAGTATTAGTTACTGCTCCTATTATGGTGTTCACACTTCTTCGACTCCGACGCCAATATGCACGTGAGCAAAGTGCGCTATCTGTTAAATCTCATCAGGAGCGGGCAACTTCAATGTCCAAACATAATGTGACTGTCTTCGTCGATAGCGTTGATATCGCAACTGTTGGAGCAGTTCGTTATGCACGCAGTCTCAAACCACACAAGTTAAAAGCGGTTCATTTCGTCATCGATGATCGCCGTGCGGAATCTATTCAGAAAGCTTGGGCTGAGTCAGAAGCGCTCGAAGATGTGCAGCTAGAACTGATTGATTGTCCGGATCGCCGTATTGCAAATTCTGCGCTCGATTACGCAATCCGTATGACCGATAAGCCAGATGTTGAACTCACAATTTTGTTGCCTCGTCGCTCATACTCCAGATTCTTAGGAAGACTTCTACATGATCAAACTGCAGAAGAAATCGCAGCGCCAATTTCGCAGCTAGAGAGAGTTGTTGCAACGATTGTGCCATTTGATGTAAACCGCATCACTTCTGGAAAATCTGTAATGGTGGCGCGCGAAGAGAAATCTGCGCCTGTTGCACCAGTACAAAGCGCTAAGCCAGTACAAGTAGCACCTAAAGAATTTGCGCCAATCACCCACTACGCAGACGATGTCACGCCAATCGGTTCCATCGAATGGCGCAAGCGCTCTAAGGTGCATGGACGAGTAACTTCGATTTCTACTGCTCCACGTGGCTCTGCCCCCATGTTGCAGGTTGAAGTCTGGGATGAAACCGGTGGAATCACTCTCAACTTCTTGGGTCGTCGCGAAATTGCAGGTCTTGAAGTTGGTATGGAGATGCGTGCCGAGGGAATGGTTGGCGAGGAAGAAGGCCAGCTCACGATTTTGAATCCTTCTTATGAACTGCTGGTTTAACGCTATTTATCCGCGAAAAAATCTTTAAGAAGTGCAGCACACTCTTGCTCTAGAACTCCCGCACTGACTTCAACTTTAAAGATTGAACGTGGATCACGCAAAACATCCCATACTGAACCCACTGCTCCGGCCTTTTCATCCCATGCACCAAATATCACATGAGAGATTCGTGATTGCGCAATAGCACCAGCACACATCGCACATGGCTCAAGAGTCACAATCAATGTGCAACCATCTAATCGAGAATTTTGCAATCTGTTTGCTGCATTTCTTATAGCAACTATTTCGGCATGAGCTGTGGGATCGTTATTTGCTTCACGCTCGTTCGAACCTTTGCCAACGACAACACCGTCCTTATTCACAACAATGGCCCCAACCGGGACATCACCACTAATTGCCGCAGTTCTTGCAACGACAATGGCTTCTTGCATCAAATCTTCAGGTGAACGTAGAGAAATTTTATGACTCCAAGACTTCTGTGAGTTGGTCTCCAAATCCTAATCGAACTGCGATTGCATCTATTAACTCATCCGGATACAGATCGGCATCGTCACACAATGTAGAAAGTTCCATTCCATTGAGACCTAGGTCAGCAAAGATATCTAAATCACCTGCAGGCAGCGGCTCATCATCCTCTTCAGGACCATCGATATCGGCAAGTTCCAAAAATTCTGCTGCGACTTCATAATCAAGAGCACATGTCACATCACTAATGAAGTATTTGATATGAGAACCAAGAACGCGAATAGCAAGAATGAATTCGTCATCAATTGCAATTAAGGCAACTGATCCACCATTGGTCTGTTGTTTTTTTAGTCTGTCGATGATGTGAGTTAGGTCATCAGGGTCAGGAAGGCTCGCGACCGACCAGCGGCCATCTTCATGCCACGCCTCAATCGCAAAGTCTTGGGTTACATCTGACACATCTCCCATATTGGCACTCATTGAAGAGGATTGAAAGCCCTGTAAGGTAGGAGACATGAAAGTTCACGTTGCTAATCATCCGCTGATCTCTCACAAATTGACTGTTTTACGCGATGAGAAAACAGATTCCCCAACTTTCCGCCTACTGGTCTCAGAGTTAGTGACTTTGCTTGCCTATGAAGCAACCCGAGACGTTCGCACTAAAACTATTTCGATTAAGACTCCAGTCACTGAAACAACTGGCCTTGTAATGGCTGAGCCGCGTCCAGTTGTTGTCCCAATCCTCCGTGCTGGACTTGGAATGCTTGATGGCATGACAAAACTTCTTCCTACTGCACAAGTTGGCTTCCTTGGCATGGTTCGTGATGAGAAGACTTTGCAAGCTAGCACCTATGCGAATCGACTTCCTGAAGATCTTTCAGGTCGACAAGTTTTTGTTCTCGATCCAATGTTGGCTACAGGTGGAACGCTAGTTGCTGCATTTGAGTATTTGATGGAACGCGGGGCAAACGAGATCACAGCCATCTGTTTATTGGCAGCGCCTGAAGGAATTAAGGTTTTAGAGGATGCATTTAAAGACTCTGGAATTCCAATCACCTTAGTCACGGGTTCTTTGGATGAAAAATTAAATGACAAGGGATACATCGTTCCTGGTCTTGGAGATGCTGGCGATCGACTCTACGGAGTCGTATAAATGGCTTCAACATCTCCTGGATACGGAATAACAATCCGAGTTGAAGGTTCTCCTGAATTACAACCTGTCGCATTAATCACCACAACAATTTCAAATGCAGGAGCGACGATCACAGCGCTTGATGTTGTCGAATCGCTCTTAGAAAAAGTGGTTATTGACGTTACATGCGACACGATTGATGCTGAACATGCCCAGAATATTCATGCAGCGCTTTCTGCCCATGATGGGTTAACCGTTCGTAAGGTAAGTGATCGAACATTCTTGCTCCATTTGGGTGGAAAGATTGAAATTGCCTCGAAAGTTCCACTAAAAACGCGTGATGATCTATCACGTGCCTATACGCCAGGTGTTGCTCGAATCTCGCAGGCGATAGTTGATGATCCATCAGATGTCCGACGCCTAACAATGAAGCGAAACACTGTTGCAGTTGTTACCGATGGATCAGCGGTGCTGGGGCTTGGAAATATCGGTCCCGCTGCCGCCTTACCGGTGATGGAAGGAAAGGCTGCGCTCTTTAAACGCTTTGCAAATGTAGATGCTTGGCCGGTCTGCTTGGATACTCAAGATGTTGATGAAATTGTGCGCACTGTACAACTCATCGCGCCTGTTTATGGCGGAATCAATCTTGAGGATATTTCAGCTCCACGTTGCTTTGAGGTAGAGCGTCGCCTACGTGAACTCCTTGACATCCCAGTTTTTCATGACGATCAGCATGGAACTGCCATCGTAGTTCTGGCCGCGCTGCGTAATGCTCTGAAATTAGTAAAGAAAGATATCTCAAAAGTAAAAATCATTATGAGCGGTGCAGGCGCAGCTGGCACAGCAATTGCTCGCCTCTTGGTTCTTAGTGGAGCTACAAACATTATTGCCTTCGAAAAAGATGGGGTTATCTGTAAAGAATCACCGTCAGAAGATTCCATGCGTGCCTGGTTTATTGAAAATTCCAATCCTGATAATTTCAAAGGCGATATTCACCAGGCGATGAGCGGTGCAGATATCTTTATTGGGGTTAGTGCTCCAAAAGTGCTCACAGAAGCTGATGTCGCATCAATGGCGGCTGGGTCAATTGTCTTTGCTTTAGCAAATCCGGATCCTGAGATCGACCCTGTGATTGCTCGTAAGTACGCAGCAGTTGTAGCAACCGGACGCAGCGATCATCCAAATCAGATTAATAATGTCTTGGCTTTTCCAGGAATTTTCCGCGGTCTACTAGATGCCCAGGCTCATAAAATCACCGACAAATTACTTGTTGCAGCAGCCGAGGCGATTGCTGATTGCGTGAGCGAAGCGCAGTTGAATACTTCATTTATTGTCCCAAGCGTCTTTGATTCAAACGTTGTCGCAAAGGTTGCGGCAGCAGTTAAGAAATCGGTGTAATGGAACTCTTCACCTCGATTGATTCTCAATTTGCAGAAATTGGGCCTCTTCTTCTCTACTTAATCGTTGGCGCCAACGTCTTCACACAATCTGCGCTCGTATTTGGCTTCTTTTTGCCTGGCAGCTCAATTCTCTTTAGCGCGGGATTAGTTGCCGCTTCGGAAGAGAATGTAAGTATCTCCGCCTTGCTTACTCTTATCTTTATTGCTGCATTTTTCGGCAATCAGGTGGGCTTTGTTTTGGGGCGAGTGGTCGGTCGTTCCTACCTCACCAAGAGAAACTCGCCGGGCCTTCAAAAAGTTATTGGTAAATGTGAACGTTTCTACGAAAAATCAGGTTGGTGGTCCGTTGTCGCTGCCCGCTTTATCCCATGGGTCAGAACTTTTGTGCCACCTATTGCTGGTGCGGCAAAGATGCCGTACTACCAATTTCTATCGGCTAATGCTCTTGGTGCGTTGACGTGGGGAGTGGGAATCACCGTGGCTGGCTACTACACAGCTTCCATTCCGGGAGTTAAGACTTTCACTTATGCGATTGCTGGATTCTTTATTTTGGGATCAATCGTCTCCGCGATTGTTGATTATTTACGCCGCCGACGATTACTCCAAGATAAGTCATAGCAATTCCAGTTACTAAGTATGCGCTGACATTCACTCCCTGCGTTGGTGAGTAGATATCAATTAAGAGCGAGCCAACCAATTGACCGCCGACGCTATAGAGCGTGAAGGTGAGAACCCCTAAGTGCTGCACAATCGTTGAAGTAAATGCAATATAGATAACTCCAATTACTCCACCTGTATAAATCCACCAAGGTCCCGCAGGTAGCGGTGCAACTTCTGTGTTACCTAACGCAACCGCGATTGCCAAGAAGATAACAAGAAACGATGTACCCATGATGAAATTTAGAAATGATGTTGTAAAACTTTGATGAGAATGTTCATTTATCTGTCCGTTGAGAGCGCGCTGCACACCCACTATCGCTCCAGCAACGCAACCCATCAACACTGCAAAAATTGAAAGATTTCGGGCATCGATTCGATCAACGACCGAGATAAATACTGCGAAGACCGTGACAAAGGCTGCGGCAATTCTTCGCGGTGTAATGTGTTTCTTTCCGCCTCCCGTAAGGCCAATGCGATCAACTATGAGTGAGGCAGCCGTTTGCCCAGCAATTGATGCAACTGAATAGATGGCAACGCCAATTAACGGAACGATATGTGTTTGAACTGCGACAAAACTGCCCCCAAGCGCGCCGGCAAAGAGAGTCCAGACCGGTATCTCTTTACGTACTACCGCTCCCCGGAGGTTACGGGCACCTTCCTTAATCGCTGGGCTAAAAATGGCGATGATGGCGATAATTACCAGACCGGATCCGAAAGAAACGAGCGCAGCCTGCACGCCATTTCCGAGTAGATGTGAAAGTTCACCATTTGCTCGTGCTTGTACAGCAATCATGGCACCCGAAAGCGCGGCAAGAAAATCTAAGCGCTGTGTCTTTTTAGACATCTTCATATTCTAGGGGCTGTTTCAGTGCTTAATTTTCTAGCGCTAGCGTGATTTCTAACCATTCTTCTTCGCGAGCGGCCAACTCGCTTTCGACGTTGGATATTTCAGTAGTAATTTTTATTAACTCGTCCGGGTTGAATGCCGCCGCCTCTAAAGCAGATTTCAACTGACTTAGGCGCTCTTTCTCTTTTGCAACTTGTCTTTCAACGCGTGCCAAGTCTTTCTTTAACTGACGCTGCTCTGCGGCGCTAGAAACAGCCTCCACCTTTTGATTGCTGGCTGATGAAGCTATTACGCTTTTTGTTCGCTCTTCCAAATATTGATCGACACCTCGAGGTAGATCTCGAAGGACCTTATCTCCGAGCAGACCATAGAACCGGTCACACACTCGTTCAAGAAAGTATCTATCGTGCGAGATGACAACCAGGGTTCCACCGTAACTATCGAGCAAATCTTCCAGCTCGGTCAAAGTTTCAATATCAAAATCATTGGTGGGTTCGTCTAGTAATAGGACATTAGGAGAATCCATCAATAGCCTCGTTAGTTGCAACCTACGTCTTTCGCCGCCCGAGAGGTCCCCTACTGGAGTCCATTGCGCGTCTCGGTCGAAACCTAATCGCTCACATAGTTGAGATGCCGAGAGCGTCTTTCCTTTACCAATTTCAACATGAGTAGCCACTTTCTCTACAGCCTCGAGTAAACGCCAGGTCGGATCTAATTCATCTAAATGCTGCGTTAAGAAAGCGATTTTTACGGTAATACCGGTTACTAATTTTCCGGCCACCGGTTTTATCTGCCCTGTTAGCGTTCGCATCAAGGTTGTTTTGCCTGCACCATTGATACCGACAATTCCAATACGATCACCTGGTCCGATATTCCATGTTAAGTCGTGGATGAGTTCTTTTTCTCCAGCTTGAATCTGTGCGTGGTGTAATTCAAAGACAGTGTTTCCTAAGCGATTAAGCGCAAATTTCAACAGTTCGGTTGAATCACGTGGGGCGGGCTCTGCTGAAATCAACTCATTTGCTGCATCAACTCGAAATTTTGGTTTTGATGTTCGAGCAGGAGCGCCACGTCGCAACCAGGCAAGTTCCTTGCGAATTAAATTATTTCTGCGCGCATCCATGGCGCTTGCTTGTCGTGCTCGCTCAGCTTTAGCAAGTACAAATGCAGAATATCCTCCATCATATTCTTCAACTTTTCCAAGCACGACCTCCCAAGTTCTGTCAGTAACAGCATCAAGAAACCAACGATCATGCGTCACAACCAGAACTGCCAAATCTTTTCGCGAATTGAGGTGCTCAGCTAACCAAGCTACTCCTTCTACATCGAGGTGGTTTGTTGGTTCGTCAAGCAAGATTAGATCTAAATCATCGATGAGCAACTTAGCTAGACCAACTCGACGTTTTTCTCCTCCGGAAAGTGAAGCAAAGACTCTCTCAAAGAGATGGTCATCAAATCCGCCAAAGAGGCCGGTAAAAATCTCTCTAATTCGA
This sequence comes from Actinomycetota bacterium, assembly GCA_041169865.1. GTDB lineage: Bacteria > Actinomycetota > Actinomycetes > Nanopelagicales > Nanopelagicaceae > Planktophila. Next base: position 6,432 of record JBEEIL010000061.1, on the reverse strand, counting down.
GGATCACTCGCCCATTCATGCTTTTCACGATTTCCAATGACTACATCACCAACTGTTGCATCGGCAGAAGCTGTATCTACTTGCGCAAGAATTCCTATTCGCGAGCTATTTGATTTTGTGACTCTTCCTACATCGGGTTCTTCAACACCAGCGATTATTTTCATCAAGGTGCTCTTACCTGAGCCATTTCGGCCCACGATTCCAATGCGATCACCTTCGGATACACCGAGAGATACGTGATCCAATAATGGGCGAATATCAAAGGCTTTTGAGACCTCTTCAATATTTACAACGTTGCGCGCCACGGTAGGAGAGCGTACCTTTGAACTATGAAGGTCACCGACCGCGAGTACGCGCTTAAGCTCGATGAAAAAGATCCGCTGGCTGGCTACCGAAGTAAATTTGTTATTACCGACCCCAATCTCTGTTACCTCGATGGAAATTCGTTGGGGCGCCTGCCTCATGCAACGGTAAAGGCTGTAAGTGATTTTCTCTCACACGAGTGGGGCAATGAGGTTGTCACTGGTTGGGCTCACTGGATTGATGAAGCCCAAGTTGCTGGTGATTTACTGGGCAGAGCAGTCCTAGGTGCAGGTCCTGGACAAGTTCTAGTCTGCGATACAACTTCAGTAAATTTCTATCAGCTCTGCGTTGCTGCCATCAAGGCTCGCCCCGGACGAAAAACCATCATCACAGATGCTGCAAATTTTCCGACCGATCGATACATACTAGATGGAATAGCTAAACAATTTAATCTCAACTTGGTAATAATCGATAACGAGGATCCAGCAATCGCTGAGAATGAATTAATCTCTGCAGAGCTCCTCGAAAAATATATGTCAGAAGATGTTGCCTTAGTTACCTTTGAAGTCATTCAGTATCGATCGGGTGCAAGAAACGACATTCAATCAATTACAGATTTAGCTAGATCATATGGAGCTTTAGTCGTTTGGGATGCTAGCCATGCAGCTGGTGCAATCGAGATGAATTTTGATTCATGTGGAGTTGATCTGGCGGTTGGATGTACTTATAAATACGGTAACTCTGGACCTGGCTCTCCTGCTTGGCTCTATGTAAATAAGAAAATTCAAAAGGAGCTTCAGGTTCCAATTCAAGGTTGGTTTGGTAATGAGGATCAATTTGGAATGGGACCAAAGTTCGAAAAAGCTGATGGAATCCGTGGATTTCAAATCGCTAGCCCATCGATAATTGGCATCCGTGGGGTCCAGGTAGCTTTTTCAATGATTGAAGAAGCTGGCATAGATGTAATTGCTGCAAAGGCTGCTCTCGGAACACAGATGATGATTGATCTTTATGACGAGTGGCTCGCTCCCCTTGGTTACACGCTGCTGACATCGAGAAATCCGAAAGAACGTGGCGGGCATATCTCCATTGGACATCCAGATGCAGCACGAATCTGTGTCGCTCTTCGTAAATTTGCGAATGTCATCCCGGATTACCGGACCCCGAACGCGATTCGCCTAGCTATTGCTCCACTTCCGACTTCTTATATTGAAGTCTGGGATGGTTTCCAGCGCATTCGCGATTTAACGCAAACACGTCAATACGAAAAAATCGAAGGATCGGATTCCAGAGTTACATGAGTGAAAACTTTGAGTCAGCCCTTACCTACACTTCTTATCTAGCTGTCGATGAGTTGCTGCAACTTCAGAAGCCCCTTTCAGATGGCCCAGAACATGATGAGATGCTCTTCATCATCATCCACCAGACTTATGAACTTTGGTTTAAGCAACTGATTCATGAATTTGCACAGGCACAGCGAGCACTTGAATCTGGTGATACCCACTATGCCCTCTCAATTTTGGGTCGCATCCGAACCATCATGAAGGTTTGTGTTGCACAAGTCGACATCCTTGAAACTATGACTCCCCTGCAATTTAACGCTTTTCGAGGCTATCTAGCCTCATCCAGTGGATTTCAATCAGCGCAGTTTAGAAAAGTAGAAGCAATCCTTGGTCGCCGCGATAGTCGCTTAGCTGGTCATCTGCCACCAGCGGTGCAGCAAGAGATAGCAGAAATTACGTCAAAGAATTCAATTTGGGATTCGTTTCTTGAATACTTGGGTAAGCAAGGCCACGCCCTGCCTAGCGAAATAGTCAATCGCGATAAATCAATAGCGTATTCATCTAATCAGCAAGTTCAAGATGTTCTCTTATCAGTTCATCGAAGCGATCCAGAGAGCGCGATGGTTGCAGAACGATTAGTTGATATAGATGAAGGTATCCAAGAATGGCGCTATCGCCATGTAAAGATGGTGGAACGCACGATCGGTCACAAGATGGGCACGGGCGGTTCAAGTGGGGTCGAGTACTTGGCGAGCACTCTATTTAACCCAGTCTTTAAAGATCTCTGGGAAATCCGTTCTCGCTTCTAACTCTGCTTCTTTGTGTTAATTACTTTCTTCTGACGAATATAGGCGGCGTTAGCAATTTCTTCACGTCGTTTTCGGTAATTACTTGAAGCGCCTAAAACCATATGTTCAAATCGATGTTCACCCTTAATGAGTGGGTGCAACTCTTGCGCAGTTGTTTGTGAGCCCCAGATAGGCGCATCCTGAATTACTTCCTGCGTCACTATATGTGGATTGATAAATCGGTAGACCAGCGCTAACCTGCGTAACGCTAGATATGCAACATGGCGCATTCCACGGTTTACATGATCCTGAATCCGAAGCTGGTAGTAGCGAAGCGTTGACGGACGACTTGCTTCATCTGCAACTGCTAAATCAAAGAGAATCCGTGCAATTTCGGCTCCACCGGTTGGTTTAGGTAGTTCGTGACACTTTTTCGCTAGGCGTTCTCTGACATCTGCATCTTGGAGTTTCTTTACCGTTGCGGTGATATCTCTTAAATCCGCTTGGTTGGCGCGCAGGGCAAACCCCATATCGTGGCTCCATTGCGCCCGCGCTTCTTGATCATCTGTGCCACGAATATTTGAAACAAAGACTGTAGGAATTGCAGCCGGCAGAAGTTCGTGAGCACCGTTATAGCCAGTGGCACAGACGCTGGCATCGAAGGCATGAAGTACATGAGCCAATGGAAAATGGCGCTTAATTCGAATATCAAGCCCCTCGGGCGCGAGAGATTTTCCATTCTTATCAACAGGCTGCTTCGTCAAAATCACTTGAAGGTCTTGCCAGCCCAGCAACCCAGAGAGCGCAGCAGTCATCTTCTCGTTGACATCGCTATCGCCTGTACCGAGCTGAACAAGAACTGCTGGCTTATCTAAATCAAGACCTAGGGCTCTGCGCGCTTCATCACGGCTCATCGCCTGATCTTCTTGATAGAGCGAGACTGCCGAAGTCAAACGTGCATCTTTGCGCGCTGCGGTTGGACCAAAGTCATAAGCACGGGCAAAGTCACCTGGTTCGATAATTAAATCCATCATGGCAGATTGCAAGCCAAGTACAAATCTTTGTGGCTTTTTCTGCCACAAACCACGGCGAACCCACACTAATTTAAGTTTGGGATGAGAAAATTTTGCAGCAATAACTCCTGGATACGGAACAACTCCATCAAAGGAGAGAACCCGCGCATTAGTTTCGTCAACCAGTGCAAGTAATCTATCGCGCAAATAAATATCCCAATTCTCACGGGTCATCCACATGCGATCTCGACCCGGAATATATTCACAACGTATTCCTAAGTAATCCGGGATTTCGGCTATACCACCCGCCATTGAAACAATAATTGGGTTTGCATAATCCTTAAGTGCAGTTGCAATTGCAGTTGCACGAACCAGGTGCCCCATTCCTACGCCATTGCTGGTTGCAAGAATTATTGTTGGTTTTTCCATAAGGTTCAAAGGCTATCAACGTTTTATGCGTAAACCACGCGGGAAAAACCTATCTCTTGCAAACTTTTTTACTATCGGAGATACTTGGGGGGCGTTAACACGCAAACAACAAAGGAGAGTACTTCTCAAACCGTTTCTAAATCAGAAACATTTGCCGTACAGCTTGACAATGACTACACAAACCGCGATCAAGTCGCAACACGCAGCAACACATCGTTATGTACCAAAATCATCAAAACCAATTTCGCCTGAGAAGGCAGCCGCAGTACTCGCTGCCGAATGGGAACTCTTCTCCAAGAACACCAAGGGTTCAGCCACCGAGAACTCTCGCGCTCAACAGTCCCTCCCTCTAGGCGTCACCTCCAGCTTCCAGTACTGGGATCCGTATCCGATCTCCATCGTCTCGGCTAAGGGCGCCTATATGACTGATGTCGATGGCCGCCAACTGCTCGACCTATCGATGGGCTTTGGAGCGATGCTCGCCGGTCACCTCAATCCAGTTGTGATTGAAGAGGTAGAGAAGCAGATGCAGCAAGGAATGCTCTTTGTTACTCCTTCGCCAACATCAACAGATGCTGCAGAAAGAATTTGTCGGCGATTTGGTATCGATCAAGTTCGATTTACCAACTCAGGTACCGAATCCACAATGTATGCAGTTCGCGTTGCACGCTCTGCAACCGGCAAGATGGGTATTTTAAAAATTGAAGGTGGCTACCACGGAAGCTATGACCCATTTGTTGTTTCAGCTAAGCCTCCGCTAAATAAGGCGGGTAATCCAAAGAAGCCAACTCCTTATGTTGAGTCAAACTTGGTACCTGGTGATATTTATGTTGTTCCTTACAACAATCTCCAGGCTTTGGAGAAGATGTTTAAGAAGAATGCCAAGCGAATCGCCTGCTTCATCGTGGAACCGGTTCTTGAAAACATTGCGATTGTTCTTCCAGATGAGGGATACCTTGAAGGCGTCCGTAAGCTTTGCGATCAATACAATGTTGTACTTATTTTTGATGAAGTAAAGACGGGTCTTACTGCTGGCGCACATGGTGCATCCGCACGACTTGGCGTACAGCCAGATTTGATCACTCTTGCTAAATCGATTGGTGGAGGACTTCCACTAGCAGCCTTTGGTGGCAAGAAGAAGTACATGGACTTCGTTACCAATGGAAAGATGGCTCACTTCGGTACATTCAACGGAAATCCTCTCGCAATGGCTGGTGTTCGTGCTATCGATCGAATCTGTTCAGATGATGCGCTAGAAGTGGCTGAAGAATTTAATCTCCAAGCTCTTACCCGTATTGGTGACATCATCGATGAGTACGAGTTACCAGCTCATACCGTTGGATTTGGAGTAAAAGGCTGTGTCACTTGGTCAACAACTCCAGTGCGCAACTATCGCGATTACAAGGCAACTGATTTTGGCGTTGCAGAGGCGCATTGGCTCTTTGCGATTAACCGCGGAATCATTACGCCACCAGGACTTGATGAGCAGTGGTTAATTTCTTTGGCACATGGCCAAACCGAAATTGATATGTTGGTCGAAGATTTCCGTGAATTTGCAAAGGCAATCAGAAGCTAAATCCGAATAGGATCTAGTTAGAGCTGCCAAGCTCTAACTCCGCCGGCAACGCCTGCAGAGTTAGGAACAATCACGACATCATCACCCATTAGTGCCAGGTCGCGTTGTTGAATGCTGTGTGAATTTCCGCCACCAATATATAGACGATCCCACAAGAACACTGGGCGAAGTTCAGAGACCATCAAGCGGACGCGACGTGACCAAAATGTATTTCCCATACGGCGACGTTCGCGGTCACCAATCCACGTGTCGTAGGTTGTGTTTCGTCGAACGGTGGCGTGCGACAATTCAAAGTGTGGTGAGAGTTTTCCACCATGGAAGACCGAGAAACCAAGTCCGGTTCCTAAAGTAATAACTATCTCTAAACCAGAGCCTGTAACTACTCCCGCTCCATGAACTTCTGCATCATTAAGCACCTTGGCTGGAATACCGAGTCGATCTGCGATGGCAGCCTCTGCGTCAAAACCCCACCACTGCTCTTTTAATTCAGGATTCATCCGAGTATGAGGTCCAGCATCGTTGATGTAATGAGGCGTTGCTACGACAACACCATTACGAATCATTCCAGGAAGACCGACTGTTACGCGCTGTGCCTTAGGAAGTGACTTAGCAATACTTTCAACAGTATCCAGGAAACGTGAAGTCGATAATGGATACGGCGTTTCAACGCGTGTAGGAGCTGCATGCATGGTTCCTGACTCATCAAGAACACAACTTTTAATAAATAGCCCACCGCAATCGATGGAGAGCGTCATTGAACTCATGAAAGTGCATCCATAACTGTAATTGTTTCTCCAAAGACCAGGTCACTGGCAACGGTCTGCCATTTCTTGCTGTTCTCATTGACCATATGCGCATCCCAAGATGGTCGATCGCTCCATATTTCCCAGACGTTAACAACGTTCTCTTTCTGAGTATTGCGATAGATTTCAATAAATTCGCAGCCAGCTTCGGTGCGAATTACTGAGATGTGCTGGCTGAGCTTGGCTACAAACTCTTCGAATTTACCTGGCTTTACGTCGATAGCCACGAAGAGGAAG
>JBEEIL010000060.1:0-14605 GCA_041169865.1 Actinomycetota bacterium | reverse complement strand
AAATCTTTTCTTTACATCCTTCATTTCAAGAAGAAGGTCGCCCTTGTTCGCCAATGCAGTCTCCTGTCTAGTGTGTTGCAAGCCGTGCCTTGATTGGTGTGAAATCTTATTCAGTAAAGTTGCAAGGCACTAGAGATTCGGCGGGTAGGTTTTGCGAAAGTCATGGCCGATGGCGCCATCATTGAACAATTCAAGGCGAACCTGCGAAATAACTTGATAACAATTTGTTAGAACCCATTCTTGGATTTTTTCTCACTTTGCATAAGAGTGGTCCATGAACAGGAGGGGGAGTCATGGGCCGATATCTATCGCTTGATATGGGCGCTGAGTCAGGCCGCCTCGTTATCGTCGAAATCGGAAGCGATTCGATTTCAACAGAAGTTCTCTATCGTTTTGATACCCCTGTAACTCATGATTCGCTCGATCGTCGTTGTTGGAATTTTCCAAAGATTGTCGACGAAATACTTTTCGCTTTATCACTTGCTGCGCCGCGAGGCCCATTTGAATCGCTTGGGGTTGATACCTGGGGGCTGGATTTTGGTTTGCTAGATAAGGATCAAAAGCTGGTCTCTCTTCCTGTCAGCCACCGCGATCATCGTACTGATGGTTATTTAGCCAAAGCTTCAGAAATCGTCGGCGCAGAGCGCTTGCATTTCGAAACGGGTGCACAATTACTTGAAATCAATTCAATATTCCAATTATTAGCGATTGCAGAGAAAACACCTGATGAATTAGAGCGTGCGCAGTATCTGCAATTGATGCCAGATCTGATTTTGCACGCATTGACGGGAAACATTGGAACCGAATACACAATCGCATCGACTACAGGCCTCTATGACACCCAGAAGAATGAGTGGGCTTATCGGCTAGGTCAGGACCTCAATATTCCGATGCATGTTTTTGGAAATGTGGAAGATGCCGGAACTATTCGAGGAGTCCTTAGCGCTGAGGTGCAAGCCAAAACAGGAATTGGGCCACTTACCTGTATCGCCACTACTAGCCACGACACTGCCTCAGCTGTAGTTGCAACTCCACTTGCATCCCCAGGCAGCGCCTACATTTCTTCAGGCACATGGTCTCTCATGGGCGTAGAAATTGATTCTCCAATAACCAATGAAATTACGTTGACGGAGCGACTTACTAATGAAGGTGGTTTTGATCGCAGCATCCGACTTCTTCGAAATATTACGGGGCTATGGATCATTCAGGAAGTGCGCCGAGATTTGAAGTCGCAAGGAATAGACATTAGCTACGTCGACCTGGTTGCTGCAGCAAAGAGCCAGCCTGATCCTTGGCGAACACTCTTCTATGTAGATGCGCCCTTATTTATCTATGCCGGCGGAATGATTGAACGCATTCAGGAATATGCTCGAGAAACAGGTCAACCAATCCCCACGACTCCCGGAGAAATTGCACAAGCAACCTTTGCTTCACTTGCACTGCAGTATGCACATACCGCTGATGTGCTGGCTGAGTGCAGTGGGCAAGCAATGCCCGGAATTCATATCGTTGGTGGCGGAGCTCAAAATGAACATCTTTCTCAAATGACTGCAGACTTATCTAATAAAGAGGTCATTACGGGACCGATTGAAGCCACAGCTATCGGCAATGCGCTTGTTCAGGCGATCGCTACTGGCGAAATTCCAGATATAGGCGCAGCACGAGCCCTGATTGCATCTAGTTCAATGAAGGTTGGCACCTATCAACCAACCAGCGATACAGTGGTTCGTAATCAGATAAGCGCAGTACGCAGTCGTTATCAAGAGTTAATTTCCCGATAAAGGAGCATCATGGCTACATTGGCAGAAGAGATATCCGATCTAGCAGTACGCGCTGGCGCCCCGGATGCCGATCTAACTATTTTGGCCGAAGGCAATGCGGCAGTTCTTGATGCAGCCGGGGATCGCTTCTTGGTCAAGGCCAGTGGAGTAGTGATGGGGCACGCTACTTCCGAAGATTGGGTTTGGGTAAGTCTGAGCAAATCGGTAGAAATACTGGAAGAGGCACATAAGCGTGGTCGATCACCGGCACTCGATAGCGCGCTCGATGCCATTTTAAAGTCAGCGCTAACTCCTAATGGAGTTCAGAAGAAGGCAAGTATTGAAACCCTTGTTCATGTTGTCGCCTTCCATCTTTTGGAATCCACGTGGTCGCTCCATACACATCCAACATCAGTTGTTGCGCTAGCAGCGAGCAAAGATGCAGCAGCTCATTACAGTGGCACCGTCTTTCCAGATGAGAGCGTGATCTGTGGACCTATCCCGCTCTATCTTCCTTACGATGAGCCAGGGCTATCACTTGGCCTGGGTTTTTATTCAGGCGCATTGAAATATCGAGACCAGTATGGAATGAGCCCGCGCCAAATTATTTTAGGTAATCACGGACTGTGCACATTTGGAAATGGAAAAGAGGAGGCGCTCGCAACAACTCAGATAGCCGTGAAGGCAGCACGAGTTCGTTTAGGCGCACTTGCCGCAGGTGGAATCAACTTCATTCCAAACTCGGCAGCACAAACAATTGCCTTCCGCCCTGACGAAATCGCTCGCCGCAAATTACTTACCGGTGATAGCAAGTAATGAAACCAAGCGCAGTCACCTTTGATATCGGAGGCATCATCTACTCTGATGATGTCTTTAAGAGAGCGATTTATGGTGCTTTAGAAGAGTTGGCTGGCAAGATTGACAGTGCGCGATTTGAAGAGATTTACGTGGCACATCTCAAGTCTCAATCAGGATCTTTGCGGAGCAAACTCTGCTTAGAGTTTCTAGGGTCGCTCGAAGCTAAAGAAGAATTAATGGCTAAAGCGACGGCGTTATGGAAATTTAGCGATGCTGACTTATATGGCGATGCGAAAAATTGTATAGAGCAGATGCGGGCGCAGGGATGTGCGATTGGAATTGTGGCAAACCAAGCAGCGACAGTCGTTGACTCTCTAACTGCTCATGGAATAACCCCGCTCATTGATTTTATGGGGGTATCTGCGCTGGTAGGACTGGAAAAACCAAACCCTGAGATTTTTCAACAAGCGATGAGTGCACTTGGATGCGCCCCAGAACAAATTATTCATATCGGCAATCGGTTGGATACAGATGTGCTTCCAGCACAAGCTTTGGGTATGCGCACTGCATGGATTCTTCGCGGAGAGGCCAACCCTGAACCATCTGAGAGCGATTTAGCTACACCCGATATTGTCTTGAAATCACTCAGTGGAATTCCGGATGCGATTGCAGCCTTGTGATGAAAGAGTTATGGCTAGGAATTGATTGTGCAACACAATCTGTACGTGGCACGCTCATTGATAGTTCTCGGAGGATTCACTTCCGAATTTCAGAAGACCTCGCTCCAGTAGAGCGAGGCGCAGATGGCCGCCTGACTCAAGATCCGCAGAGCTGGGTCTCTGCAATAGAAAAAGTAATTGCTGCAAGCGTGCAATGCGCGACAAGGGATGGTTATACAGTCGCAGCTCTGGCAATCTCTGCCACCTCAGGCACATTTGTTCTAACAGACATAGGTGGTGATCCGATTGCACCTGCTGCCATGTATAACGATGGCCGTGCAGATAATCCGTTAGCGCGTGCAGCTGCAATCGTCGAAGAAAAAGGTCAAGGGAGATATCTTTTTGCACATACCCCTGAGTTTGTTGTCTCGTATCTCAGCGGAAAGAAGCTGCAAGAAATTCCTACCGATTGGAGTCATGCTCTTAAAACTGGTGTAGATCTGCGCAATGGTGATTGGAGCGATTCAGCTCGTAATCAGGCTAAAGAGTTGAATGTATCGCTACCCGATTTAGTTCCACCTGGAACCTTGCTTGGAAAAACTTTGCACGATGATATTCCTATTTATTCAGCAATGACTGATGGATGTACCGCACAAATTTCAGTGGGATCATCAGCGCTGGGCAGCGCAGTGACAACGCTCGGGACCACGATGGTCATCAAGATTGTTTCACCTCGAGAAGTGCATGGCCCTGGTTTCTATAGCCACCTTCTACCTGGAAATCGCTGGCTCACTGGCGGCGCTTCCAATCTCGGAGGCATCTCATTTAGCGCAGTGCAAGGAGATATTAAAAGTTGGGATCAGAGAGCTGATGAGTATGGGCCTTCTTCAACAGTGCTCTATCCACTCATCGGAGTCGGTGAGAGATTTCCAATTGCCAACAAGGAGATGAAGCGAGCCTTTACTTCGGCGCCACTTGATGAAGTTGATGACTATCGTGCAACTTTAGAAGGAATCGCTTTTGCAGAGCGGTTGGCTTATCAAACTCTGGCAGGTGCAGGAGCCCCCCTGACTCATCAGCTTTTCACAGTTGGGGGAGGTGCGCGCTCTCGCATCTGGAACACAATTCGAGCCACAGTTCTCAATCGCACAATTTCTATTGTGCAAGATACTGGTTCAGATATTGGCGCTGCGATGATTGCATCTGCTGCGTCACAAGGCGGCGATTTAGCAGAAGGGCTCGATAAATTTAACAGTTCAACAATTGAGCAGATAGAGCCACAAAGTGATCAGATAAGTATTTATGAAGAAAAGTATCAAGATTTTCTAGAGTTGATTAACCCTTTGCAAAGCCAAGAGATTCGATAAGGTAGCGCCCTCATGAGAAAAGTTTTGATTCTAGATGCACGCGATAACATCGCGGTCTGTTTAGCAGACCTTGCCGAAGGCGAACTCGTCGAGCAAGATGACATCACAATAACTGTAAAAAATAGAATTCCGCGCGGCCACAAGATTGCTACAAAAGCGATTGCCAAGAATGATGGCATTATTAAGTATGGTGAACGCATGGGCCACGCTATTTCGCCCATTGCAATTGGCGAACATGTGCACGTCCATAATATTTTGGGTGATCGTCTATCCGCAGAGCAGGTATAGCAATGACAATAAATGGCTCAATTCAAGGTTTTGATCACGGTAACCGCGGAGCGGGAATTCGCAATTATCAGTTAATCCTTCCAACCGTTGTCTGTTCAACCCATGTATCACGTCGAATAGCAACCGAAGTTGGCGCTGTGACATTTGCCCACCAACATGGATGCGGAATCATCGGCGATGACGTTGCCGGCATCGACAACTTCTTTGTGTCTTTAGCAGACCATCCAAATGTAAGTTCTGTATTGGCTGTTGGATTGGGATGTGAAACCATCCAGAGCCAAGAATTGGCAGCTAAGTTATTGAGCCGTAATAAATCTACCCAGTACCGCATCATCCAAGAAAGCGGTGGGGTTGAAGGAACAGTAGCTGCCGGAGTAAAGGCAGCACACGAGCTTTCGGCGGCATTTCCATCAGCACCGATTTCTGTTTCACAACTTCGAATTGGAATTGATTTGGGGCGCGAAGTTAGTGATTCGGCAGCCCTTCAACAGCTGTTAAAGGACGAAGGATGCGAAGTAATTGTTGCCCACTCTGATTCCAGCTCTGCTGAAACTTTCTCCAAGTTATCGCAAGAGAAAGTTCACCTCATTATTAGCTTCCCAAGCGATAGCCAACCAGCATCAGGCTTTCCGCTGATTCCCGTGATTAATGTGGCAGGGAATGGAGCGCTTCATCAGGCAATTCGCGGCGATTTTGATATCGACGAAAAAGACTTACTTTCTGGAATCGTGCAACTAGTGATCGATGTCGCCTCTGGAAAAGAGACCATTGCCGAAAAGAGCAAGAGCGGTGAAATCCGCGCTCCAAGAATTGTGAGAAGCGCATAATGCAATCACCTTTAAAAGCATATAAGCGCGCTAATGGCGCCTGGGGTTTGCGCAATCAAGTATTAATTCTGCCTCTGCATTCGGCGCTATCTTCATCAGCCCGCGCTATCGCGGATAACTCAGATGGGGCAGTTGCTATTAGCCACGATTGGTCAGGCGAGAAAGATAACGATTTAGCGCGAATTCTCTTTACCTTAAGCGGTTATGCATCGAACCCTAATATCTTCGCAACAATTTTCTTATCAATCGGTAGCCCTGAAGAGGAACAGATTATTAAAGGCGCTCAAGCTCTGGGACTTACCCGCTTTGCCAATGTACTGCTGCCAGAAATGGGTTCAATGGAGAAGTTGCAGCAGGAAGCAACGACTCTTGCCAACGAATATCTCCAGCACGCAAAAGCGGAAGAGCGAGTGGATGCACCATGGAGCGCCATAGTTCTGGGTCTGGAATGCGGTGGTTCTGATGCGCTCTCTGGCATTACTGCAAATCCTGCACTTGGCGTCGCCAGCGATCGACTCGTAGAGCTTGGTGCAACATCAGTTCTTGGTGAAACCACAGAGATTCTTGGAGCAGAACATCTATTGGCAGCGCGTGCGCTCGATCCTGAAGTCGGCAAAAAAATAGTCGAGATGGTTGCTCGTTACGAAGATTCCATTAACTACGAAGGAATAGACATTCGTGGAGCACAACCTTCACGCGGAAATATTGAAGGTGGCCTTTCAACGCTAGAAGAGAAATCTTTAGGCGCTGCTAAGAAAGCTGGCAACGCGCCCTTCACTGGCACTCTCGAATTCGGTGAGATACCAACAAAAGTTGGTCTCTACTTTATGGATACACCTGGCCATGACATTGAACAGCTTGCTGGTTTTGGCGCTGGACATATCAACGTAGTTGTATTTACTTCAGGTCGCGGAACTCCAACTGGATCTGCAATCATGCCGACAATCAAGGTCTCAACAAATACGCCGATGTATCAATCAATTCCAGATTTGATCGATTTGGATGCGGGCACGATCGCCGATGGAATCGAGACACTTGCCGAAGTTGGCGGACGAATCTTCGATGAAATTGTTCAAGTCGCCAACGGAAAATTGACCAAGGCTGAACGCGGTGGCCATCATGAGTTCGCTCTTTCAAGAATGTACAAGACGGTGGTCAAGTAACCACTATTTGAACACTTTGACCGCAGATTTATGCGGGAAAGTTGAACGCGATTGACTTTGCTCAATTGAACAGTCCATCATTGCCGTTATGAACATCAGCTTGCGCGATATCGCGAAGAAGGCGGGCGTCTCAGTCGGCACCGCCTCGAACGTGCTCAATCGACCAGGCATCGTGGCCCCTGAAACTGCCAAGCGCGTGCTGCAGGTCATTGAAGAGATGGGCTACAACCCCAACGGTTACGTCAAACAGATGAGCGCTGGCCATAGCCGCACGCTTGGACTGGTTGTTCCCAACGTATCCAATCCGTTCTTTGCCGAAGTTGCACGAGGCGTTGAAGATGTTGCAGCGAAGAAGAATTATGCAGTCTTTATCTGCAACACAAATGAAAGTAATCAGCGCGAAGAACGGTTTATGAGCGTTCTGATTGAACAGATGGTTAAAGGTGTTTTGATCACACCCACGAGTTTGAAACCGGGACATATCAAGATGCTGAAAGAGCGCGGAATTTCAGTGACTTTAATTGATGCCGCAGGGAAAACTTCAAATGAATGTTCTGTTTCGGTCAACGATGTTCGTGGTGGAGAGATAGCGATTGAACACCTTGCCGAGCTACATCACACAAATATTGCCTGGGTCTGTGGACCTGAAACGATTCCGCAAGCAGCAGATCGTTCAAAGGGAGTGGCAGCTGCGGCAAAGTCCCACAAACTTCAGATCCAGACTATTCGAGCTGCCAGCATGACCTTTGCGGCCGGTGAAGAAGTAGTTGCCGATTATTTAGCGCTAGCAGATCGTCCAACAGCAATCTTCTGCGCCAATGATTTATTGGCGCTCGGCATGATGCGAGGCCTGATGGCGCGTGGCATTCGCATTCCTGATGATGTGTCACTTATCGGATATGACGATATTGAATTTGCGCCATCAGCAGCGGTTCCGCTTACCTCTATTGCACAGCCTGCTTATCAATTAGGAACCGTCGCCACCCAACTTCTACTGTCAGAGTGCGAGGGCATTGAAGCACACGCTCACCAAGAGGTGAACTTTCAACCAGAGTTAGTTATTCGAAATACTACGCGCGATGTAGCAAGCGCACGTGCCGAGGCTGTAGTTCGTCGAGAGTACGCACACCTAGCAACTTCATATTTCGGATCATCTGCCCCTGCATAATCGTTAGAGCACGTTCTACACCAGCTTGTCCGCCAGCCATAAGGCCGTATAGATAAGCGCGACCGATGTATGTGAAATTTGCACCATGTGCAATTGCAGCTAAGACATCTGCGCCATGCATGATTCCGGTATCGATATGAATTTCATAATCTTTCTTAAACTCTTTCTTAATATCTGATAGCAAGTGCAATGGAATTGGCGCCTTATCAAGTTGGCGACCACCATGGTTTGAGAGCAAGACTGCATCTGCGCCTAATTTCGCCGCCATCTTTGCATCCTCGAGGTTTTGAATTCCTTTGACAATTAAATTGCCATCCCATTCCTTGCGGATCCACTTGAGATCTTCAAAGGTCATGGTTGGGTCGAACATATAGTCAAGAAGTTCGGCAACGGTTCCGTTCCACGAAGACATAGACGCAAACTCAATGGCAGGAGTCGTTAAGAAGTTCATCCACCATGATGGGCGAGGAATTGCATTGAGCAAGGTCTTTACTGTCAGCGTTGGTGGGATTGTTAGACCGTTGTAAGAATCTCGCAATCTATGTCCGGCAACAGGCACATCTACCGTCAGATGCAGAGTTTTAACTCCTGCGCGCCGTGCGCGTTCGACCAACGCCATAGATCCATCGCGGTCCTTCCACATATATAACTGGAACCAGTTTTCGCCATTGGGAGCAGCTTTAACGACATCTTCGATAGAGGTTGTACCTAGCGTTGAGAGCGAGAAAGGAATTCCAAATTTTTCAGCGGCACGCGCCCCAGCGATTTCACCTTCGGTCTGCATCAAACGAGTAAATCCTGTGGGTGAAATTCCCATCGGCATTTTGTGGGTAACCCCGAAAACTTCGCGAGTTAAATCAACAGCAGATACATCACGCAAAATATTTGGAACAAGTTCTACATCGCGAAATGCTTGGCGCGCTCTTTCAAGTGATGCTTCAGATTCAGCAGCGCCATCTGTGTAATCGAAGGGTCCTTGTGGGGTGCGCTTCTTTGCGATTTGGCGCAAATCCCAGATTGTCATTGCACGATTAAGACGTGCCTGCTTACGATTAAGTGCAGGTCCACGAAAGCGCACCAACTGTGCAAGCTTTATTGGGTTGGGAAGCTGGCGCTTTACATTCTTCGACATGCGCCTATCTTAGAACTATCGCTGAGATTTGTGCTTATCAGCCATCATGTCCATCAGCGCGAAGAGCACGCCTGAAATCACAAATGTCATATGAATACCTATTCGCCAGCCTTCGCGATTGGCATCGTATGTGCCTTCCTTCATGAAGTCTTTGAGCAGTTCAATAACAGAGATGGCAACGAGCGAACCAATTAACTTAATCTTTAAGCCGCTGTAGTCAACAAAACCCATCCAGTGAGGGCGATCTTTGGCATCTTCTGCCACCGCAATCTTCGAGACGAAGTTTTCGTAACCTGCAAAGAGAACGATGATAATCAAATTGCCAAGCAATACTGTGTCGAGTAGTTCGAGAACTTGAAGCGTTACTTCACTCGTTGATGACTCAGTCATGTGGGTGACCATGTGCCAGAAGGCGTGGAAGAAGCGATAAATAATCGGGACGAGTGCTAGTAAAAGTCCCACATAGAGTGGAGCCAACAACCAACGTCCTGCAAAAATCGCCTTTTCAATAAAGCTCTCAAGGTTTTTCATGGTCGAATTATCGCAGTCAGCACACGGAATTCCGCTGAACGCGCCCAATAGGGCAGAATCACCGCGTGCATGAATTTACGGATGAGGTTGAAGAACTCGCCAAGGCGGTAATGGAATACAGCCTTGAACGTTTGAAATCCAACCCACCACTAGATGGACCTCGCAGTGAAGAAGATTTGTATGCGCAGCTTGGTAACACAATTACTCCACAAGGTTTAGGGGGCAAAGCCACCCTTAAAGTTTTCACTGAAACTTTGGCGCTGGCCTGTATCTCTACTGATCATCCACGTAACTTGGCATTTATTCCATCTGCGCCAAGTGAATACGCAAACCTCTTTGATCTTGTTGTGGGCGCTTCATCTCTCTACGGTGGTTCGTGGCAAGAAGGTGCAGGAGCTGTATTTGCTGAGAATCAAGCGTTGAGGTGGTTGATTGATATTGCCGGTCTTCCACAATCTGCCGGTGGGGTATTTGTCCAAGGTGGAACCATGGGAAATCTTTCTGCCCTTGTTGTTGCTCGCGATCAAGCTCGTAAAGCACACCCTGAGGTAAAACGTTGGGTAATTGCATGTAGCGCAGAATCACACTCATCAATTACATCTGCCGCCCATGTCATGGATGTCGATATCTTGAAAGTTCCAACTAATACAGAGAACAGACTTGATGGCGAATCAGTAGGAGTCGCAATTGATAAATTGCATGCGACATCCGACAGTCGTGTCTTTGCCATCGTTGGTACTGCAGGCACTACCAATTTAGGAATCGTTGACGATTTAGCAACCCTTGCGCAATGCGCCCGTGAACGAAAAATATGGTTCCATGTTGATGGCGCTTATGGTTTAGCGGGTCTATGCGCTCCATCAGTACGCCATCTCTTTAACGGCGTTGAATACGCTGATTCATTTATCGTCGATCCACATAAATGGCTCTTCGCTCCTTATGATGCCTGCGCTCTGGTGTATCGCAACCCAGAGCTGGCTCGTGAAACCCATACCCAGCATGCTTCATATCTTGAGACTCTTCATGATGATTCGTGGTCGCCTTCTGATTATGCAATCCACTTAACGCGCCGCGTTCGCGGGTTGCCTTTCTGGTTTTCACTCGCGGCTCACGGCACTAATGCCTACACAGAGGCGGTGGAAGAAGGAATTCGCTTAGCTAAAGAGTCCGCCAAATTAATTGAAGCACATCCCAATTTGGAGTTGGTCTTCCAACCTGAACTCTCGATTGTCGCATTCAAGCGCAAAGGTTGGACCCCAGAGCAATATCAAACCTGGTCTGATGATTTATTGGAGAAGCAGATTGGCTTTATTCCGCCTTCAAAAAATAGGGGAGAGCCAATCCTGCGCTTTGCCTTTGTAAACCCTTGGACATCACTTGATGATGTACAGATGATTTTAGATACGCTGTAAAACAATTACTACTTATCGATCGAGCAGATTCTGCTTTGGATCATAAGAAGAGCCGTTACGACGCTTTGCGATAGCGCTGAGCGCTTCGAGTACGACGCGATTGGCCAAGATTGCAGTGATATCAGCGCTATCAAATGGGGGAGCGACTTCAACCACATCGATTCCAACAACAGGTAGTTCTAGGCAGATACGGCGCACTGCTTCCAATAGTTCGCGTGAAGTCATTCCACCAGGTTCAGGAGTGCCTGTTCCCGGAGCCATTCCCGGATCGACTACATCGATATCAACAGATAAGAAGACGCCATCGCAGCCATCAGTAAGCGTTGCAAATGATTCATCAAGAACTTCTTTCATGCCACGATGATGAATTTCAGTCATTTCATAGGAGCGCATACCTTGATCGCGCATCCACATTAAGGTCTTGTTATCTGGCCAATAGCCACGCAGACCTAGTTGTAAGAACTTATCACCTCGCACATAACCTTCATCAATCAGGCGACGCATCGGAGTTCCGTGTCCTACTAGCGCACCCCACTGATCTTCTCCGGTATCAGCATGCGCATCGAAGTGAATCATCGAAACTTTACCGTGACCTAGATGGTTTGCAATACCTGCCACATCTGCCGAAGCAATCGAGTGGTCGCCACCAAGAACAACCGCAATTGCGCCAGCTCGAGAAATTTTTTCGGTTGCTGCACGTAATACTGCAAGAGATGCCACCAAGTCTCCGCCAGGCATCAACAAATCACCTGCATCGAAAACCTTTAGATCTTTTAGACCATCGGTGCGCAGCGCAAGATGGGGACGTTCACCATCGTGCGGCAAATAATCGCCACCGCGGATTGCCTGCGGACCAAACTTTGCTCCAGAGCGATGTGATGTTCCACTATCAATCGGCGCGCCAATAATGATGACATCTGCACCTTGGTAAGACTTGGGATCATCCAAATCACAAGCAGGGATTCCCAAAAAGGTAAATGCAGGTCCATACATATTGCCGTGATTAGCCATGGCTTAAGGATAGAGCCCCCATTGCTGTTTTTCATACGCGTACTAAGGTTGGGATATGGCAAAGATTGCAATCACTGGTTCAAATGGTTTCGTTGGCGGAAATATCGCAAAAGTTCTACAACTAGCTGGCCATCAGGTTATTGGTCTGGTTCGCACGCCACAGAAAAACCCACTTCCATGGGAAACAACTGTTGTTGATCTATCAAGTATCGATTCGATTTCTGGTGCGCTACAAAGTTGCGATGCTGTTGTTCATAGTGCAATCGCTAATGACTTCAATCGCCTGCAAGAAGATCGAGTGTTTGCCTACGATTCTTATGTTGCCCTGACGCAACGGGTGGCTCATGCTGCTAACCGCGCCGGAGCGCAGACTGTTTACGTCTCATCTGGATGGGTTATGGATGGCACAACGCATATGACCCCCGAAACAGATTGCGGTAATCCAGTTAATTTCTATGGCGTACTCAAGGCGCTTAGCGAACAAGTTATCCGTGATTTAGCTCCAGATACCGGAGCCATCGCTCGCATTGAAGGAGTGATGGGAATACATCAAACTCAATCCGTTGGTCCACGCACTCAGGATGTCGGCTTCGGCTACTTCGTAACTTCGCTCGTTGCAGACCTACGAGCTGGAAAGACATTTACAGTTTTCGGGGGAGAGCACGTTAATAAAGTTACCGCTCCAAGTAACGCTGCCGAAGCGGGCGCACAAATCGAGAGAATTATTTCGCGCAAAGCAACAGGAACATTTCATCTAGTACCTGATGATGCGGTCAGCCGCATGGAATATGCGCGCTTGGTTTGCGAGGTTTTTGATTTAGAGCCATCACTGCTACGTGAAGCGGATCCACCTGCAGATCAGCTATTTCCTGGTGCAGTTCCGGTGGACACATCACTTTCTAACGTTGCTACAAAGAAGGCACTTGGACTTGGTTCTATTCCGACTCGAGATTTATTGGTCGCACTACGTACTGAGTTAGATACCGGAAATATCACCTTTATTACCCAGCCTGAATAGCCTTTAAATTTAGGGAAGCTGCACTACTTTCTTGACTATCTCTTCAGCTGTTGCTGTTGTCCCAAGTTCGAGGCTGACATTGGTTGGAAATCCACGAAGCGATGCTTCGGCTAAAACCACCATCTGTGCTGCAATATCTGTCATCCAATACAAGGCGCCCGCCCCCACTTGTTCATTGAGTTCGGCTGCTCGGTTGAGTGCGGCATCGCTAAATTTCTCGCCTCCGTTGCGATCCTCTTCGAGGACCCACAACAAGTAATCGCGGATATCGTTGGCATCGCGCCGCACTTGCTGATGGCGATCTAGTATTTCTGTCAGTTCGCGTTCAATTACCGCATTTCGTAGCCACTTAAACATAACTTTCCCAACTATCTGCTCAGTCGATACCCCGACGGTACGCCTACTCACTGACAATTCTCCGACTCTTCGAAGAGCGCCTTTAGCGCTTGGGCATTAGCCTATTTCTATGCGCAAAATCCTTATTGCAGCCATTACTGCCGCCTTGACCGTGGCCACTTTTTCTCCAGCAACGGCGCATCAGCCTGTATTCCTGTTGCCCTCCGATACAACTCCTAACGCCGGGCCACTTCTTGTCGATGGAACCGTTTCGTTTGCAGTTCGGGCAGCATTTACCAAGTCTGGGCAGAAGCAGGCATTTCGCGCCGGATTTAAAGAAGGCGATTCGCTGGAAGTGCAGTACCTCATTGTTGATAAGCGACCAGAGAACGCTCTTAAGAACACGCTCTTGCCTCAACTTGTCATTACTTCTCCGTCAGGCAAGAGGTTCACCATGAAAATAAATGAGCGCACCAAGTTTTACGAACCGTATGGCCGCACCAACTATCTCTATCTAGCTCGCTATAGCGCTCCAGCTGAAGCTGGCATCTATCAATTTGTAGCTACCTCACGCGCCCGTGCAGCGATCACCATCGCAGTCGGAGATCGCGAAGTTCCGGGTGAAGTTCTTCGCGGTCCGGCACCTACGCCAACTGCTTCGCAACCCACTCCTTCACCTTCTTCAACAGCATCACAACAAAAGCCCACACCTACTCCCACACCAACTGCAGAAGTAACAACTCAATCTGGTTACACAATGGACAAAGTGCGACAGAACAATTCAGCAAGCAGTTGTTGGTCAGTTATCAATGGAAATGTTTATGACCTCACCAAATGGATAAGTTCGCACCCAGGTGGAAGATCAGCAATTACCGGAATTTGTGGTAGAGATGGCTCATCTTCATTTAATGGTAAGCATCGTGGAGATGGCGGACCTGCCTCAATCCTGTCAGGCTATCTACTTGGCCCGCTTGCTGACTAAGTTTCGAATAGCCTTCAATACCGAGAGCTGAAGCCATATCATCACGCTATGTCGTTAGCACTTGTTACTGGAGCATCTCGTGGAATTGGCTTGGAAATAGCCAAAGCGTTAGCAAACGCAGGGCATCAAGTCATCGCAGTGTCTCGCAAGCCT
>JBEEIL010000059.1:0-25684 GCA_041169865.1 Actinomycetota bacterium | reverse complement strand
TGAAAAGCACGGTCGAGACACTTTCCCCAACTCGCGTTCGTTTAGATGTTGAAGTTCCATATGGCGAGCTTGGAAAGTATGTCGATGCTGCCTACAAGAAGGTTGCAGCAACCGTAAATATCCCAGGGTTTCGCAAGGGCAAAGTTCCAAATGCCATGATCGATCAGCGCGTAGGTCGCGGGGTAGTACTTGATGAAGCAATCAACGATGCAATTCAAGATTTCTATGTTGCGGCGGCACGCGAGAACGAAGTCCTAGTTGTAGGGCGCCCAACTGTTGATGTAAAGGAGTTTGTCGATAAAGAAAAGCTCAGCTTCTCAATCGAAGTAAATGTACGCCCTGAAGTTACCCTTCCAGATTTTTCAAAGATCACCATCACGGTTGATGATGTTGTAGTCGCTGACTCCGATATTGATGAGCAAATTGATGAGCTCCGCGCTCGCTTCGGTACTCTCCACACCATCGAGCGTTCAGCCCAAAATGGTGACTTCGTCACGATTGATCTCACAGCTCGCATTGATGGCGCTGAGGTTGATGGCGGAAAAGCAAATGAAATTTCATATGAGGTTGGCTCAAATCGCATGATCGATGGGCTCGATGAAGCTCTCGTGGGTATGAGCGCGGGCGATACCAAAACCTTCACAACTCAGCTAGTAGGCCAGCAAGAAGGCGAAACTGGAGATGTTGAAATTGTGGTTAAGGCTGTCAAGGAACGCGAACTTCCAGCTCTTGATGATTCTTTTGCGAAGTTAGCATCTGAATTCGACACTGTTGCAGAACTTCGCGCAGACTTTACAGAGCGACTCAAGCGAATTAAGACGCTGGAACAAGGGGCTCAGGCACGCGATCTATTGGTAGAGAAGCTCTTGGCAGATCTTGATATTCCAGTTCCAGATGACATTGTTCTTGAAGAAGTGAATGCTCACCTTGAAGGCGAAGGTCGCCAAGATGATGCAGAGCATCGCGCGGAAGTAGATGGACAGGTTCGTTCATCAATCAAGTCTGATTTCTTATTTGACTCGATCATTAAGGCTGAAGATATTCAAGTAAATGAAATTGAATTAACCGAATATCTCATTCGCATGTCACAGCGTTATGGAATGGGCCCAGAGCAATTTGCTCAGGAACTTCAAAAGGCTGGTCAGATCAGCCAGGTAGTTGCTGAGGTAACTCGCGCAAAGGCGCTTGCCGCAGTTTTGGGACGAGTATCCGTTGTCGACAAATCTGGCAACAAGGTTGATCTTGAAGCGCTTCGACCTGCGCAGCCTGCAGAAGTTCAGGCCGCTGACGAAGCTACAGAAACCAACGAGCAGTAGCCTTTAGCCGTAAGCGAACATCGCCGGTTTTGGGGGCAATCTCCCCAATTTGGGAAGCATTTTGCTGTCGCGGTTGTTAAGGTCACTACTGAAGAAATCGATCGGAAGGATGAACTGTGGATTTTCTTAACCCACTGGATAACACAGCTGTTGCTCGCTCGGCTGGTACTGAGCTTGCTGGGCTTAATGACCAGATTTATAGCCGTTTGCTCCGCGAACGCATCATCTTCCTTGCCGGCGAAGTAAGAGACGAGATGGCCAACGCTATTTGTGCGCAGATGTTGCTACTTGCTGCTGAAGATCCTGAGAAGGATATTTATCTTTACATTAATTCCCCTGGCGGTTCTATCACTGCAGGAATGGCAATTTACGACACCATGCATTACATCAAGAATGATGTTGCAACAGTTGCAATGGGAATGGCTGCATCAATGGGCCAGTTCTTGCTTACAGCTGGTCAACCAGGAAAGCGTTATGCGACTCCACATGCTCGCATCTTGATGCATCAGCCTCTAGGTGGAATCGGTGGAACAGCTACAGATATTCGTATTCAGGCAGAACAGATGGCAATCACAAAGCAGACGATGTCTGAACTCAACGCCAAGCACACAGGCCAACCTCTCGAAAAGATTATCGCTGATTCAGATCGTGACAATTGGTTTAACGCTAAAGATGCGTTGGCATATGGATTTATCGATCACATTGCCACAAATGATGGCCAAATTGCGGGAGGTAAGAAGTAATGAAAAACATTCAGGAAATTACCAATCGCTACGTTCTTCCAACAATCGAAGAAAAGACAGCGTACGGTTATAAGCGCTTAGACCCTTACACAAAGCTCTTCGAAGAGCGCATCATCTTCTTGGGTCAGGCTATTGATGACACCGTCGCTAATGACGTCATGGCGCAACTACTCACCCTCGAATCCATGGATCCAGATCGTGATATTTCAATCTACATCAACTCTCCAGGTGGTTCATTTACAGCGCTCACTGCAATTTATGACACTATGCAATTCGTACGCCCTGATATCACCACAATCTGTCTAGGTCAGGCTGCTTCAGCTGCTGCGATCATTCTTGCTGGTGGAACAAAGGGAAAGCGCTATGGTCTCGAGCATTCTCGTATCTTGATTCACCAACCATCTTCTGAAGGTGGCGGACAGGCATCAGATATCGAAATCCAAGCGCGCGAAATCATGCGTATGCGTGGTCTTCTCGAAACAATGCTTTCCAAGCATTCCAATCGCTCAGTTGAGCAGATTGGTGCTGATATCGAACGCGATAAAATTCTTACCGCTGCAGAAGCAGTTGAGTACGGATTAATCGATAAGGTTATGGCTTCACGAAAGGCCAAGCCTTCCGTCTAAAATTTTAGAAAGCGAGCCCGGCGAGAAATGTTGAAGAAATATTTCGAACCGGGCTCTCTCTTTGCCAATCGCTCGTATAGAAACCTTTGGATCTCAACGGTATTAACGATTGTGGCTATGACAGCCTTTCCAATCGCGTTAGCCATCTCGGTTCTTGATGCGGGCGGCAGCGCAACAATTCTTGGACTTATCTTGGGTGTTCGTATAGTCGCAGGAGTTTTATTCGCACCTGTTGGTGGTGTTTGGGCTGACCGCTTACCGCGTAGAACCGTGCTGATTGCTGCAGATGGCTTTAGGGCAGTCATCGGCAGCATCGTTATCTTCGCCGAACCTGAATCAATCTCTTTCTGGATCCTCGGATTAATCGTGTTTTTAATGGGCGTGAGTGATGCATTCGGCGGCCCGGCAGTTGGTGCGATTATGCCGAGCATCTTGCCTGATCATTTACTTCCTGCCGGCAATGTAATGCGAGGAATTGCAACAAAGGGTGGAACTATCGCTGGACCCGGGATCGCAGGAGTCCTTATCGTTTCCTTCGGTACGCATGTGACATATATAGCCACATCGCTCTTTTTCCTATTGGGCGCCGCGATGCTCTTTCGCGTTACTGAAAATAGAGATTCCATCGCAGAGAGAGAACCAGAAAAGTTTTTTCATGAAATAAAAGAGGGCTTGCGAGTAGTTTGGTACTACAAATGGATTGCAGCCATGATCGTCATGGCAACATTCCAATTGTTAATGGTTGTTGGCGTTGAAAATGTTCTACTTCCCGTTATCACTAAGCGGGATTTTGGAACCGCAGCTGTGTATGCAACTGCCGCCGCCCTGTTCAGCGCCGGTGGATTGATTTCGGCGATTATCAGCATCAAATTAAAGATCAAGAACCCAGGCTTGGTAGCGGTAGTTGTGTGGGGACTTTTCATCTTTGCCCCACTCTCGCTGGCATTTCCAACCTCACGCGAAATCATTTTCATCGCCTACTTCCTTGCCGGTTTCTCAGTTGGGCCTTGGGAAGCGTTCTGGTTTACCACTGTGCAGCGTGAAGTTCCGGCTGAATATCAGGCGCGTGTATTCAGCATTGATTACATGGGAACAGTGGGGCTACTACCACTCGGCATGGCGCTAGCTGGACCTATGGCTGATTTGCTTGGCGAAAGGCCACTGCTGATTGGCGTCTCAATCTTCCATCTACTTATCTGTGCCGTTGTGCTTCTTGTACCTGGCGTTAAGGAGATGAAGTCAGGCCTGCCTCCATATGCACCAAAAATTCGCGATTCTTCTATGGGCGAACAGAATTAAGGCTCATTTAGAACACATTTTTTAGGCGTAAAAACTACTCTTTACCTATGTCTACACGTATCGGTGAAGCTAATGATCTGCTCAAGTGCTCTTTCTGCGGCAAAACTCAGAAGCAAGTAAAGAAGTTAATTGCAGGACCAGGCGTTTACATTTGCGACGAGTGCATCGAGCTTTGTAATGAAATCATTGTCGAAGAACTCTCTGAGGCGGCATCACTTGGACTGAGCGAACTCCCTAAGCCTCAAGCAATATTTGAATTCCTTGATCAATATGTCATCGGACAGAATCGAGCAAAGAAGTCGCTCTCTGTCGCTGTCTACAATCATTACAAGCGCGTGCAGTCGGGTGACACTCGTGGAGACGATGGAATCGAACTTGCGAAATCGAACATTCTGCTTTTAGGTCCAACCGGTTGCGGTAAGACTCTTATGGCGCAGACTTTGGCGCGTATGCTCAACGTTCCTTTTGCAATTGCAGATGCAACCGCCCTCACCGAGGCAGGTTATGTTGGTGAAGACGTTGAAAATATTCTTCTCAAACTCTTGCAAGCTGCAGACTACGATGTGAAGAAGGCAGAGACCGGAATCATCTATATTGATGAAA
Source organism: Actinomycetota bacterium (assembly GCA_041169865.1). Classification (GTDB taxonomy): domain Bacteria; phylum Actinomycetota; class Actinomycetes; order Nanopelagicales; family Nanopelagicaceae; genus Planktophila. The sequence continues at coordinate 21,097 of JBEEIL010000059.1, read as the reverse complement.
TCGATAAAGTTGCTCGCAAAGCGGAAAACCCATCCATTACGCGCGATGTCTCTGGTGAAGGTGTTCAGCAAGCGCTTCTCAAGATAATTGAAGGAACTGTTGCCTCAGTTCCTCCTCAAGGTGGACGTAAGCACCCACATCAGGAATTTATTCAAATTGATACAACAAATGTTCTCTTCATTGTTGGTGGAGCTTTTGCTGGCCTAGACAAAATCATTGAGGCGCGTAGCGGTACATCTGGCGTAGGTTTCGGCGCCGAACTGCAGACTGCAGAAGATAAGAACCGCAAAGATATTTTTGCCGACGTCATGCCTGAAGATCTTCTCAAGTTTGGGATGATTCCAGAATTTATTGGTCGACTTCCAGTGCTTACTAGTGTTGAACAACTGGATAAGCCAGCGCTCATGCAGATTCTGACCGAACCTAAGAATGCCCTTGTGAAGCAATATCAGAAGCTCTTTGATTTAGATGATGTGGAACTTGAGTTCACTCCTGACTCACTTGAAGCGATTGCAGATCTTGCACTTAAGCGCGGTACCGGTGCACGTGGCTTGCGTGCAATCATGGAGTCAGTTCTCCTTAGCGTTATGTATGACGTACCAAGCCGAAGCGATATCGCAAAGGTTGTTATCGAAAAGGCATGTATCGAAGATGGTGCAGCGCCTACGCTGATAAACCGCACTGGTGATATTCCTAAGCGCACTTCTCGTCGCGAGAAGTCCTCTGAGGAGAAAAGCGCTTAAAAAGTAAACTAGAATCCGTTCCATGTCATCCAGTCAGCGCGAACTCGCGTCGTCATTTGTACCTGGCGATATTGAAGGCCCGCTATATAAAAAATGGATTGAAGCAGGATATTTCACTGCCGACGCTAATTCCTCAAAAGAACCTTTCACGATTGTTATTCCTCCACCAAACGTCACGGGTAATTTACATATTGGTCACGCCCTAGATCAGACGCTGCAGGATTGCCTCACTCGCCTCAAGCGCATGCAAGGCTTTGAAGTTCTCTGGTTACCTGGAATGGATCATGCTGGAATCGCGACACAGAACGTTGTTGAAAAACAATTGGCAGCACAGGGTCTTTCGCGGCATGACTTGGGGCGAGAAGATTTTGTAAAAAAGGTTTGGGAATGGAAAGCCGAATCCGGTGGTCAAATTCTTGGTCAGATGAAGCGACTTGGCGATTCTGTTGACTGGTCTCGCGAAGCATTTACGATGGATGAAAATCTTTCAGCTGCAGTGTTAACAATATTTAAGAAACTCTTTGACCAAGGTCTTATCTATCGGGCAGAACGAATTATAAACTGGTGTCCACGCTGCCTCACCGCCCTTTCTGATATCGAAGTTGAACACCATGATGATGAAGGCGAATTCGTTCAAGTGCGCTATGGCGATGGTGAACAAAGCATCGTTGTTGCGACTACTCGTGCTGAGACCATGATGGGGGATGGTGCAGTTGCTGTTCACCCTGATGATCCTCGTTACAAGCACATGATCGGCACAGAAGTCTTACTCCCGCTAGTAAATCGCATGATCCCGATCATCGCCGATGAACTAGTTGACCCTGAATTCGGTACCGGCGCTGTAAAAGTCACTGCAGCGCACGATCCAAATGACTTCGAGATGGCCATGCGACATAACGTGCCTTTCGTAGTGATTATGAACGAGCACGGCGTTATGGATGGAACTGGCACCGAATTTGATGGCATGGATCGGTTCGAAGCCCGAGTTGCAGTTGTTGCAAAACTAAAAGAGCTGGGTCGCATCGTCGCAGAAAAACGTCCTTATGTTCATGCTGTTGGTCACTGTTCTCGATGCGATACAACTGTTGAACCACGACTATCAAAGCAGTGGTTTGTAAAAGTTGCGCCACTTGCAAAAGCGGCTGGTGATGCAGTTCGTGATGGCCGCGTCAAGATTGAACCCCAAGAGCTAGCACCACGCTACTTTGAATGGGTAGATAACATGCACGACTGGTGTATTTCTCGCCAACTATGGTGGGGACATCGCATTCCTGTTTGGTATGGACCAAATGGCGAAACAATTGTTGTCGGCCCTGGTGAAAAAGCACCGGCGGGTTATTCACAAGACCCAGATGTTCTTGATACCTGGTTCTCTTCTGCATTGTGGCCATTCTCGACTTTAGGTTGGCCTCACGACACTGCAGATGTAAAGAAGTTCTATCCAACCAGTGTGCTGGTTACTGGCTATGACATCTTGTTCTTCTGGGTTGCACGCATGATGCTCTTTGGTTTATTTGCAATGGACGGCGTCCCACCATTCCACACGATTGTTCTCCACGGACTTGTTCGTGATCAATTTGGAAAGAAGATGTCTAAGTCGCGCGGCAATGTAGTCGATCCACTCGAATTTATCGATAAGTATGGCGCCGACGCACTTCGATTCACGTTGGCCCGCGGTTCAAACCCGGGTAAAGATCAGGCACTTGCCGAAGATTGGATTGCCGGATCACGAAATTTTGCTACCAAGCTCTGGAACGCAACACGCTTTGCCATGATGAATGGTGCAACTACTGATGGTCCGCTTCCCGCTCAGAGTTCGTTATCAGCGATAGATTCATGGATTCTTTCGCGCCTTAGTGAAACAACCACCGAATACACCGCGCTTTTAGAAAGTTACGAGTTTGCACGCGCCTGCGAGACGATTTATCACTTCGCTTGGGATGACCTCTGTGATTGGTATCTCGAACTTTCAAAAGAGGCTTTTGCATCCGGTAATGCTGTCGCTTCACAGCGTGTACTTGGACATGTCCTCGACACCTTATTCCGCCTGTTGCATCCAGTGATGCCATTTATTACTGAAACTCTCTGGACTACATTGACCGGTCAGGAAACTCTTGTCACGGCTGCGTGGCCGATGGCAGAACCAGGCCATGTTGATAAGAAATCTGAGCTGCTGATCGGAGAACTACAGAAAATAATTACTGAAGTGCGTCGCTTCCGAAACGATCAAGGGGTAAAGCCCAGCCAAAAAATTCCAGGTCGATTCATTGCTCCCGCTGATGTGACTGCATATTCATCCGCAATGGCATTCCTCCTGAAGCTTGAGCTCACCGATTTCACACCAAGTGCTTCGGTTGAAATAGGTGCCATGAAAGTCGAACTCGATTTATCAGGCACAGTAGATGTAGTCGCAGAGCGCGCTCGACTAGAAAAAGACCTAGCGACCGCACAAAAGGATTTGAAGACCGCCGAAGTCAAGCTCAACAACGAAGGCTTCATGGCGAAAGCACCCGCTGCTGTTGTTACTGAAATCAAAGAACGTCTTGCAGCAACAAGCGCTGACATAGAGCGCATCACTGCTCAACTTGCTGCGCTTAAATAAATGGAAAAATTTTCAGCAGATGATGCAGCGCGCGTAGCCGCTATTGAGGAAGCGCTGCTCAAGCGTTGGCCAGAAACACGTATCGAACCCACTCTTGAAAGAATTGCAGCGCTGGTCGATATTTTGGGTTCGCCGCAACTTACTTATCCAACGATCCACATCGGTGGTACGAATGGAAAAACCTCCACATCTCGCATGATTGATTCGCTGCTCTTTGAGATGGGATTGCGAACCGGTAGGTTCACTAGCCCACATCTTGAAAGTTTCCTGGAGCGGATCGCCATCAATGGTGAGTCAATCGCACCAAGTGAAATCATTTTTGCTTACAACGACATCGCTGCCTATCTCGAGCTGATGGACTCAAAATTCAAAGATCCAATCTCTTTCTTTGAAGCAATCACCGCTCTCGCTTTCGTCGCATTTGCAGAGCACCCAATTGATGTTGGCGTTATCGAAGTTGGAATGGGTGGGCAGTGGGATGCAACCAATGTTGTCGATGCGGATGTGTCAGTGATAATGCCTATTGGTCTTGATCACACTGAGTACCTTGGTGAGACATTGACTGAAATCGCACAAACCAAGGCAGGCATTATTAAAGAGTCAGGATTTGTCGTCATGGCACATCAGGAGCCAGAGAGTGCCGTAGAGCTTCTGAAACAAGCGGCTGCAGTCGGCGCAGATATTGCGCGTGAGGGCGTTGAATATTCAGTCATCTCGCGCGCTGTTGCGGTGGGCGGACAACTCGTGACGATTCAAGGCATAAAAGAAATTTACTCGGACATATTTATCCCACTCCATGGAAAGCACCAGGCTTCTAATGCAGCTGCCGCCCTGGTCGCAGTCGAAGCATTTTTCGGCGATCAAGATCTCGATATAGAGGCTGTGCGAGCAGGTTTTGCCAATGTTCAATCACCAGGACGCTGCGAAATTGTTCACCGTGATCCAACAATAATCATTGATGCTGCACATAATCCACATGGCGCGGCTGCCATCGCTGAAACTATTCAGAGCGAATTTACTTTTGACGAGGTTATTGGAATTTTTGCTCCCATGGGAGATAAAGATGTTCGCGGAATATTGCTCGAGCTCGAGCAAGTGATGGATTCAGTAATAGTCACTACCAATTCGTCCCCACGAGGAATGAAAGTGGACGAACTAGAGAAAATAACTCGTGAAATATTTGGCCATGAAAGAACTTTCTCGGCGCCCAATTTAAGCGAAGCGATAGATAAGGCCGTAAAAGACACGGTAAGACCCTTGAGCGACGATTCCCTTGGAATTCTGATTACTGGTTCGGTTGTGTCAGTGGGAGAATCCCGCTCCATTATTCGTAAGAGATTCGCAAAGGAGTCACAGTAATGCGCATGCTGGGATCATCTGTACTAATTATGGAAGTTTTCATTATGGGCTTTGCGATGCTTCTCGCAAAAGATAATCACGGTTCTTCGGCAATCATTGCGGGAACTGCAATTGCGCTATTGATGTTGCTCACACCGGGGCTTCTCAAGAAGCGGATTGGTTGGGTTGTGGGATCGCTTTTGCAAGGAGCAATGATTGGATACGCAGTTTTTGTCCCATCAATGGCCTTTGTGGGGGCGCTTTTCGGTGGACTTTGGATTGCAGCCATCGTTGTCGGACGCAAGGGTGAGGCAGCCCGGGCTGCGCTCATGGCTTCGCAGACTCCAAACCCCTAATAGACTGCACCGGTGAGCACCGAAAAGACACTCGTCCTAGTTAAGCCAGATGGCGTAGCACGCGGCTTGGTTGGCGAAGTCATTGCTCGTATCGAAGCCAAGGGTTACAAAATCTCTGCGCTTCGAATGTTGCAAGCAGATCGTGCGCTACTTGAAAGACATTATTCAGAACATCAAGGCAAACCATTCTTTGAACCACTTGTTGAATTTATGATGTCTGGTCCAATCGTTGCCCTCGTTGCCGAAGGCAACCGAGTCATCGAAGGTTTCCGTTCACTTGCCGGTGTTACTGATCCGACGGTGGCGGCTCCTGGAACCATAAGAGGCGATCTAGCTCGCGATCAAGGAACGAAAGTTGTTCAAAATATTGTTCACGGCTCTGATTCACCCGAATCAGCAGCACGTGAAATTGCAATCTTCTTCGAAGGGAAATAAATGTCTAACAGAATGTCCTTCATTGGCCGCGATATGGCCGTGGATCTAGGAACTGCAAATACTCTCGTTTATGTACGAGGCCGTGGCATCGTGCTTAATGAGCCATCAGTTGTTGCAGTAAACCAAGATACTGGCGGAATTCTTGCAGTTGGACTTGAAGCTAAGAAGATGATTGGCCGTACACCGGGCAACATTGTCGCTATTCGTCCTCTTAAAGACGGTGTAATCGCTGACTTTGATACAACCGAGCGAATGCTCCGTTACTTTATTCAGAAAGTGCATCGCCGCAGTTATCTAGCCAAGCCACGTATTGTCGTCTGCGTTCCATCAGGTATTACTGGTGTTGAACAACGCGCAGTTAAAGATGCCGGTTATGCAGCAGGCGCACGTAAGGTTTACATCATTGAAGAACCTATGGCAGCTGCGATTGGTGCAGGGCTACCAATACACGAACCAACCGGAAATATGGTTGTTGATATCGGTGGCGGAACAACAGAAGTCGCAGTGATTTCGCTAGGTGGAATTGTTACCGCGCTCTCGATCCGCATCGGCGGAGATGAGCTTGATCAATCAATTATTAACTGGACTAAGCGCGAATATTCACTCCTTCTCGGTGAGCGCACAGCTGAAGAAATCAAGATGGCGATTGGTTCTGCCTACCCACTTCAAGGCGAAAACGATGCAGAAATTCGTGGTCGAGATCTTGCAACTGGTTTACCAAAGACCATCGTTGTCACTGCTGCCGAAATTCGGAAAGCGCTGGAAGAGCCTGTAAATCAGATTGTGAATGCAGTGAAAGCAACTCTTGATAAGTGCCCACCTGAACTCTCTTCAGATCTCATGGATCGTGGAATTGTTCTTACTGGTGGAGGTGCACTACTTAAGGGCCTAGACGAGAGACTTCGCAAAGAAACTGGAATGCCTATCCACATCGCTGATCGGCCACTCGATGCAGTTGTTGAAGGTTCAGGCAAGTGCATTGAAGAGTTCGAAGCCCTTGAGAAGGTTTTGATCTCTGAGCCTCGCCGGTAGGTAAAGCCAAGTGCGCTACGGCGGCGACAACCGTGGTCGCCTATTAATCATCGTTCTTCTTGTCACGTCACTATTTCTGATCACTCTTGATTTAAGAGGCGTACAAGTCATTGATGGTTTGCGCTCTGGAACTCAAACGGCAATTACTCCAGTTCAAAAAGCAGGTTCCTGGTTAGTCACCCCATTTCGCAATTTCCTTTCTGACGTAACGAATTTGGGGCGAACCCGCAGCCAAATTGAGAGACTAAAAGAAGAGAACGATAAATTGCGTTTGACTCTGCAGAATCGCAAAAATGCAGATGCCTTACTGCAACAGTTGAAAAGCGTTTTAGATTTGGCTGGAACCGCCCGCTACAGAGTAGTTGCAGCAAAGGTAATTTCGCAGGGTTCTTCGACATCGTTTACTCAGACAATTACCATCGATGTTGGATCCAACTCGGGCGTGCGTAGCAATATGACTGTGCTCTCAGGATTTGGGCTAGTAGGCGTTGTTAAATACGTTTATCCAAATAGCGCCTTAGTCCAATTGGCATCTGATCCTGCTTTCCGCATTGGCACTCGCGTGGCAGGTTCACAACAAATCGGAATTTTGAGTGGGCAAGGAACACGTCGCGGAGTCTTACAACTCTTAGATAATCGCACGCAGATTAAGAAGGGTGATGTCCTCTTAGCGCGCGGCAGTCAAGGAGGTAGGCCATTCGTGCCGGGAGTACCTATCGGCCAAGTTACTGATGTTGATAATTCACCAGCCGCAGTTACTCAAACCGCAGACGTTAAGTTCTACACCAATTTTTCAACTCTCGGTGTAGTCGCCGTTGTTGTCTCTGGTGAGGGAGCTGATCCGCGCGATGCTCTTGTTCCCGCTAAGCCAATTCCGACACCACTGCCAACAGTGACTGTCTATGTCACACCTTCTCCGAGTCCATCAAATTAGGCGAGCCTGAACATGTCTCTGCGAAGTTTCTTTTATTCAGCGCCAGTTTTTCTCTCGGTATTTCTTATTCAAGAGGCGATCGTCTCGCAGCTGCGACTTCCTCTAGGTGGATTTAATCTGCTCTTGATAGTTGCTTTGATATGGGCAGCGCTGAGCACTCCAGAAATTGGCGCTCTGACTGGCTTTGGTGCCGGAATTGCCATGGACCTTTCGCAAAGTACTTCTGGCCCGATGGGGCATTGGACCCTTGTTTTGATTATCGCTTGTTATGTGTTGGCATTCTTGGGATATGGCGATGACAATATTCGTGGCAACCCAATCAATATTGTTTTCTTAACAACAATCGGTTTAGTAGCAGCGCAATTCCTATATCTGATTTTGGGGATTTTGCTCGGACAAGAAGCAGGCAGCGTTGGAGGCATTCTCTTACTTCTTGGGGGATCTGCATTCTGGACGGCAATTGTTTCGCCGCTTGTTCTCAAAGTTATTTCAGTCATTCACTCAGGTGTATTCGGATTGAGATCTCAAATATGAATCAGCGCTCCCGTCTGAGTTTGCTTGTCATTCAAATCTTTTTTGCTAGTTTGATGTTTGCGCTCTTTGGACGACTTTTTTATCTGCAAATCGCTGCTGGTCCTGTCTATCGAGACGCAGCGCTTAGCATTCAAAGTCGTGATGTCGTGACCCCTGCAAATCGCGGATTTATTGTCGATTCCTCGGGAGTTCCGATGGCCCTAAATAAAGTGGGCCTTGCAATTACTGTTGACCGCACAAAGATTGATACTTTGCCGGACAAAGGTGAAGCCGTTTTGCGCGATCTAGTCGATCTCCTGGGACTTAACTTTGCAGATGTTTGGCAACGCACGCGCCTATGCGGGGAACTCCCCAAGGGTCAAAGGGCCGGTTGTTGGACAGGATCTCGTTTCCAACCGATTCCAATCACGAAGGAAGCAGATCCACAATTAGCTCTTCGCATTGTGGAACGCTCTGATCGCTATCCAGGCATCACAGCTTCACCAATTGCAATTAGAAACTATCCCGAAACTCTCGGACTGAACGGGGGGCATGTTTTAGGTTATGTCGGTCCATTGACTGAAGATGATTTATCTGGAAAAAATGGAAGAACATATTTCCGCTCTGAATCAATAGGTAAAGCTGGCTTAGAAATAATGTATGACTCTTACCTCCGCGGAGTTCCGGGAATCAAAACATTTATTGTTGACCGTAAAGAGGCTGTTACAACGACCCGTAAAAATACAGAACCAATAGGCGGTTCTCACTTAGTCACGAGCCTTGATTTACGTTTGCAGGCTGCTTCTGAAAAAGCCTTAGCAGATGCTGTTAAGCGTGCTCGTGGATTGGGTTTTCCGGCTGACGGTGGAGCAGCGGTGGTTATGGATGTTCGTAACGGACAAGTATTGGCCTTGGCATCACATCCAACTTTTGATCCGAATGCCTTTGAACGTGGACTGAGCGTTGCGCAAGCACGAGATCTCTTTAGTGAGAAAACAGGAGTCCCCGCCCTCAATCGAGCTTTGCAAGGCCTTTATGCTCCAGCATCCACATTTAAAGCTGTCTCGTTGGTTGCAGCCGCCGATGCAGGTTATGACTTAACGAAGAATTACTCATGCCCATCTGAAGTACAAGTTGGTAATCGCGCCTTTAAAAACTTCGAAGGCAAAGCGCAGGGGTCGCTCTCAATTAAGAGAGCGATGGCTATCTCGTGTGACACCATTTGGTATCAAATCGCTTATGACGAATGGGTTCGCGATGGGGGATTACGCCCAAAATCTGATGCAAATGATTACTTCTTCAACGCCGCAAAGCGCTTCCAAATCGGCGTAAAAACTGGCATTGATTTACCATCGGAATCATCGGGTCGCTTAGCCGATAGACAATGGCGAAAAGATTGGTATAGCCAAAATAAGGATTTCTACTGTAACTATAAAGAGCGCACCAAGAAATCGGCACAGACTCCCTTTCTAATTCAGTTAGCCCGCGAGAACTGTATTGATGGAGACAAAATTCGCGCAGGAGATGCAGTCAACTTCTCAATCGGACAAGGTGACACCGTCATCACTCCTCTCAAACTGGCGCAGATGTATGCAGCAATTGCAAATGGCGGAACCATTTGGAAGCCCACCGTTGCAAAAGCAATTGTGAAGTCAGATGGAACCGTGATTAAGAAGTTTCAACCAGAAAATCTTGGTGACATTGGTGTAGACCCAGTGACTCTCAAATTATTGCAAGATGCTCTCCATGAGGTAACCCTTACGGGAACATCCGCTGGAGTCTTCAATGGTTTCCCTGTACAAACTTCCGGAAAGACAGGAACCGCACAAGTATTTGGACGCAATCCCAATGGAACCCTTAAATCTGATACATCGTGGTATGCCGCTTACGCGCCAACAAACAAGCCACGTTATGCAGTAGTAATGATGGTGAGTCAGGGTGGATATGGTGCAAGCACATCAGGATTGGGCGTGCGTAATATTTTCGAAGCTCTCTTTGGTGTGCAAGGACGAGTCCTCAAACCAGAATTAGCGCTCTTTCCAGAAGGAAAGCCACCAACTTCACTTCCGCGTATTTCTCCTGCAACAAAACCAAAACCGTCTATTCTCAATCCAGGTAAGGCCGTAGCCGTAAATCCAACTCCAAAGGCGGTGGTGAAGAGATGAGTACATTCCTCAATCGCAACCCCTACAGGCGAGCACACAGAAGCTCTATCTTCGCTGGATTTGATCCAATTCTTACCGCAGCCGTTGGTGTGTTGCTCTTTATTGGCACGCTCCTTGTATATGCGGCAACCCGTGACTGGTATTCGGCAAATGGCTTGGATCCCGAGTACTACCTCAAGCGACATGTCATCAATATTGTGATTGGCCTTGCGCTTGCATGGGGAACAACGATTATCGATTATCGCTTGCTGCGCGCTTACACCCCCTTCATTTGGGGGCTGGGAATATTTGGACTCATACTTGTTTTAATTCCAGGTATTGGCTCTGAAGTTAATGGCGCCCAGGCCTGGATTTCTCTGCCATTTGGATTTCAGATTCAACCTGCTGAAATTGCGAAAATTTCCATCATTATTGGAATTTCCATGTTGCTCTCTGAGCGAACCCACAATAGCGATGAGCCGAGTAATCAAGATGTTGTAAAAGCGCTAGGAGTCGCTGCGCTTCCAATCCTCTTGATTCTGCTTCAGCCCGATATGGGAACTGTTTTCATTATTAGCGCAGCTGTTGTAACTATCATTGCAGTTTCTGGAGCACCTACACGTTGGGTTGTTGGGTTACTTCTAGTCGCTCTTATTGGTGGATTTGTCGCAACCAAAGCAGGAGTCGTAAGTGAATATCAAATAAAGCGACTTCAAACATTTGTCGATCCAAACGCAGATACAGACGGGGCTGGCTATCAGTTACGGCAGGCGCGCATCACCGTTGGATCCGGTGGCCTTTTAGGTACCGGTCTCTTTGATGGTCCCCAGACCAGTGGACGATTTGTACCTGCGCAACAAACTGACTTTATCTTCACAGTTGCAGGTGAGCAGCTTGGATTTATTGGAAGTGGATTCATTCTCTTTCTACTCTTTATTGTTCTCATGCGTGGTTTTGCCATCGCCCGAAGATCGACAGACCCCTATGGGACGTTGGTTTCGACCGGCGTTGTTGCATGGTTTGCATTTCAAATATTTGAAAATATAGGAATGACTCTGGGGTTGATGCCGATGACTGGGGTACCACTTCCGTTCATGTCTTATGGTGGCTCAAGTATGTTCGCCAATCTGATTGGTTTTGGGCTCCTTCAGAATGTCCATGCCAGCCAGCGCAGTTAAATCACGCTCAAAATAGGGTTTTGGCAGATTTATCTGCCATACTTCTCCTAACAGTTCAGCGCGGCCAGCGATCCTTATCGCGCCTGCGGCGGACTACACACAAGATTTGCTCGTCACGAAGGTTTCTTTCCAGAAAATTTCGCAGCGGGCCACGAGAATGCATATCTCTTTTGTAGATATGCGCTAAAGGATTTGGTGCCATGGCTATTGAGCCAAAATCACCGCGTAAGCGCGCGGTTAAGAAGTCACGAGGTAAGTCGAAGGCTGAAGTAGCAACCCCTGAAGTTGCAGAAGAAAAGGCAATACCTGCTACAAAATCAGCGGCCAAGAAAGCTGCAGCTATCCCGGTCCCTATTTTTCAGGCAGCCGAGGTAGTTGCGCCAAAGCGCGTTGCATCGCAACGTGCCAAGAAGGCTGACAGTGACAAGGTCGCTGAAACAGAAGAGCCCGTGAGCGTTGACCATGAGGATTCAGATTCACGGGGTGGCCGTAATCGCCGCCGTCGACGTGGAGGTCGTGGCCGTCGCAAGCCACAAGGTGATGAACTAGCTAATAGCGAAGTTCCCCAAGACGAAGAAGAGTCTTCTGATTCTCATTCAGAAGATGGTGCAGAAGGCACAACCCATCGCCGCCGCCGCCGCCGCCGCGCAACTGGTGATGGCGTTACTCCAGGTGAAGTTATTGATGAAGATGGCGTTATCACTGTCGTCAAGGTTCGAGAAGTCAGAGAGAAGAGCGAACGTCCTGTCCGTGATCGCTCTGAGCGCGGAACACGGAACCGACGTGACCGTGATCGTGGACGTAACGAGTCTCGCGAATATCGCGAACCATATCGCCGCCGCGGAACCATCATCACAGATGGAGAATTTCTAGCCCGCCGCGAAAATGTGGATCGCGAGATGGTAGTTCGCCAAGTCGGAGATCGAATTCAGATTGCTGTTATTGAAGATAACGTCATGGTTGAGCACTATGTAAACCGAAATGCCAACGTCTCATACGTCGGTAACGTGTATCTCGGTCGCGTTCAGAATGTACTTCCTTCGATGGAAGCTGCATTCGTAGATATTGGTAAGGGACGCAATGCTGTTCTTTATGCAGGTGAAGTGAATTGGGATGCGGCAGGTATCTCTGAATCTGAACCACGCAAAATTGAAATGGTTTTGAAGACCGGACAACCTGTCTTAGTACAGGTAACGAAAGATCCCATCGGCCAAAAAGGTGCGCGTCTAACCAGCCAAATTTCACTTCCGGGTCGATATGTCGTTTACGTACCTGGCGGGGGAATGAGCGGAATCTCGAAGCGACTTCCAGAGTCAGAGCGCACTCGCCTCAAAGCTATTCTCAAAACTCTCATTCCTGAAGAAGCAGGCGTCATCGTTCGCACAGCGGCAGAAGGAGTTTCTGAAGTAGAGCTCACTGCCGACGTTGAACGCCTCAAGGCACAATGGGAAGATATTTATCAGAAATCAGTAAATCCAAATTTCCATGCACCAGCCCTTCTCCTTTCAGAACCAGATCTGGCTGTCCGAGTCATCCGCGATATCTTCAACGAAGATTTCCGCAAGCTGATTATTCAAGGTGAAGAAGCTTGGAATGAGATTACTTCTTATCTTGGATCTATTGCTCCTGAACTTGTCTCAAAAATTGAAAAGTATTCAGGCAAGGGAGACCTCTTCGCTGATTACCGAGTTGAAGAGCAACTCGCTAAGGCTTTTGATCGCAAGGTCTATCTTCCATCAGGTGGTTCTCTTGTTATCGACCGCACCGAAGCCATGGTCGTTATCGATGTTAATACTGGAAAGTTCATCGGTAAGGGTGGAAACCTTGAAGAAACCGTCACTAAAAACAATTTAGAGGCGGCCGAAGAAATCGCACGCCAATTGCGCCTACGTGACTTGGGCGGAATTGTTGTCATTGACTTTATCGATATGGTTCTTGAATCAAACCGCGAGGCAGTATTGCGTCGTTTGGTTGAATGCCTGGGTCGAGATCGTACAAAGCATCAAGTTGCTGAAGTTACTTCTCTTGGTCTAGTTCAAATGACACGTAAACGAGTGGGCCAAGGCCTCATCGAAGCATTCTCCACAACATGTGATTCATGTAATGGACGTGGAATTCATATTCATATGGAACCGGTAAAGATGAAGGCGCCAATGCCACAAGTAAATGCACAAAGCGCTCACCATCCCGATATTGACGAAGAAGGTTCAACTGAGTCGGAAATGGGTGAAGTTCTCAATTCTGAAAATTCCCAACAGGAAGAGGTTGAAGTCACTGAGCCAGCCCCCAAGGCCAAGCGCCGTCGCCGGGCGGCAAGTTCAGGGGTAATCACCGCATAACGTCAGACCTGATTTGACCCACGGGGTGCGAAATCCGTACCCTTAGCGTCTGCTCCAGCCACTGGCCTGGGCGCTATAAATAATGAGAAGAACTGAGGCACTAAGCATGTACGCAATCGTTAAAGCTGGCGGACGCCAGGAGAAGGTAACTGTTGGCGAGACCATCACTGTCGATCGCATCGACGCTGCTGCTGGCGCATCAGTTTCATTCCCAGCGCTCCTCGTCGTCGATGGCGCAAGCGTCACCACTGACCCAAAGGCTCTCTCAAGCATAAAGGTAACAGGCGAAGTTATTGACGAAGTAAAGGGTCCAAAGATCGACATCCTTCGTTACAAGAACAAGACTGGCCACCGTCGCCGTCAGGGTTTTCGTGCACAGCACACTCGAGTAAAGATCACCGCAATCAGCGGTGCTAAGTAAGCGAACCGGTTAAGGGAGCGAAGTAAATGGCAAGTAAGAAGGGTGTTTCCTCAACACGAAACGGTCGCGACTCCAATCCACAGTACCTCGGTATTAAGCGTTTTGGTGGCCAAGAAGTAAATGCAGGAGAAATTCTCGTTCGTCAACGTGGAACACATTTCCACCCAGGCAAGAACGTTGGACGCGGTAAGGATGACACTCTCTTTGCTCTTGCAGCAGGAGCAGTTGAATTCGGACGCGCTCGCGGACGCCGCGTAGTGAATGTAGTCCCTGCAGTTTAATTTAGGTTTCTCTTAAAGGAGCGGGCCGCACTAGTCGCGGTCCGCTTTTTTATTTACAAAAAGTTCCAACATCTAGAAAGGGGAGTGAAGTTTAATGACAACGTTCGTTGATCGCGTCACTCTCTTTGCCACGGCAGGAAAGGGTGGCGATGGATGCGTTTCAGTAAAGCGCGAAAAATTTAAGCCACTAGGTGGACCAGATGGTGGTAATGGTGGTCGTGGTGGAGATGTCATCTTGGTCGTTGATTCATCAGTGACAACTCTTCTAGATTTTCATCATTCGCCACATCGCAAAGCAACTTCCGGCCATCAAGGTTATGGCGATCGCAAAGATGGCGTATCTGGTGAAGATCTCATCTTGCCCGTCCCTAATGGAACAGTTGTTTACGATGAAGATGGTACGCAACTTGCAGACCTCGTGGGAATCGGAACAACCTTTCTCGCAGCGCGAGGAGGACATGGGGGACTTGGTAACCTCGCTCTTTCATCTTCGAAACGTCGCGCACCGGGTTTTGCTCTCCTTGGCGAACCAGGAGAAGAACGTAAGTTAACTCTCGAACTAAAGTCAGTAGCCGATATTGCGCTGGTTGGTTTTCCTAGCGCCGGTAAATCCTCTCTAATCGCTGCAATTTCTGCTGCCCGTCCAAAAATTGCCGACTATCCATTTACAACTCTGGTTCCAAATCTTGGCGTTGTTCAAGCAGGCGATACTCGTTTTACCGTTGCGGATGTCCCGGGTTTGATTCCGGGAGCATCACAAGGCAAAGGTTTAGGGCTGCAATTTTTGCGCCACGTCGAACGTTGCGTTGCCCTAGTTCATGTCTTGGATTGTGGAACATTGGAGACTGACCGTAATCCAATCGATGATTTACAGGCAATCGAAGATGAGCTTGCTCTTTATGGCGGCTTAGAAGATCGCGTACGTATTGTTGCGCTCAATAAGATTGATCTCCCTGACGGAAAAGCCATGGCCGATATGGTCGAAGAGCAACTCCGTGAAAAGGGTTTCGAGGTCTACAAGGTTTCTGCTGCAAGCCGTGAGGGGATTCAAGAACTTCTTTATGCGATGGCTCGTCTTGTACAACGCGAGCGTGCAGCGGCAGCTAAAGAAGAGCGCACGCGCATAATTTTGCGTCCAACTGCCGTAGATGATTCCGGTTTTACGGTACAAAAGAATGGCGATGGCTCCTTCAGCGTCCGTGGTCAGAAAGTGGTCCGTTGGGTTCGTCAAACTAACTTCAAAAATGCAGAGGCAATCGGTTATTTGGCAGATCGCCTGGCGCAACTAGGTGTCGAGAAAGAACTCTTTAAAAAGGGAGCAGTCGCAGGTTCAGAAGTTCGTATTGGATCTGGTGATAATGAAGTTGTCTTTGAATGGGAGCCAACCATTGAGGCAGGCGCTGAACAGTTAGCTGGTTATCTACATCGCCGCGGTGAAGATTCACGCCTTGAAGGAGCCTGGCAAGCAGTCGAACGCGAAGAAGACCTTTTGACTGATGAAGAGATTGCTCGTCAATGGGAATATAACGTTGCAAATCCCAATACTCCAGAATTAATCGAGGAGGATGACAAGTGAGTCGCGCCTTTATCGCAGACGCTAAGCGCGTTGTTATCAAGGTGGGTTCGTCATCTCTCACAGGTTCTGCCGGATCAGAACTTGATCCTGCGGCAGTCGAAAAAGTAACCGACCTGGCACATTCATTTAAAGAAAGAGGTGCCGAAGTTGTTCTTGTCTCTTCCGGCGCTATTGCAGCTGGTCTTTCTCCACTAGGGCTCAAGGTCAGACCCCGCGACCTAGCAACACAGCAAGCAGCAGCTTCGGTGGGGCAAGGTCTTTTAATTGCACAATACAACGAGAAATTTAAGAAGCACGGGCTGTTATCTTCACAAGTATTGCTAACAACTGAAGACGTGGTCCGTCGCTCGCATTATGCAAATGCTCAACAGACGTTGATGAAGTTACTTTCTATGGGAGTTATCCCAATCATTAATGAAAATGACACAGTAGGTACACAGGAAATTCGTTTTGGAGATAATGACCGTCTAGCTGCACTTGTGGCGCTGCTGATTCAAGCTGATTTACTTATTCTGGTTTCAGATATTGATGCACTTTATGACGCACCGCCTGCAACGCAGGGCGCTCACCCAATCAGAAACGTTCTGCATCTTTCCGAGATAGAAGGTATTGCACTTGGAGGCGCAGGTGTTTCTGGAGTCGGCAGCGGGGGAATGATCACTAAAGTTGAAGCCGCACGTATTGCAACCAGCGCTGGAATTCCGATGCTGTTAACTTCACTTGCACAGTCAGAATTTGCGACAAGTGGTGAAGAGCTCGGAACTTATTTTGAGGCGCAACCTTCGAAGACAAACTCACGACTTTTGTGGCTCGCACATGCGTCGACTCCACGCGGAAAGTTAATTCTCGATGATGGTGCAGTGAAGGCAATTCTGGAGCGAGGTGTATCCCTCCTTCCTGCGGGTGTTACTTCTGTGGAAGGTGAATTTATCTCGGGTGACACTGTTGAGCTGGTTTCGCAATCTGGCAAGGTAATTGCGCGAGGGCTAGTTGCCTTCGATGCAGAGGAAGTTCCGCAGATGTTGGGCCGTTCCACAAAGGAATTAGCCGCATCCCTCGGTGCGGAGTATGAGCGCGAGCTTGTTCATAGAGATGATTTAGTACTCCTATGACCGCCACTGACATCGTTGCCGAGTTGGCGTTCAAAGCGCGACGCGCTGCCCGCACGCTTTCCACTACAACTGGTGCAGAACGAAAGGCAGCGCTTGAGGCAATTGCGCAGTCTCTTGAATCTCGCAGTGAAGAAATCCTCGCGGCGAATGAAGCCGATATGGTGAACGCGAGGGCAGAAGGCATGCATCCGCAGATGCAAGATCGTTTACTTTTATCTCATGCACGAATAACAGGCATGGCAGATGGTGCACGACAAGTCGCCGCTCTCGCAGATCCACTTGGTCAAGTGCTTCGTAAATCAACGCTGCCTAATGGTCTGGAACTCGAGCAGATTTCGGTTCCATTCGGCGTAGTTGGAATGGTGTACGAGGCGCGCCCTAACGTGACAGTCGATGCGGCGGTAATTCTCTTGATGTCTGGCAATGCCGCTCTGTTACGTGGCTCATCGTCAGCCCGTAACAGCAACGAAATTTTGGTTAATGTGATTAAAGATGCACTGGCACAGACCCGAATTTCGCCTGAAGTCATCCAACTAGTTCCTTCAGAGAATCGTGAGACCGTGACTGCGCTTCTGACTGCGCGCGGAAAAGTGGATTTAGTAATTCCTCGAGGTTCCGCAACTCTTATACGTATGGTGGTCGATCAAGCGACAGTGCCTACTATTGAAACTGGCGCCGGTGTCTGCCATGTATATATCGATGAGTCTGCAGATATCGCAAAAGCTCTTCCCATTGTGATTAATTCGAAGACACATCGCCCTAGTGTTTGTAATGCTGCCGAGACTCTTCTAGTTCACAAATCAGTAGCGCCAATTTTCTTACCGATTGCTTTGAAAGCTTTGCACGATGCTGGAGTAATTCTTCACTGTGATTCCGTAGCTCAGAAAGTTGCTGAGAAATTTGAGATTCCATCACAACTTGCAACCACTGAAAATTGGAGCACTGAATACGGCGTTCTTGAGATGAATGTTGGCGTTGTCGATTCACTCGATGCTGCTGCAGATCACATTGCTCAATATGGAACCAATCACACAGAAGCGATCGTTACCGAGAATCAAGAGAGCGCAGCTCGTTTTATCGCTCTTTCAGATTGCGCTGCTGTGATGATTAATGCCTCCACTCGATTTACAGACGGTGAGCAGATGGGATTTGGAGCAGAGATTGGAATCTCAAATCAGAAGTTGCACGCACGTGGTCCGATGGGTCTAGAGGCGATGACTACAACTACCTGGATTGTTACCGGCAACGGTCAGATCCGTAGCTGATTCGGATTTTTCTCCTAAACTTTATAGACTGCGCTCCATGAGTAGCCTTTCGCGCGATGAAGTCGCAAAACTTGCAGGACTCGCCCGTATTGAGATGACAGAGGAAGAATTAGTTGAAATTTCCTCGCAGTTCGGAATGATTCTCGATGCTGTTGCTCGCGTTCAAGAGATTGATCTATCTGGAGTAAAGGCGACTTCGCATCCGCAGCCTTTGGAAAATGTGGCGCGACCTGATGTTGTATATCCAAGCCTTACTCCCGAAGAAGCTCTCTCTGGTGCACCTGCCAAGGAAGATTCACGTTTCCGCGTCCCACAGATTCTGGGAGAAGCCGAATGATTCACCAGAACGCTTTTCAGATGGCGGAGGCTTTAGCAAAGGGCGAAGTTTCCTCTGTTGAACTGACACAAGCCCACTTAGAACGTATAGCTGCGGTTGATGATCAAGTGAAAGCTTTTCTCCATGTTAATCGTGAGGGCGCACTGGCACAAGCACAAGAAGTAGATGCTCGCCGCAAGAACGGTGAAAAACTTTCACCACTAGCGGGTGTTCCGCTTGCACTCAAAGATGTACTCACCCAAAAAGGCGTTCCTACAACCGCAGGTTCAAAAATTTTGCAGGGTTGGCGACCACCCTATGACTCGACAGTTGTTAGTAACCTCAAAAGTGCTGGCGTTGTCATCATGGGCAAGACCAATATGGATGAATTTGCTATGGGTTCATCAACAGAAAATTCTGGTTACGGCCCAACTTTTAATCCTTGGGACCTATCGCGTACTCCAGGTGGATCATCGGGAGGATCTGCTGCTGCAGTTTCATCTTATGAGGCGCCGTTAGCAATTGGTTCAGATACAGGTGGATCAATTCGCCAACCAGCAGCTCTTACCGGGATTGTTGGAGTTCGCCCCACATACGGTGCAGTTTCACGATTTGGTTTGATTGCATACTCATCAAGTCTTGATCAAGCTGGTCCTTTTGGGCGCACTGTTTTAGATACTGCACTCCTTCATGAAGTTATGGCTGGACATGATCCAAAAGATGCAACGAGTATTAACGCTCCTGTTCCTGCAGTTGTTGCGGCTGCAAAGAGCGGTGATGTTAAGGGAATGAAGATTGGTGTCATCAAGCAATTACAGGGGGAGGGATATCAAAAGGGTGTACAGGCTCGTTTTGATGAATCTCTGCAAGTTTTGGCAGGTCTAGGTGCAGAGATAGTTGAAGTGGATTGCCCAAGCTTTGAGTATGCCCTCGCCGCTTATTACTTGATTGCACCTTCTGAATGTTCCTCAAACTTGGCTCGCTTCGATGCCATGCGATATGGACTTCGCACTGGTGATGTTGAAGGCGCTTCTGCTGAGGCAGTAATGAGCGCTACGCGCGACGCTGGTTTTGGTCGAGAGGTAAAGCGCCGCATCATTCTTGGAACGTATGCTCTCTCTTCGGGTTACTACGATGCTTATTACGGAAGCGCACAGAAGATTCGCACCTTAATTATTCAAGATTACGCAAAAGCCTTTACTCAAGCAGATGTATTGGTCTCTCCAACTGCACCTACAACCGCCTACAAAATTGGTGAAAAAGTTGATGATCCAATGGCGATGTACCTAGGAGATGTGGCAACTATTCCAGTAAACCTTGCAGGAATTTGTGGCATGTCACTTCCTGCAGGTCTAGCAGATGAAGATAATTTGCCAGTTGGATTCCAAATCATGGCGCCAGCCATGCAAGATCAACGTTTATATCAGGCAGGCGCAGCGCTTGAAGCCGCACTACTTTCTCAATGGGGTGCTCCAATTCTCTCCAAAGCTCCTGAATTGAAAGGAGCAAAGTAATGGCTCTTTCATACGATGAAGTAGTTGCAAAGTGGGATCCCGTTCTAGGTCTGGAAGTCCACGTTGAACTCAATACTCAGAGCAAGATGTTCTGTTCATGTTCCACCGAGTTCGGAGCTGAACCAAATACCCAGACATGCCCGGTCTGTCTAGCTCTTCCAGGTGCGCTTCCTGTAGTCAATGAAAAGGCAATTGAATCCACCATCCTTATCGGCCTAGCCCTCAACTGCAAGATTGCACCGTATAGCCGCTTTGCTCGAAAAAATTATTTCTATCCTGATATGCCGAAGAACTTTCAAATTTCACAATATGACGAGCCCATCTGTTTCGATGGATATGTAGATGTAGAAATTGAGACCGAAGAAGGCCCCAAGCAATTCCGCATTGAAATTGAGCGCGTTCACATGGAAGAAGACACCGGAAAGTCACTTCACGTTGGAGGCGCTACCGGCCGCATTCATGGCGCTGATTACTCGCTTCTCGATTACAACCGCGCTGGAATTCCTCTCGTTGAAATCGTCACCAAAATTGTTCCAGGCACCGGAAAATATGCGCCAGAGGTTGCTAAAGCCTACGTTGCAGAATTGCGCGATATTTTGCGCGGACTGAAAGTCTCCGATGTAAAGATGGAACAAGGTTCTTTGCGCTGCGATGCCAACGTATCACTTAAGCCAATTGGTTCAGATGTACTGGGCACCCGCTCTGAAACAAAAAATGTGAATTCGCTCCGCTCTGTAGAACGCGCTATCCGCGGTGAAATGATTCGCCATGCTGAACTTCTCAATGAAGGCAAGAAGGTAAAGCAAGAGACTCGTCACTTCCAGGAAGATACTGGTCTTACCCGTTCTGGTCGCTCGAAAGAGCAAGCCGAGGATTATCGCTACTTCCCAGATCCAGATTTGGTTCCAGTGACACCTGCTGCATCTTGGATTGAAGAACTTCGAGCAACGCTGCCTGAGCGTCCTTCTCTACGTCGTAAGCGTTTGAAAGAAGAATGG
>JBEEIL010000058.1:0-23581 GCA_041169865.1 Actinomycetota bacterium | reverse complement strand
GATACTTTCAATCCGCGAATTTCTAGGGTGCTCATATCTATCTCCGTTACATCTCTACCGTGACGGAGTCTCCGTCGACAGTTACTGAATAGGACTTAACTGGCGCTACCGCAGGAGGCGTGAGCGCTTCTCCGGTACGAAGGTCGAATTCGGCTCCGTGGAGCCAGCATTCGATTTTGAAATCGGTGATGTCGCCTTCAGCTAACGATGCATCGGAATGGCTACAAACATCGCCGATAGCAAAAACTTCATCGCCAATTCGAGCAACACAGATGGCTTCACCATTCTTTTCGATACGCACTGGTTTGCCAGGCGTGAGTGATGATAAATTCAAATCAGACATTAGCTTCCTGCCTTCGCAAGTTCTTCATCAATGCGTGCCATAAGGCGTACTTCAACGTCATCGATTCCAATTTCCGAAATAATCTCATTGAAGAACCCTCGGACAACTAGCCGCTTTGCATCAGCCTCATTGATTCCGCGTGACATTAAATAGAAGAGTTGTTCGTCATCAAAACGACCGGTCGTTGATGCATGTCCCGCTCCTACGATTTCACCAGTCTCAATCTCTAGATTTGGGACTGAATCAGCGCGCGCCCCATCTGTAAGAAGTAGGTTTCTATTGAGTTCGTACGTGTCGGTTCCTTCGGCTGCCGCTCTGATGAAGACGTCACCGATCCATACAGTGTGCGCCTTATCCCCTGCCAACGCACCCTTGTAATTCACACGAGATTTTGCATGAGGAACTTTGTGATCCACGAACATGCGGTGTTCAAAGAACTGGCCTGCTGTTGCAAAGTAGACGCCAGAAAGATCGCACGATGCCCCAGGTGCAACGAAGTCAACAGTAGGGAGTAAGCGAACAACATCTCCACCTATTGTTACAACAACAGATTTAAAAGATGCATCGCGATCTACCACCGCGTGGTGGCGTGCAGTATGAATTGTCTTGCTGCCCCACTCTTGAAGTGCGATCAACGTTAGCTGCGCCCCTGGCTCGACTAAAATTTCCACATCTTCAGCTAAGTGAGTGTCGCCAGTGTTTTCTAGGACCACAGTTGCTTTCGCGTGGTTGCCCACTCTTATCTGAACTCTGGAAAACTCTGCCGAGTCAAGACCAAAAGCGTTGCGCCCTAGGAAGATTGGTTCGCCAAGCTCAGTGTTAGGAGCAATCGCAAGAGTTGCTCCGATCGAAGTGTGAGAGCGAATGCGATTGATTATTGCATCATCGCATTCAGTCAGAGCCGTGATTTCGCCTGTGGTGAATGAGGCTCCTTTTGGTAGTTCGCCCTTTGCGAAGAGAGATGATCTGGAATCAACGACTGCAGTACCGTCGTGCATTCCGCCCAGGCGCTTGAGAGGCGTGAAGCGCCACGCTTCTTCTCGCCCTGTCGGCGTGTGATTTTCTAAAAGATTACTTTGCAGCGCTGTCATTATCCAACTGCACCTTCCATTTGAAGTTCGATGAGTCGGTTGAGTTCGAGCGCGTATTCCATAGGCAATTCACGGGCAATTGGCTCAATAAAGCCACGCACAATCATCGCCATGGCTTCATCTTCGTTAAGCCCACGTGACATCAAATAGAAGAGTTGGTCATCAGAAATTTTTGACACCGTCGCTTCGTGTCCCATTGAGACATCATCTTCGCGAATGTCTACATATGGGTATGTATCCGAGCGGGAAATGGTGTCAACTAAGAGCGCATCACACTTTACAGTGCTGGCAGAGTGGTGAGCACCTTCTTGTACCTGTACTAGTCCACGGTAAGAAGTGCGACCACCTCCACGTGCGACAGACTTTGAAATTACAGATGAAGATGTGTGCGGAGCTGCATGCACCATCTTTGCGCCAGAATCTTGATGCTGTCCAGGTCCAGCAAAAGCCAACGAAAGGGTTTCACCTTTTGCATGAGGTCCCATCAGCATGACGGCTGGGTACTTCATCGTTACCTTTGATCCGATATTTCCATCGACCCATTCCATAGTTGCACCTTCGGCACATGTCGCGCGCTTTGTTACCAAGTTGTAGACGTTGTTCGACCAGTTTTGAATCGTTGTATAGCGAACGCGAGCACCCTTTTTGACGATGATCTCAACTACAGCAGAATGAAGAGAATCTGACTTGTAAATAGGAGCAGTGCAACCTTCAACATAGTGAATATATGAATCTTCATCCGCAATGATGAGTGTGCGTTCGAATTGGCCCATATTTTCGGTGTTGATGCGGAAATATGCTTGTAGCGGAATATCGACATGCACGCCTTTTGGAACGTAGATGAAGGACCCGCCGGACCATACAGCCGTATTAAGAGCGGCAAACTTATTGTCGCCAACCGGAATAACAGAGCCAAAGTATTCTTTAAAGATTTCAGGGTGTTGCTTAAGTCCGCTATCGGTGTCCAGGAAGATTACTCCCTGCTTTTCTAGATCTTCACGGATAGAGTGATAGACAACCTCTGATTCATACTGCGCTGCAACACCAGAGACAAGACGCTGCTTTTCAGCTTCGGGAATACCTAGACGGTCATAAGTATTTTTAATGTCATCTGGAAGGTCATCCCATGTCGCTGCCTGCTTTTCAGTTGAGCGCACAAAGTACTTGATTGTGTCAAAGAAAATTCCTGATAGATCTGATCCCCACGATGGCATGGGCTTCTTATCAAAGAGACTTAAGCCTTTGAGGCGAAGGTCTAGCATCCACTGTGGCTCACTCTTCTTCGCTGAAATATCACGAACTACCTCTTCGCTCAATCCGCGCTTTGCATTAGAGCCCGCGTCATTGCTATCCGACCAGCCGTACTCGTAATTTCCGAGACCATCGAGTTCTGGATGTGCTGTTGTCATTTGATCGCCTTTCGAGCGGTTATCGTCCTTGTTGTTTGAGTGATTCTTGTTTTTGCAGTTACTCGGGAAAGATTTGGAATGTAGGTAGTGCACACTCCATCGCCGTGCGCGATCGTAGCCAAACGTTGTACGTGTGTTCCCAAAATTTTCGAAAATGCCTCTGTCTCGGCTTCGCAGAGCTGTGGAAACTCAGCTGCAACGTGCGCAATCGGACAATGGTGCTGACAGAGTTGTTCGCCAGTTGCTCTACTTTCAATACTTGCGGCGTACCCCTGATCTGTGAGAAAGGAAGCTAGGGCATGAGCCTTTTGCGTCTTCTTTGCGCTGAAGGCAACTGCTTTCCGCTCAATATCATCGGCGCGTGATTGTGCAAAGGCCTTCACTAGATGATCTCCAGATTGCGCAGACATAAATTTCAAAGCTGCGACCGCCAAGTCATCATAGGAATGCTCAAACTTCTCGCGACCAGCATCGGTCATGACAAAAACTTTTGATGGGCGACCTCGACCACGCGAGAGCGCTTGGTGAGGCTCGCGCGCTTCCAAGATTCCGTCGAGGACCAAGAGATCAAGATGGCGACGAATACCTGCCGGCGTAAGGCCAAGACGTTCGCCGAGAACTACGGCAGTCGAGGGGCCGTTCTCCAGGACTGAGCGAGCGATAGCCTCTCGGGTGCTCAGGTCGTCGATTTTCACAACAGTATTGTGTCGTAATTACCAACCCCCTGCCACTCGAAGAGTGAGCACGTTTAAGCGCAGAAGACATAGGCTACGAGAGTGAGCAGAGTAGAAGGTATCGCCCGCAAAGCGCTGGCACCTCTGACTGGATTGTTGTTATTCCTCCAGTCAGCGCTCGTTCTGACGGGAGGAGCGGTTCGCCTTACCGGTTCAGGAATGGGTTGTCCGACTTGGCCTGAATGCGTGCCCGGTTCATATCTGCCGGTTGAAGGCCAGGCCGAAGGTGCGCTGCACGCATGGATCGAGTTTGGAAATCGCCTCTTAACTTTTGCCCTCTTCTTTGCAGCAGTTGCAACCTTTATTGCAGTCATGCGAAGTGGACGTCGTGATCTGCGCTTTCTGGCAGCAACCCAAATCTTAGGTATTTTGGCGCAGGGAGTTTTGGGCGGAATAACCGTGTTAACTCATCTCAATCCACTCTCTGTGGCATCACACCTTCTTCTCTCAGTACTCCTAATTGCAGCAGCTACCTCACTTCACTCTCGCCGGCACCAACCACATGTGCGAACCTCTTCAACCCAACTGAGAATCTCGCGACTTTCGTTAGCGCACATCATCATCGCCTTTATTGCAATATCTATCGGCACACTCGTGACTGGAAGCGGTCCACATGCGGGAGATGTCGATGCGCCACGACTCAATTTTGATATCTCTACAATCACTAGATTCCATAGTTCATCCGTTTGGACGTTGATGATCATCACCATCCTCTTGTATCGCTCAAAAGATTTACGATATGAAACAAGACGTTGGCTCAATATTTTCTTGATTTTGGCGCTATTACAAGGCGCTCTCGGTTACATTCAATATTGGCTGGGAGTTCCAGAACTTCTTGTCTTTTTCCATCTTTTGGGATCAGTACTCGTCTGGATCGCAGCGTGGCGCATCCGTCTATCTGTTGTAAGAAAACCAGCGTAAGGAGTTGGCATGTCAAAGATCGTCGGTTGGAGTGAATTAGATGATAAGGCCGTGGCTATAGCCCGAGCTTTAGCTATGGATGCAGTACAAAAAGTTGGCAATGGCCACCCAGGCACTGCCATGTCTCTAGCCCCAGTTGCCTACAATCTCTTTCAACGCCACTTGGTTCACGATCCTGCAGATCCGACGTGGTTAGGGCGCGATCGCTTCATCCTTTCTTGTGGGCATTCATCGCTGACTCTTTACACTCAACTTTTCTTTAGCGGCTATGGGCTTGAGATGCAGGATATGCAATCGTTTCGAACCTGGGGTTCGCTGACTCCGGGCCACCCTGAATTTGGACATACTGCTGGGGTTGAGATGACAACCGGACCGTTAGGTGCGGGTGTGGCAACTGCAGTTGGTTTTGCGATGGCTGCACGATATGAGCGTGGTTTGCTTGATCCAGATGCTCCCACAGGTAGCTCGATTTTCGACCACGCAATCTGGGTACTGTGTTCAGACGGCGATCTTCAAGAGGGTGTTTCCGGGGAAGCCTCTTCTTTGGCTGGAACTCAGGAACTTGGAAATCTCAATGTCATCTATGACGACAATAGAATTTCAATTGAGGGAGACACTCACGTCTCGTTTACTGAAGATGTTGCTGCTCGCTACCGTGCTTATGGATGGCATGTCCAAGAAGTGGCTGCTCTGCCTGATGGAAATATCGATTTAGCCTCGCTTGATGTAGCGATGATTGCTGCCAAAGCAGAGAAATCAAAGCCTTCGCTCATACGAATGCATTCAGTAATTGCATGGCCAGCGCCAAAGTTGCGCGGAACAGCTAAGTCACATGGATCAGCTCTCGGTGATGAAGAAATTACTGCGACAAAGAAGGAGCTTGGACTCAATCCTGATGAGAAATTTGCCATGCCCGAAGAAGTCTTTGCCCATGTCCGTTCAGTAAAGCAGCGTGGCGCAGCTGCTCACACCGAATGGAATAAGAAATTCGAAGAGTGGCAATCTGCTCATCCGGAACGCGCCTCTCTATTAGCGCGATTGCAAAAGCGCGAACTACCTGCGGGATGGGATTCACAGCTGCCCATATTTGAAGCTGGAAAGGATCTAGCTACTCGCGCTGCGTCGGGACATGTCATCAATGCAATTGCTAAATCGCTTCCCGAATTTTGGGGAGGTTCTGCAGATTTAGCCGAGAGCAATAACACAACAATTGAAGGTGGGAAATCTTTCTTGCCAGCCACCAGCGCTATGAAAGATGCCCATCCATATGGTCGCATCATCCACTTTGGAATTCGCGAACACGCCATGGGTTCGATTCTTAATGGAATCACTCTTCATGGTTTGACACGTACCTTTGGCGGAACTTTCGCAGTCTTTAGTGATTACATGCGTCCGGCTGTGCGTTTGGCAGCGCTCATGGATATTCCAACAACATTTGTGTGGACTCACGATTCAATCGGTCTAGGCGAAGATGGACCTACTCATCAGCCAATCGAACACTTTGCAGCGCTACGTGCTATCCCAAACTTTGCAGTGATTCGCCCAGCTGATGCAAATGAAGTTGCCCAAGCATGGCGCTCAATTTTGATCCGTCAAAAGCCAGCTGGCTTATTGTTATCTCGTCAAAACCTGCGAACCGTAGATCGCGCGACTCATGGTCCAGCGACTGGCGTTGATCAAGGCGCATACGTTCTCAAAGATAGTTCAAGCTCGCCTCGTGTTGTCATCATCGCAACGGGATCGGAAGTTGCACTGGCTCTTGATGCACAATCAATACTAGAAGGTGAAGGCATCGCAACTCGCGTCGTGAGCGCTCCTTGCCTAGAGTGGTTTGCTGAACAAACCGAGAGCTACCGAAATTCTGTCATTCCAACATCTGCCCTCCGTGTCAGCGTTGAGGCAGGTATCGCACAAGGATGGCGTGAGTACGTCGGCGATACGGGAATAGTCATCTCTCTTGATCACTTTGGCGCCTCAGCAGGCGCAGGCAAACTCTTCTCCGAGTTTGGTTTCACTCCGGAAAGAATCGTCAGCGATATTAAGAAAGCTCTTTAATAATGAAAATCTCAGGTCCTATCACTTCGCAGATAAATCGCGAATCGGATCTTTATCGGCTACTTCTCAAGGCGCACTCACGTATTGCTCTGAAAGACCCAACAACCTGGGGCGCAAAAGCAGCAGCTGAAGCGGCTATCCGACTCAATTGGGTAGATCTTCCTGAAAGTTCAGAGTTGCTACTCCCCCAGATCAATGAGGTGGCTGCAAAATTTGCACACTGTCATCGGGTAGTGCTTTGCGGCATGGGTGGATCTTCACTTGGGCCAGAAGTTATCGCGCTTACCTATAAGAAAGATATTTTTATCTTTGACTCTACAGATCCAAATTATGCACGGCACGCCCTGGGTGAAGATCTTGAACATACGGTTGTCGTCGTCAGTTCCAAATCAGGTTCAACTATAGAAACTTCGTCTCAACGAACGCTCTTCCATCAGAGTTTCCGAGCCGCTGGTTTAGATCCACTGCGCCATATGCTTTTTGTGACCGATCCAGGGTCACCTCTTGATCGTGAAGTTCGGGCTGATGGATTCTCGGTTATCAATGCAGACCCGAATGTCGGCGGACGTTTTAGCGTGCTGAGCGCCTTCGGTCTCGTTCCCTCTGCCCTTGCCGGCGTTGATGTTGCAGAGATCTTGCGCGCTGCGCGTGCAGAAAAAGAGAGTTTTATACGAGAGCCAGAGCAGGTTGTCGATGCGGCTTATCTGCTCCTTGCGCACTCGCATCAGTACATTGCATTTACTGATAACAACTCACAGGTCCCTGGACTCTCAGATTGGATCGAGCAGCTGATTGCTGAATCTACTGGCAAAGATGGAACCGGTCGCCTTCCGATTGCAACAGAGAATGCGGAAGTTGCATCAGTGGGTGGCGCTCTCACGGTCAGTTATGCCGGCAGTGAAACTGATTTGGTCGTTGAAGGTTCGCTCGGTTCTCATTTCATTTTCTGGGAATGGGTTACTGCACTGATGGGGGTAGGGCTAAAGATTGATCCATTTAATCAGCCCAATGTCACTGAGGCAAAAGAGCAGACTTCAGCGTGTTTGGCTGAATGGAATAACGCTCTCCCTCAATTCTCTCCGACCATTACAGAGAAATCTGTAGAAATTTTTGGAGATGGACAGTCTCTTCAGGATGCGCTTGCAACATTTATCGAAGATGTTAAAGATGGCGGATATATAGCAATCATGGCCTACCTAGACCGCCGCGATGATTCAAAGATTACAGAGCTTCGATCGATTCTCGCGCAAAAATCTGGGAAGCCAACCTCATTCGGTTGGGGGCCCCGATTTCTCCATTCCACCGGACAGTTCCATAAAGGTGGACAGAAGAATGGTTCATTCCTTCAAATTACCGGTGAGACAGACCTGGACTTTGATCTAGGCGATAAGCCGTTCTCACTTCGCACGCTTTTGATGGCACAAGCTATTGGAGATAATCGCGCGCTATCCGCAAGAAAATACCCGCTACTTCGACTGCATCTGCAGAATCGAAGCGCGGGTATTGACGAAGTCTTGGCCGCTGCCAAAAAACTTTGATTTAGTCGAGATCGTCTCCACGTAATTTACGTAAGGCATCTTCGAGAATCTTGGCACCCTCTGCATCAGTACGACGTTCCTTAACGTAAGCCAAATGAGTCTTGTAAGGAATATTGATCACAGCGGTAGGTGGATTGTTGCGATCGCGTCCAGCCGGAAGTCCGCACTTAGGACAATCCCATTCAGCGGGAATAACTACTGTTTCCTCTACAGCGAAACTTGGACGAACTTCATGTCCATTGGCGCACCAATACGAGACTGTTGCGCGCTCGATTTGATCTCCACGCTCGGCCTCGCCCATTGGGCCAGCGCCGACGCGACTTCCACGAATTGCACTTGCCATGTATTAACCCTTCAAAACAAGAGATAGACCGACGACTCCAGCAAACCAGAGCCCACCCACCACAATCGTGATGCGGTCGAGGTTACGTTCTACAACCGATGAACCACCGTAGTTTGAAGAGATTCCGCCTCCGAAGAGATCAGAGAGCCCTGAACCTTTACCTTTGTGAAGGAGAACCAAGAGGATCATCACGATGCTCGAGATTACGAGAAAAATTGATAACGCTAAAGCCACTGTAAAACTCCTCTAGAGATAGGGGTTAAGGATACCTGAGTCAGCGCCGTGACGAAGCCTTAGACCTGAGCGTGGAACTTGGCGATCTTTGCGAGTTCCTCAGGGTCGAGGCTAGCTCCACCTATGAGAGCGCCATCTACATCAGGCTGCTTCATGATTTCTACGATGTTGGCAGACTTCACAGAGCCTCCATAGAGAATACGCATATTTGCGGCAATCTCAGATGAGCCAATCTGTCCAATCTCTTCACGGATTGCGCTGCAAACTTCTTGAGCATCTTCTGGGGTTGCAGTCTTTCCAGTGCCAATAGCCCAAACAGGCTCGTAGGCAATGACAATCTTCTTGAGGTCTGGCTTGTGAAAGCCTTCTAATCCAGCTCGCACCTGACGGATTACGTGAGAGACGTGTGTTCCAGATTCACGAATGGCGAGCTCTTCACCAACGCAGAAGATAGGAACTAATTCATGGGCTAGCGCCGCCTTTATCTTGCGATTGATAAGAGCATCATCTTCTTTATGAATAGCGCGACGTTCGGAGTGACCAACAATCACAAATGTACAACCGAGTTTGGCCAACATGGATCCAGAAATATCACCTGTGAAAGCGCCCGAGTTCTCAGGGGAAAGATCTTGTGCGCCGTATAGCAAGCGAAGACGGTCGCCATCGACCATTGTTTGAATTGAGCGAATATCGGTAAAAGGTGGGATAACTGCCACATCAACTGCATCGTAATCTTTATCTTCCAGCGAATAGACAAGCTTTTGCGCGACAGCTATTGCCTCCAGATGATTGAGGTTCATCTTCCAGTTGCCAGCCATTAAAGGTTTACGCATTACATGCTCCTAAGAATTGAGATTGATGGATTACAGATCAAGCGCTTTCAAACCAGGTAATTCTTTGCCTTCGAGATACTCCAGCGAGGCTCCCCCACCAGTTGAGATATACCCAAATGCCGAGTCCGCAAAACCCAATGCACGAACTGCAGCCGCTGAATCTCCACCACCAACAACCGAAATTCCAGAAACTTCGGTGAGTGCCTGCGCTACCACTTTAGTTCCCGCTGCAAAGTTTGGAAATTCAAAGACTCCCATTGGACCATTCCAGAAGACCGTCTTACATCCCTTGATGGCTTCAGCGAACTTTGATGCTGTCTCGGGCCCAATATCAAGTCCCATTTGGTCGGTTGGAATTTGATCTGCACTTACCAGAGTTGGTTTTGCATCCGCTGCAAATGTTGGTGCAACGACTATATCTGTTGGCAAGAGCAGCTTTACTCCAGTTGACTCGGCTTGATGAATTAACTCCTTAACGGTGTCAATCAAATCTCGCTCAACGAGCGATGTGCCAATCTCTTTGCCTTGTGCTGCTAAAAAAGTGAAGAGCATGCCTCCACCGATAGCCATAACATCAACTTTGCCCAGTAGATTCGAGATAACGCCGATTTTGTCAGAGACCTTTGATCCTCCGAGTACAACTCCATACGGGCGCTCTGGATTGACAGTAAGTTTCTTAAGAACTTCAACTTCTGCGGCCACAAGTGTTCCGGCCGCGTGTGGAATTATCTTTGGCAAATCAAAGACCGATGCATGCTTACGATGTACGGCACCGAAACCATCGCCAACATAGAACTCTGCAAGTGAAGCCAGTTCGGCTGCAAAGGCAGCACGTTCTGCTTCATCTTTCGAGGTTTCGGCAGCGCTAAAGCGAATATTCTCCAAGAGAAGAATTTCACCAGGCGCAAGTGCTTGGGCTTTTGCTCTCACCTCGTCGCCGGTGATTGCTGCTGCGAAGTGAACTGGTTTCCCGAGAAGTTCTGCGAGTCGAAGAGATACTGGTGCAAGCGAGAGTTCTGGTTTTGGTTCACCCTTAGGACGACCTAGATGAGCTGCAATAACGATACTTGCACCCTTTGCAAGAAGGAGGTTAATCGTTGGAAGAGACGCTCGAATTCGGCCATCGTCTGTAATCTTTCCCTCTTTAAGGGGAACATTAAGATCACAGCGAAGAAAGATTCGCTTTCCTGCTACATCTAGGTCAGCCAGAGAAGTCATTACAGAGACTTACCTACATAACCCACGAGGTCAACAAGTCGGTTTGAATATCCCCACTCGTTGTCATACCAACCAACAACTTTGACAGTGGTTCCAATTGCCTTGGTCAGCTGAGCATCAAAGATGCACGATGAAGGATCGGTCACGATATCTGATGACACGATTGGATCTTCTGTGTATGCAAGGAATCCCTTAAGTGATCCATTTGCAGCTTCCTTCATGGCAGCATTAATTTCGGCAGCTGTTGCTTCCTTGGCAAGTTCTACTGTGAGGTCAGTTGCCGATCCTGTTGGAACCGGAACGCGCATAGCAAAACCATCGAGTTTGCCCTTGAGCTGTGGCAGAACTAGAGAAATTGCTTTAGCCGCTCCAGTCGAGCTTGGGATGATGTTGGTGGCTGCAGCACGTGCGCGGCGCAAGTCTTTGTGTGGGAAATCAAGGATTACCTGATCGTTAGTGTAAGCATGAATTGTGGTCATTAACCCACGAACGATTCCAAACTTCTCATCCAAAACCTTTGCCATTGGAGCAAGGCAGTTTGTTGTACATGAGGCGTTTGAGATTACATGGTGGTTTGCCGCGTCATACTTATCATGATTAACGCCCATCACAATTGTGATGTCTTCATCTGTGGCAGGCGCTGAAATGATTACCTTCTTGGCTCCCGCCGCAATGTGCTTCTTAGCATCGGCTGCCTTTGTGAAGTGGCCTGTTGATTCAATAACAATATCTGCCTTCACTGCAGCCCATGGAAGGTTTGCAGGATCGCGATCTGCGAAGACTTTGATGGTCTTTCCACCAACGGTAATGGTGTCGTCGGTGTGGGAAACCTCTAATCCCAGACGTCCAAGGATTGAGTCGTACTTAAGAAGATGTGCCAAGGTTGCGTTATCGGTGAGGTCGTTGATACCTACGATGTTGATATTTGGGTTTGTTAACGCTGCGCGAAAGAAGTTGCGACCGATACGTCCAAAGCCATTGATTCCGACATTAATCATTGTAAAAACCTCTTCTAGAAAGTGATTGCCCCAATAAAAGGTGGCTACGAGTTACACCACAACGTTGGGGGCTTGACCAGAAGTCTATCAGTTGGTGCGAAGGCTACCGTCCGGTTAGGAATCCCCCAGCAAATCTGGCGAGAGCCCAGCCTCAGTATCAGGAATTCCGAGTTCAGCGGCGCGCTTATCGGCCATCGCTAACAATCTACGAATTCGCCCAGCGATTGCATCCTTAGTCATAGGAGGAGTTGCAAGCGATCCCAACTCTTCCAAACTTGCTTGTCCGTGCGCGATACGAAGCTCACCAGCTTCCTTGAGATGGTCAGGAATTTCTGCTCCGAGAATCTCCATTGCGCGTTGAACTCGAGCAGATGCTGCGACAGCAGCACGTGCAGAACGCCTTAAGTTTGCATCATCAAAATTTGCAAGACGGTTGGCAGTCGCACGCACTTCACGACGCATGCGTCTTTCTTCCCAATTCAAAACGCTCTCATGCGCACCTAATCTTGTGAGTAGGACTCCAATCGCATCGCCATCTCGAATAACAACGCGATCTACACCGCGCACTTCACGGGCTTTAGCAACAATATTGAGGCGGCGTGCAGCTCCTACAAGCGCCAATGCGGCCTCTGGTCCGGGGCAGGTAATTTCAAGAGAGGAGGACCTTCCTGGCTCGGTTAACGATCCGTGTGCAATAAAGGCGCCACGCCAAGCAGCCTCTGCATCACAAACATTTGCTGCAACTACTTGCGGAGGAAGACCACGAACTGGTCGACCATTTGCATCAATCAAACCTGTTTGACGGGCAAGTGCGTCTCCTGCTTCAACCACTCGAACCACATAGCGAGAACCTTTACGTAAACCGCTGGAAGATAGAACTGCCAAATCAGAATCATGACCATAGATATCGGCAATATCTTTCTTGAGGCGCCGTGCGCTCTGAGAAGTATCAAGTTCAACCTCAATCAGAACTTTGCCTGCTGCAATATGAAGGCCACCTGCAAAGCGGAGAAGTGATGAGACCTCAGCTTTACGGCAACAGGGCTTGGAGACTGCAAGACGACTGAGTTCGTCCTTCACTGCTGCGGTCATTGCCATGGGGCTATCCAATCAGTTTTTCTGAGGCAATGTGCGCGAAAATCTGACCCAATTTCTTTACATCGTGATGTAAGGGCGCACCGGAACTGCGCAAATCTGCGACGACTAACTCTGAACCCATGGTTGAAAGATATGTCTGCAGCTCTTGTGCACCCTCTGCAGAACTATCGAGGATCACTACATCGAAAGTAAGTCGAGGCGCATAGTTCTGGAGGATGCGCATATGTTCAGCTGGCGAATATCCGGCATACTCCCCCGCAGATTTATCCGCAGAATCCAAATTGAGAATTAGGATTTTCTTGGCTTCTGTTTCTACTAAAGCATCTCGCAAATCTGGAACGAGTAAGTGCGGAATTACACTCGAAAACCATGAACCTGGTCCCATCGTCACCCAGTCTGCATCGTGAATGGCTGAAAGAGCTTCAGTCTGAGCAGCTGGGTTCTCGGGAATCAATCTCAGATTTTTGAGCTTTCCTTTTGTAGTGGCTACCTCTGCCTGGCCGCGAACAATCTGCGTGCCAATACTGTTTTCGAAAGTTGCTTCAATGTCGAGTGGTTCCGATGCCATAGGCAGAACTCGACCCACGACTTTTAAGAGTGCGCCAACTCGATCTAGTCCGGCAACTGTGTCCTCATCGCGATCCCACAATGCAGCTAACAATAAATTCCCAACTGCATGTCCGTTGAGTGGTCCCTCGCTTGTAAAGCGATATTGCATGATCTGCGCCCAACTTCGGCCCCATTCATCATCACCACATAAGGCAGCAAGCGCCATACGTAAATCTCCTGGAGGAAGGATTGGAAACTCTTCACGTAGACGACCGCTGGAGCCACCATTATCTGCAACCGTCACAATCGCCGTGATGTCGCTCGTAAGGCTACGAAGTGAAGTGAGAGTTGCAGCCAGGCCATGGCCACCACCGAGAGCAACTACTTTTTTGGTCAACTTATTCTCGTCCAACATCTCGATGAGTTGCATGGGCTGTGATCTCAAGTTCAGAGGAGGATGAAGAGAGCTGCTTGGCAATTTCTTCAGCTATGGCAACCGAGCGATGCTTTCCGCCTGTACAGCCAATTGCAATCGTCACATATTTCTTTCCCTCGCGCAGGTAGCCAGGAATCATCTGCCTGACCACCCCAACATAACTCTTAATGAAATCAGCAACGCCCTCGCTGCCTAGCACTTTCTCAGAAACAGGTGAGTCCAATCCATTAAGCGGTCTGAGTTCAGGAATCCAATGTGGGTTTGGAATAAAACGACAATCTAAAACTAAATCAGCATCAACTGGAATTCCATATTTATATCCGAAGGATAAGACATTGACTCGTAGAGAAGGCAGCATTCCTGCTGCAAAGATTTCTGAAGTGCGCTTTTCAAGTTGGTGGACATTGAGGTTTGAGGTATCGATAACAACATCTGCTTGTGCGCGGATCTCTTCCAGTTTTGCCCGCTCACGTGCTATGCCATCCACAATGCGATCTTTGCTCTGAAGAGGATGAGGTCGACGGGTTGATTCAAAACGTTGTACCAACGCCTGATCGGACGCATCTAGGAATAGCAAACGAAACGGGACCGCCGCAGTTTTTAACTTGGCAAGTGAGTCATTAAGTTCATCAAAAAACTTACCCCCGCGAACATCTACAACTACCGCTAGGGCCGCGTGAGTATCCAATGATTGCTCGGCAAGTGAAGGAAGCAGCGACGGTGGCAAGTTATCAACAACGTACCACCCAAGATCCTCGAGTGCATGGGCGACGGTAGAACGTCCGGCGCCTGACATGCCAGAGAGGATTAGTAGCTCTTTTGCTGCCATGTTTTCATTCTGCCTTATGTGTCAAGTATCTCGCCAGTGGCCATATCAACCTTCATCTCTGGTTGTTGAGATAGAGATTGCAGGTGATCAAAGATAATTCCGGCGATAGTGGCGCCAATTCCAGGGGTTGCAGCTAACTCCTCTCGAGTCGCCTTTCGCATCGCTGAGACTGAACCGAAGCGAGAAAGGAGAGCGTTTCTCCGTGATTCTCCTAGTTGCGGAATATCATCGAGTAAAGATTCCAACATAACTTTTGATCTGCGAGAGCGATGGAATGTTATGGCAAACCTATGCGCTTCGTCTCGGATTCGCTGCAGAAGATACATAGCTTCACTTGTTCGAGGCAGAATTAAAGGGTCCTTGTCCCCTGGCATCCATACTTCCTCCAAACGCTTTGCCAATCCACACAGCGCAATATCCGTTACGCCTAATTCATCCAAGGCTCGTTGAGCCGCTGCAACTTGAGGTGCACCACCGTCAACAACAATAAGCTGTGGAGGATAAGCAAACTTACTGAGCTTTCCCCCAGTCTCTGCAACCTCTGCAGGATTAACATTGCGATCTGCTAACAATCGCTTCATTCGACGTGTGATCACTTGATGCATGGCACGGGTATCGTCCTGAGCTGTATCTGTATCAATGATAAATCGTCGGTATTCGCTCTTCTTTGCCAAACCATCTTCAAAGACAACCATAGAGGCAACGACAGAAGTTCCAGAAATATTTGATATGTCGTAGCACTCGATCCGTAGCGGGGTGCGAGAAAGTTGCAGCTCTTCTTCAAGCTCCAGTAACGCCTTGCCAGATACCG
Organism: Actinomycetota bacterium; assembly: GCA_041169865.1. Classification (GTDB taxonomy): domain Bacteria; phylum Actinomycetota; class Actinomycetes; order Nanopelagicales; family Nanopelagicaceae; genus Planktophila. The sequence goes on along the minus strand of JBEEIL010000058.1, from coordinate 8,141 downwards.
CAGCATCTGTTGCCCGTTTGCTGAGGTACTGCACCAACGCGTAATGGGCGTTGCGTTCGACTGTCTGTAGTAACTCAACCTTTTCGCCACGTTGTGGAACTTTGATTGCTACCTTGGCTCCACGCAACTCCGAGAGCCATCCTTCTAGAGCAGCTTGATCTGCTGGTGATTGGTTGAGATATATCTCGGATGGAATATCTGAGGGAGCGCTCTGGCTATAAATTGAGAAGAACAGTGATGCAATTTGATCATCGCCTTCAAGTGCGCGCTCTTGGTCAACAATCCATGATCGAGAACCTTTGATGGAACCTCGTCTTACAACAAAGATAGAGCCTGCGGCATGTAAACCCTCTTCGTGAATTGAGATGAAGTCGCCATCTAAATCATCAGATAGATTTCCTTGGGTTGAACGCTGTGCTTTTTCAAATGATTCGATCTGATCACGAAGTCGAGCCGCTCGCTCGAACTCTTCTCGTGAGGACGCTAACTCCATTTCGCTACGAAGGGCAGGAAGTAAGTTCTCCATACCTTTCTCCATAAAAGCATCTAATTTGAAGGCTATCTCCTTATGTTCTTCTGGGGTCACCCATCCAACACACGGAGCAGAGCACTTACCAATATCTCCAAGAAGACACTGCCGTTTAGTCCGCTGTGCTCGCTGAAAATTACCTGCGCTGCATGATCGAACTGGGTAGACCTTGAGCAAGACTTCATACGTATTCCGTAGCGCCCATGCATTTGTGTACGGACCGAAGTATTTAAGTCCTGGTCGCTTCTCTTTCCGGGTAATAAAAATGCGCGGATACTCGTCGCTGAGCGAAATAGCCAAATATGGATAGGACTTATCGTCTTTGAATTGCACGTTATACGTCGGCTGGAACTGCTTGATCCAACTAAATTCCAGCGCCAAAGCTTCTAACTCAGTTTTAACAATCGTCCAATCAACTCGAACCGCCTCGTGGACCATTCGATAGGTTTTTTGTGCAAGGTTTGATCCAAAATATGTCGAAAGACGATTTTTTAGATTCTTTGCCTTACCTACATAGATGACTTTGTCTGCACCATTAAAGAAGCGATAGACACCAGGTTCTTCAGGGATTTCCTTCGGGCGATAACTTGCAGGTTGCGCCATTGTTACTTCTGCTTTGCGGTCTTTCGAACCGGTGTATGTCGATTGGTAGCAAGAATTTCTGCAAGAAATTCTCCTGTGTAGCTGCCTTTTACCTTGGCCACATCTTCTGGAGTGCCTTCTGCGACAACAGTGCCCCCGCGGAAACCTCCTTCTGGGCCCATATCAATCACCCAATCCGAAGATTTAATGACATCAAGGTTATGTTCAATCACGATCACGGTATTGCCGGTTTCAACGAGCCGTTTAAGTACCCCAAGCAACTTATTAACATCTTCAAAGTGAAGACCAGTCGTTGGTTCATCAAGAACGTAGATAGTGCGACCCGTAGAACGTCGTTGCAATTCAGTCGCCAGTTTGACTCGTTGCGCTTCTCCACCAGAGAGCGTAGGCGCTGATTGGCCGAGTCGTACATATCCAAGTCCAACATCACAGAGAGTCTTGAGATAGCGAGCAATCGTGGGCACTGATTCAAAGAACTGGTGTGCGATTTCGATAGGCATATCCAGAACTTCTGCGATGGTCTTTCCTTTGTAGTGAACTTCCAAAGTCTCTCGGTTATAGCGTGCACCATGGCAGACTTCGCAAGGAACATAAACATCTGGCAAGAAGTTCATCTCAATAGTGATTGTTCCGTCTCCCGAACAATTCTCGCAGCGCCCGCCTTTGACGTTAAAAGAGAATCGCCCCTGCTGATAGCCACGAACTTTTGCTTCAGTCGTCTCGGCAAAGAGAGCACGGACTTTATCAAAGACTCCTGTGTAAGTTGCTGGATTTGAACGAGGCGTACGCCCAATTGGTGATTGATCGACGTGAACGACCTTATCTAAGTGATCAATACCAGTGACGGTGCGATGTCGTCCTGGAACGAGTCGAGCGCCATTAAGTTTATTGGCAAGGGTTGTATACAAAATGTCATTGACGAGAGTTGATTTACCAGAGCCTGAAACTCCGGTAACGGAGACAAAGAGTCCGAGTGGAATAGAGACTTCAATATCTTTTAGGTTGTTTTCCTTCGCACCCTTAATAACAAGTTGTCGCTTCGGATCGACTGCGCGTCTTTGCTGTGGAATTTCAATTGACTTACGTCCCGACAGGTAGGCACCTGTGATGGATTCATTTGATGCGATTAACTCTTCATATGAACCCGAAACCACAACGCGACCACCGTGTTCTCCAGCACCTGGCCCGATATCGACAACCCAATCTGCGGTACGGATTGTTTCCTCATCATGCTCGACAACAATTAGCGTATTTCCTAAGTCACGTAGCCGAGTAAGGGTGTCAATCAAGCGACGATTATCCCGTTGGTGAAGTCCAATCGATGGTTCATCAAGAACATAGAGAACACCAACTAGCCCAGAACCGATCTGCGTTGCGAGTCGAATGCGTTGCGCTTCTCCACCAGAGAGTGTGGCAGCAGGTCGGTCGAGTGAGAGATAGTCCAATCCAACATCTAACAGGAAGCCAAGTCGCGCATGAACCTCTTTCATCACGCGCTCAGCAATCTGAGCTTCGCGTTTATTAAGTTTGACCTCCTTCAGGAAGCTGGCGCATTCATCAATAGAGAGTGCACATACTTCGGCGATGCTCTTGCCTCCAAGAGTTACTGCTAATACTTCTGGCTTAAGGCGCGCACCTTTGCATGCAGGGCAAGGAGTTTGGCGCATATACGCCTCATATTTATCACGGCTGTAATCGCTATCTGTTTCACTATGGCGCCGATGAATAAATGGAACCACACCTTCAAAGCCAGTTGAGTAATTACGTACGCGGCCGTAACGATTCTTGTACTTGACATGAACCTCATACTCAAAGCCATTGATAATTGCATCTTTCGCTTTTGCAGATAGCTTCTTCCACGGACTATCAAGAGAAAACTTCAACTCTTTTGCAAGAGCCTCAAGCAATCGTAAGAAATACTCAGATGATTGTCCTCCTGACCATGGGGCAATAGCCCCATCATTGATGGAGATAGAGTCATCAGGGATGATTAATTCATCATCAACCTCAAGTCGAGTTCCAATACCCGTACATTCAGGACAGGCGCCAAAAGGTGAATTGAAAGAGAAAGAACGCGGTTCTAGTTCTTCAAAAGAGAGATTGCAGTCGTGGCAAGCTAGGTGCTCGCTGTAGGTATGTTCTTTTTCCCCAGCTTTTGCATCAACAAAATCAAGTAGCACCAATCCATTGCCCAATTTGAGCGCTGTCTCAATTGAATCCGTAAGACGAGATTTGCTCTCAGCCCTGGCGGTTAAACGATCAATAACAACCTCAATTGTGTGCTTCTCTTGCTTTTTGAGTTTAGGTGGTTCCGTTAACGAAATCGTTTCGCCATCAACGCGCGCTCGAGAATATCCCTGGGTCACTAACTCGGCGAAGAGATCTACAAACTCCCCTTTTCGCTCGCGAATCACTGGAGCGAGAACTTGAAACTTTGTCGTTGCTGGCATTGTTAAAATTTGATCGACAATTTGTTGCGGGCTCTGCCGAGATACCGCCTTGCCGCATTGCGGACAGTGTGGCCTTCCCGCACGCGCAAAGAGCAATCTGAAGTAGTCATAGACCTCAGTAATTGTTCCAACAGTTGAACGAGGATTGCGGTTGGTAGATTTTTGATCGATTGAAACGGCAGGTGAAAGTCCTTCGATAAAATCCACATCTGGCTTATCCATTTGGCCCAAAAACTGTCGCGCATACGCTGAAAGTGATTCCACGTAGCGGCGCTGTCCTTCGGCAAAGATAGTGTCAAAGGCGAGGCTTGATTTTCCTGAACCTGAAAGTCCGGTAAATACGATGAGCGCCTCGCGAGGAAGTTCTATAGAGACATCTTTGAGGTTGTGCTCGCGGGCGCCTCGAACAACTAGCTTCTCGATGCTCATGTTCCCGCCTCATCCATTCCTCGAAGTTCCCGCTTGAGTTCGCGGAGTTCATCGCGCAGACGAGCCGCCAATTCGAAAGCGAGTTCGTCTGCAGCGCTACGCATCTGCTCGGTGAGCGAGCCTATCAACGCAATCAATTCTTGGCGCGGCATGGAATCAGTAGGCTTCGACGAAAATGGTAGAACTGCCGCTGATTTCTTTCCTTTCACTGTAGCCAAAATATCGGCTGTGTCATCGCTCTCTTGCACGATTAGATCCGTAATATCTGAAATCTTCTTACGCAGAGGCTGCGGATCAACCCCCCGCTCGAGGTTGTAGGCAACTTGCTTTGCACGACGTCGGTTGGTCTCATCAATCGCTTTTGCCATCGATGCTGTGATGTTGTCGGCGTACATGTGGACTTCTCCAGAGACGTTTCGAGCGGCGCGACCAATTGTCTGAATGAGCGATGTCGCAGAACGCAAGAAACCCTCTTTATCTGCATCCAAAATAGCGACGAGAGATACTTCTGGAAGATCTAGACCCTCGCGCAAAAGATTGATACCAATCAGCACGTCATACTCACCACTACGTAACTCGCGTAGCAGTTCCACTCTTCTCAAGGTATCAACCTCGGAGTGCAAATAGCGAACTCGCACTCCCTTTTCTTGTAGGTAATCTGTGAGGTCTTCTGACATCTTCTTCGTAAGAGTGGTAACGAGTACGCGTTCATTCTTCTCAGCGCGGATAGTTATCTCGTGGAGCAGATCATCAATCTGTCCCTTAATGGGCTTGACGATAATTTGAGGATCGACCAGGCCAGTCGGTCTAATGACTTGCTCGACGACATCTCCCCCAACTTTTTCAAGTTCATACTTGCCAGGAGTTGCTGATAAATAAATTTTCTGGCCAGTGCGCTCTAGAAATTCAGGCCATTTCAGAGGTCGGTTATCGAGGGCGCTCGGCAAACGAAAGCCATGTTCTACCAATGTTCTCTTGCGCGCCGCATCACCTTCATACATGGCGCCAATTTGAGGAACTGTCACGTGGCTCTCATCAATGACTACTAAAAAATCTTCTGGAAAATAGTCGAGGAGGCAGTTAGGCGGCGAGCCGGGGGCGCGTCCATCAAGATGCCGTGAATAGTTTTCTATTCCCGAACAGAAGCCGAGCTGCTCCATCATCTCTAAATCAAAGGTGGTTCGCATTCGTAAGCGCTGCTCTTCAAGTAATTTACCTTGCTTAGTAAATTGATTGAGCTGTATCTGAAGTTCATCTTGAATATCACTCATAGCCCGCTTCATAGTCTCGGGCCCAGCTGCGTAGTGGGTGGCGGGAAAGATATAGATCTCAGTCTCATCGTTGACAATTTCTCCCGTTAGGGGATTTAAGGTCATGATTTTTTCGATTTCATCGCCAAACATTTCGATACGTACCGCGAGCTCTTCATACATGGGAATAATTTCGATAGTGTCGCCGCGTACTCGGAAAGTGCCGCGTTCAAAGGCCATGTCATTGCGTTTGTACTGAACGTCAACGAATTTTCGAAGGAGGGCGTTTCGCTCTATTTCATCGCCTACCTTAAGGCGAATCATGCGATCGATATATTCCTGAGGGGTTCCCAAGCCATAGATACATGAAACAGTAGCGACCACCACCACATCCCGTCGAGTGAGCAATGAGTTAGTTGCCGAGTGTCGTAATCGCTCTACTTCATCGTTGACACTGGAATCCTTCTCAATAAAAGTATCTGTCTGTGGAACGTATGCCTCGGGCTGGTAATAATCGTAATAAGAGACAAAGTACTCAACTGCGTTATTGGGCAACAGCTCCCGAAACTCATTGGCCAATTGCGCTGCCAAAGTCTTATTGGGCGCCAGAACAAGCGTTGGACGTTGAAGTCTCTCGATCAACCACGCTGTTGTGGCTGATTTTCCGGTTCCGGTTGCGCCGAGTAAGACCACATCTTGCACGCCTTCATTAATTCGCCGAGCAATTTCATCAATTGCAGCTGGCTGATCTCCAGCAGGGATGTAGTCGCTGATGACTTGAAAAGGAGCCACCTTCCGCTGCAGATCTGTTACCGGACGCACCTGCTTATCCTAAAGAGAGCGGCCGCAAAACGCCCTCCCAGAGATTCTCCACCTGACGCAAGAGCGAGTCCTCATCACCGTCATTGCGAATCACTGCATCAGCAATAGCTTCTCGTGCTTCTGGGCTTGCTTGGGAAGCTATGCGCTTTTCTATCTGAGATATGTATAGACCCTTCTTGAGCAAGCGAGCCTTACGTATCTCAAGGTCTGATTCGACGGTGATGATGTAATCAAATTTTGCAGCTGCACCAGTTTCAACCAAGAGAGGAATCTCGTAAATCAAAATATCGTCGCTATCTAAATCGGCAACTGCTTCGGCAAAGAGGGCCTGTACGCGTGGGTGAATAATGGCTTCCAGATCTTTGCGCGCTTTTGGATCCGAGAAAACTATCTCAGCTAATTTCTTACGATCGATATCGCCGTTGGCGATAACATCATCGCCAAATCGAAGCATGACATCTGCAAATCCATCTGTACCGCGCTCAATCGCCATTCTGGCTAATTGATCAGCATCGATGACGAGAGCGCCCAGTTCAGCAAAGTATTGCGCCACTGTTGATTTACCGGCCCCGATTCCGCCAGTGAGCCCAACAACCAACATGCTCCCACCCTACCTTTTATATGCGAGCCTCTGGGGCGGTGTCATTTCACAACATCCTAAGAAGTGAAAAAGGGACTCATGCGGGGTAAGCGAGGTTAAGGAGCAGCTCGCGACCCGTATGAGTCCCTTTTTCCTAACTACTTATTCTGCCGCTACTACAGCAGCTTCCTCCGCTGCCTTTGCTTCGGCCTTCTGCTTCTTGTGAGCTAGGAAGCGTTCCTGAGCAACAGCGTATTGACGCTCCCACTCTTCGCGCTGTGCATCAAAACCAGGCTTCCATTCCTGTGTCTCAGGATCAAAACCTTCTGGGTAGATGAAGTTTCCATCAGCATCGTAACGTGCAGCCATTCCATATTGAGTTGGGTCAAATGCCTCAACTTCAACTTCGTGGCCTTCATTAGCTTGCTTGAGTGAAAGTGAGATGCGACGACGCTCTAAATCAATATCGATAATCTTGACGAAGAGTTCATCTCCAACAGAAACAACCTGCTCTGGAATTTCAACGTGGCGTTCTGCCAACTCTGAAATGTGAACCAAGCCTTCAATACCTTCATGGACACGGATGAATGCACCGAAAGGAACGAGTTTGGTTACAACGCCAGGAACCACAGTGTTGATTGTGTGGGTGCGAGCAAATGCCTGCCATGGATCTTCTTGAGTAGCCTTGAGTGAGAGTGAAACGCGCTCACGTTCGAAGTCAACTTCTAGAACCTCGACAGTTACTTCATCGCCAACCTCAACAACTTCACCTGGATGGTCAATGTGCTTCCAAGAAAGTTCAGAGACGTGCACAAGACCATCAACGCCACCAAGATCTACGAATGCACCAAAGTTGACGATTGATGAGACAACTCCTGTGCGAACCTGACCCTTCTGCAGCTGATTAAGGAATTCAGTGCGTGATTGAGATTGGGTCTGCTCTAGGAATGCGCGACGTGAGAGAACTACGTTATTGCGATTCTTATCAAGTTCAATGATGCGTGCTTCAACCTGCTTACCGATGTAAGGGGTTAGATCGCGTACGCGACGCATTTCAACAAGGGATGCTGGCAAGAAGCCACGAAGTCCGATGTCGACAATAAGTCCACCCTTAACAACTTCAATAACTGTACCTACGACAACTTCGTCGCGCTCCTTCTTGCCTTCGATTTCGCCCCAGGCGCGTTCATACTGTGCACGCTTCTTAGAGAGAATCAGGCGTCCTTCTTTATCTTCTTTCTGAAGAACGAGAGCTTCGACCTTATCGCCAACCTTGACGATGTCATTTGGATCTGCATCATGGCGGATTGAGAGTTCGCGGGATGGAATAACGCCTTCTGTCTTGTAACCGACATCTAGGAGTACTTCTTCGCGATCAATTTGAACGACTGTGCCAACGACTAAATCTCCGTCGCTGAAATTTCTGATTGTGCCTTCGATTGCTGCAAGAAAATCTGCTGCTGATCCAATGTCATTTA
>JBEEIL010000057.1:0-14057 GCA_041169865.1 Actinomycetota bacterium | reverse complement strand
TGAAATCTTTCCGCCATAACGAGCAATCCATGGTTCTTTTCTGGAATGTGCCAGATCTGTAATGCGATCAGCATGTGGCTGTGCCGCATGGTGTTTCCATAACTTCACATATGCGTGCGGATTCTTTGCGAACTCTGGAAGCTCAGATAGCGGTTTTCCATCCTCTTTTACTGGCAAAACTGTGCAAGCAGTGAAATCTGTCGCGATACCGATCACTTGCGCCGGATTAATACCTGATGATTTGAGAACTTCTGGAACTGTTTTTTTAAGAACATCTACATAATCTGAAGGAACCTGCAACGCCCAATCTGGAGGAAGTTTCTGGCCGGATGTAGGAAGCGTGTCTTCTACTACTGCGTGCGGATATTCAAATACGGCAGTTGCGATTTCGGCACCATCTGAAACTCGCACGAGTAGAGCGCGGCCCGACAGAGTTCCGTAATCAACGCCGATGACATATTTTTCGTCAGAAGCAGACATGCGCGAAAGCCTATCTTTAATCTGCGGAGACGGAGAGATTTGAACTCTCGAAGGTTTTTACACCTTACCTCGTTAGCAGTGAGGCGCACTCGACCGGGCTATGCGACGTCTCCAAGTGTGGGAGAAGTCTACCGCGCTAGCGGCGGCGAATTCTCCGCACATTCCGCCAGGTTATGAGGCCCAACAAAAGAATTCCTACGCCTTCCCAGAACGAAATTGGAAAGCGCGAATGTGAATCTAGCGGTTCGCTAACTACAGATCCCTCGGCGGTAAGTCGCAACTCTGCAACTACTCCCGCATGATCAGTTCCGTACGGTGGGCGCTGTCCAATTATCTTTGAGGTGAGAACTTCGATTCCATTTTTTACGAAGATGTAATCGAGGCGGTCGGTATAACCAAACTTATTACCCATCTTTATCGCTGCACTTTTTCGCTTGGCATCTGCTCCAGTTAATAGAGCGTTCATTCCCCATGTGAATGATGCAGGCTCGCTTGCATCTGGACCGGCGTCGACAAATTTTGCATCTCGCATCACTCTATATGCGCTGCAGAGAGATGAGCCAGTTGGGCATTTCTCACTTGCTGCAGGTTGTTCGCCAGGATTTGGAAATCCTTTAGGTCGTGGATCGCGAGGGTCTGAATTGAAATCTCCAATGACAATTATTGGTGATTTAGTATTTTCTAAATCAGCGACAAGTTGTCTTGCTTGTTCTGCAGCTTTTGGTACTTTGTTTGGGTCCCATAAAGATTCTAGATGCGTGCTGACAAATCGAATATTGCTTCCTTGCATGGTGATATCTGCCCAGGTGTAGCCACGGTAAATCTCCATGATTGTGGGTACAACTTTGTAGACATCCTCGTACTCAGAGTTACCTACTTGATTTACATACTGCGCCAATTCCTTCTTGATTAATAGCGCATCTCCTATCTGAAACCCACACGCTGCCGAATCTTGCCCAAATAGTGGTTGAAAGGTTTTAGCATCGTTGACTTTAGTTAAGAATGGAATCGGGCCAATGGAGTACCCGGGATTAAATGCCTTTTCCCCATTCTTTTCTGCGACCACATATCGGCCATCGAGGGCGGTCAAAAGTTCATTGGTAAAGTTAAAAACTTCAGTCTTTGCGCTCCAGGGTTGTGCCTTGCAGTACCAAATTGTCGCTTCTTGTAGGCCTATGACATCCGGGGATTCGTCTTTAATCTCTTGGGCCAAAATCACTTTTCGCTTGGAAAAATCAGTGGCTTGCACCTGCTCCCACATAAATTGTGCAGCCGCCGGTAAATCAGGGATGAGTTCTAGCGCAACACCAACATCGGCACCCAGATAGATATTGCGCGACATAACCTTAATTGGTTCTTCGCTTGCCTGTGCTGATGGGTTTATGGCGCTAAGAAAAAGAGCTGTAATTAGTACTAAAGACCTCTTCACGCATTTAGTTTACTCACGCTACTATTCCGAAATGACAGCCTCGCAGATAAAAGTTGAAATCTTTGACGAACGGCAATGCATTTTGGGCGAAGGTCCAGTTGCATCTGGGCCAACCCACTCTGAAGTTCAATGGGTTGATATCGAAGGTAGAAAAGTTCTTAGTCGAAATCTTGAAACGGGGCAGAGCGGTGAATACTCTGTTTCAGAAGATATTGGCTTTGTAATCCCTACTGAATCTGGAAAAGATCTTTTAGGAACTGTAAGTGGGCCGGTCCTTTACGATGGAAATGAATTCACACCGTTTGTTTCTCGTGATGAGGTGGATGCAACTCCAATGCGATGGAATGATGCAAAGGTTGATCCCGCTGGAGATCTCTGGCTTGGTTCGATGTCTTACACCGAAGATGGTGGCCACGGAGCTCTCTACAGACTTAAAGGAAAAACCAAGGAACTTACCAAGTTTGTTCCAGGAACTAGCATCAGTAATGGTTTGGCATGGAGTAAAGATAGAAAAACTTTTTTCTATATCGACACACTCAACTTTGGAGTAGATGCCTTTGATTATTCTCCAGAAGGAATAACGAATAGACGTCTGGCTGTCTCCTTTAGCCAGGACCTTGGTTATCCCGACGGTATGTGTATCGATACCGAAGATGGCCTCTGGATTGCTTTCTACAATGGCAGCGCAATCCGACGTTTCGATACTCGCAATGGATTTGTGATGACCCATGAAATCAAAATGCCTGCAGTGCGTACAACATCATGTGCTTTTGTAGGCAAGAACCTTGATCAGTTGGTAATTACTAGCGCCGAACGGAATAACCCAACGAGTACACCTAATGATGGGCAGACATTTATCTGTACCCCAGGATTTGTCGGTACTCCTACAACGCTTTTTGCTGGCGCTTAATGTGATTCGCGTGGAGTCTTTGAACCGCTAGCTCCGCGCAAGAAATCAAGGTCCGCGCCTAAGTGGGATTGCTCTACATGATCAATATAGAGACGTTCCCATCCGCGTTCTGTATTTGCAAGCGCTGACACCATAGAAGGAGATGGCTGGCGAGCTGCTAGCTCAGCATCTGAAATTTTTACATTGAGAGTACGTGCTGGAACATTGAGTTCAATCACATCACCATTTTGCAATTTAGCTAGTGGCCCACCAAGTGCACCTTCAGGAGAAACATGAAGCACAACGGTGCCAAATGCGGTTCCACTCATTCGTCCATCGCAGATTCGAACTAAATCGAGAATTCCCTTTTCTAAAAGTTTCTTTGGAATCGCCATATTGGAAACTTCTGGCATGCCTGGATAACCCTTAGGTCCACAACCGCGCAAAACAAGCACGCTATTTTCATCAACATCTAAATTCGGATCATCAATACGAGCATGGAAATCTTCGATGCTCTCAAAAATAACTGCCTTACCTGTGTGAACCAGCAGGTTCTGGCTGGCAGCTGCTGGCTTAATTACTGCACCATCAGGTGCAATATTTCCGCGCAAGACCGCAATTCCGGCTTCTGGTTGCAACGGCGCATCGAACTTTTTAATGATTGTTTCGTCATATATTTCAGCGCTTTGAATGGAATCTACATAAGGTTTTCCAGTCACCGTGATTGGACTCTTATCAAGTAGGTGCTCTACCTCTTTCATCACCGCTGTTAGCCCACCAGCGCGGAAAAGGTCTTCCATTAAGAATTCACCAGCAGGCTGCAAATTAACGAGCAGTGGGACTCGAGAACCAATTTTGTCGAAATCATCAAGCGTTAAATCGACTCCGAGGCGGCCAGCCATTGCCAGCAGGTGCACTACTGCATTTGTTGATCCACCAATTGCGCCGAGCGCAACAATCGCGTTATGGAATGCGCCTTTGGTCATGATGTCACTTGGTTTTAGATTCTCTTCAACCATCTTGACGATACGTACACCTGATTCGTGAGCACCTTGATAAAGGCGACTATCGGGTGCAGGAACTCCAGCGAGTCCCGGCAAGCTCATTCCCAATAGCTCAGCCATGCTGCTCATGGTTGAGGCAGTGCCCATAGTGTTGCAATGGCCCTTGCTGCGAATCATTGATTTTTCGGAATTATAAAAATCTTCTTGCGACATCTTTCCAGCGCGAACTTCCTCGCTAAATTTCCAGACACCGGTACCGCAACCAAGTAACTTTCCTTTGAAAGTTCCGTTAAGCATCGGTCCACCAGAAATTACAATTGCGGGAAGGTTTACAGAAGATGCGCCCATCAATAGCGCTGGGATCGTCTTGTCACAACCTCCGAGAAGAACTACGCCATCAACAGGATTAGCTCGAATCATTTCCTCGGTAGCCATGGAGACCATGTTGCGCCACAACATCGCAGTCGGGCGAACATTGGATTCACCGAGTGAAACCATCGGCAAGTTGTAAGGAACTCCGCCAGCTTCCCAAATACCATTCTTAACGCTCTGTGCAACTTCATTGAGATGCATATTGCATGGTGATAAATCTGATGCTGTATTAAGAATTGCAATCTGGGGGCGAGTGCCAGTTAACGCTGAATCAGGATTTCCACGGCGCATCCATGCGCGGTGAATATAAGCATCTTTGGAATTTCCGCCATACCAATCAGCGCTACGCATTTCGCTATCTTATCTGCAAAGCGCTTATGCGGTAAGCCCACTACACGATGGTTTTGGTCCACCATTTGGATTGCCGTAACGATGGTAGGTAATCGCTACTGATTGCTCGATCAACCAGCGCGGGGTTTCGATATCACCTCGTTGCGCGACTGGTCGGTGGTCGACCGAAATCCCTTTCTGCAACATCTCAAGAACCGGTGGCTTACTTGAAGCCAACCATCGGACGCGGGAGAACTTCTCTTTCACATCATTAATGTCAGTAGTGAAGATGATCTTCGCGCCAGTCTTTTCACTAATGTAATGAATTAATGATTTCTCGGCTTGGGTCGTTGATTCATCAACCACCACAACTATGGGCGCTAAATAATGGCGGTAACGTTGAAAATTCTTTTCAACTAGCAGCCCGGATCTATCTATCGCCTGGGATCCAACCTTGCTCCACCATGTATTTACGCCATACATTGCCGCTTCTAAATTAGTCACTCGCGGCCAATTTCGTAGCGTATTGACGTAGTTCAATCCACCAGCTTTCGCGTTTGGTCCTACTGCAGATTTTTTCCATCCGCCAAAAGGCTGCCGATTAACAATCGCCCCAGTGATTCCACGATTTACATAAAGGTTGCCTGCCTCGACTCGATTAATCCATGCTTCACACTCTTTTTCATCAAGTGATTGGATTCCCGCAGTAAGTCCAAATTCAGTTTCATTCTGCCAATCAATTGCTGTATCGAAGTTTGGCGCTTCGATCACTGCAAGCACTGGACCAAACCATTCGTTACGGTGTGACCAGGAGCCGGCTTTAACTCCAACTTTGACTCCAGGACGCCACATCAAACCAGCGCTATCTAGTTGCTTTGGTTCAACCAACCAACTTTCACCTTCGTCCAGTTGTGTGAGCGCACGATTTAGCGCAGTTTCGGCGGGGCGAATAATGGGTCCCACTGTGGTTGAGAAGTTCCATCCGGCTCCAACACTTAAAGATTCAACTGCATCTTTGAGTTGGCGAATAAATGCTGGGTCGTTATAAATATTGGTATCAACAATTGCCAGTGAAGCTGCTGAGCATTTCTGCCCTGCATGTCCAAAGGCTGATTGCACTAAATCTTTTACTGCTGCATCGATATCCGCACAGGAAGTAATAAGCACAGCATTCTTTCCGCTGGTCTCTGCCATGAGATTGATTTCTGGACGCCATGAAGTAAAGAGCGCTGCAGTATCAAATGAACCCGTGAGAATGAGTCCATCAATATCTGGATGCGTGATCAAGTACTTTCCGTTTTCATCATCACGCATTGGTAAGAATTGCAGAACATCTTTCGGAACTCCGCCCGCCCATAAATGGCTGACAATTTCCCATGCAGTGGCAACAGTTTCTGGCGCAGGTTTGAGAATGACTGTGTTTCCAGCGGCCAGCGCAGCACAAACTCCGCCAATAGGAATTGCATAAGGGAAGTTCCATGGTGGAACCACCAAAATTGTCCCGAGTGGAGTTGATTCACCAAAATTCTGGGCGGTGGTGGCATAGAAGCGCGCGAAGTCAATCGCTTCAGCAACCTCTGGATCTGCTTCGGCCACAGTCTTTCCCGCATCTCGTGACATCACAGCGATAGTCTCTGTGGTGGCTTTCTGCATCACCTCTGCTGCAGCGAAGAGTGTTCGAGCGCGATCTTCAATTGAGCGGGAGCTCCACTTTTCTTGCGCGCTCTTTGCAGTCGAAATTGCGTTATCTACATCTTTAGCTGAACCAACTGAGTAGTGATACCAGACTTTTCCTTCATCTGATGGATCGCGACCATCTTCTTGTTCCTTGGTAAAAATCTCTTTGCCGTTGATAACAAGTGGAATTTCTTGATCTTTAATCGCGCGAACCTTTTTGATAGCTCTTTCCACTGCGGAAATAAATTCTGGTTCGGTAGGATCTGCATTTGGTTCATTCTCGAAGTTCATCCCAGTTACTTGAGAGTGCTCAATATGGCGCAAACTTTCGGTAGTAATTGTGTGGCGCTCAGCGATTGACTTTAAGAATCTCTGCTCTTGATCTGCAAATTTTGCCGGGTTTTTAGCAATATCGAATGCTGCCTTCAGATAATTTTCATCTGACGTATTTTCATCTAGTCGCCGAACGAGATACGCAACCGCTGCAGCAAAATCATCTTTGCGGGTCACTGGTGCATACAGAAGAACCGGTTGTCCTGCTCGCGTTACGGCAAGTGCTTCGGCATTTGCCATACCTTCCAACATCTCAATATCAATTTGATCTAGTACGCCTCGTGAATTCGCAACTTCAATCGCCCATGTCATGTGAAATAGGTTGTGCGATGCGATTCCAATTCGAACTGCCTTTGCGTGCTCGGGTCGTAAAGCTGCATCAATAAGGCGTACATAAGATGCATCAACATCTGATTTGGTGCGATATGGCGCAGCGCTCCAACCGTGGAGTTCAGCTTCCGCACGTTCCATCGCCAGATTTGCACCTTTAACGAGACGAACCTTGATTGTTCCACCAGATTTTTCGTAGCGTGCTTTAGCCCACGTCACTAGTTCACCAAAGAAGTGGTGAGATTCAGGCAGATAAGCTTGCAGAACAATGCCTGCCTTCATGGCTGAAAATTCATCTTCATCCAAGACTTGCATAAATGCAGCAACAGTCATCGGAAGATCTCGATACTCCTCCATATCCAAATTAACGAAGACGCCATTTTGCTGGGCTTGACGGTAGAGAATTCTCATCTTTTCCGAGACGCGTTTAATGGACCCATTAACGTCAATAATGATGAGTTGGGCAACAATTGAAGAGAGTTTGACGGAAATGTAATTAACTTCTGGCCGACGCATCATTTCCAAGATTGATTGGAAACGTTGTTCTGCTTCGTGATCGCCAAGAACAGCTTCACCTAAAACATTTATATTGAGTGAGATACCTTTGGACGAACGCTTTGCTAGATGTTTGGAAAGTTTTTCAGACTCAGATGCCAATATAAGATCTTTAGAGAGCGCTCGTACTCGCTGATGAACCACCCTGACAATAGGTCCTGGAACTATGCGTGATAAAACTCCAATGAAGTGAAGTCCAAGAGCGTTAATTGCTCCAAATCCCACCAAGCTAGCTTTTTTAGCAGCGCGCCTGAAAATGCGGGAAGAAGATTGCACAGAGCTAATGCGCATTACTTCATCGGTCAGAGTGATAGTTGCTTCAATCGCTTTAGGATCTTTGAAGAGTCGAGCTACTCGCTTGCGGCTAGCTTTTTCGCGTCGATCGCGTAATTTCTCTGACTGCCTCATTAGCTCTTTGGTGCGTTCAACTGCGACTGAAGTCAGCCCATCCAGTTTCTCGTCTGTCTCAAAGATTGACGGCATTACGCAAGGTTAGCAAGGCAGGAAAGACCTTGCAGGCTCTGTCAATGTGAGATTGATGAGCGTAGTATTGAAATATGAATAACGAGAATGCAGATGTCGAGACCAAAAAACCCAAGCGAATCCATGATCAGGCTCCTTCTGAACTCTTCGCCGAATTTATGAAATCGGGCTGGGCCCCATCAAACCTTGACGATTTAGCTCCACTCGAAGTGGTTACATATGCATACTCAAGGCGCCAGGTTTTATCCGAAAACTTCAAAGGAATTCGCCTAGTTCTTCCGGCAGGTGGGTTCAAAGTTCGCGCCAACGATTCTGACTTTAATTTCCGCCCTCATAGCGCTTATGTTTACTACAGCGGAGTTCAAGGGGCAGATTCAACAGCTGATGCAGTGCTTGTTCTCGAACCATCAGGTGATTCACACATCACATATTTGTACATGAATCCCCGTTCTACTAGAGATACCGATGCTTTCTATCGTGATGCCAAGTATGGAGAGCTATGGGTTGGGCGCCGATTTACTCTAGATGAGGCGAAGGCTCGTTATCAAATTGAAACTCGACACCTTTCAGAACTCGAAACTTTACTTTCTGATAACAAAGAAACGCTCATCCTTCGTTCGGTAGATCCATTAGTGGATAGAGCGGTCAAAGTTCATTCTCGAGAAGAGGAGTTTGCAACTTTTGTTTCAGAGCAGAGACTTTGTAAAGATTCTTATGAGATAGCAGAGCTACAAGCTGCTGTAGATGCCTCAGCGCTCGGATTTAACGATGTTATCGCTGCCATACCTGCTGCTGTTGAAACTCCACGAGGTGAGAGAGTTTTGGATGCGGCTTTCTATGGTCGGGCGCGAATTTTAGGCAATGAACTCGGATACAACACTATTGTCGGTGCTGGATCACACGCATGTGTACTGCACTGGATTCGCAATGATGGTGATGTTCGTCGTGGTGAACTCGTGCTCGTCGATGCCGGCGTAGAAATGGAATCTTTCTATACCGCCGATATCACGCGCACATTGCCTGTCGATGGAAAGTTCTCCCCAGCCCAACGCGCGCTTTACATGTTGGTCTACGAATCGCAATTAGCGGGCTTTGCAGCGATTAAACCAGGGGTCCTCTTCTCAGAAATCAATAATGCATGCCAAGAGGTGCTAGCTAAAGGTTTGGCGGATATGGGTGTGCTTACTGTTTCTGCCGAAGAATCGCTGAAGCCAGAAATTGGACTGCATCGCCGATGGACTCTGCATGGCGTGAGCCATCACTTAGGTCTCGATGTTCATGACTGCGCACAGGCTCGTAAAGAGATGTACCTCGATGCACCGCTACGCGAAGGCATGGTTCTGACTGTCGAGCCTGGGTTATACATCCAGCCTGATGATGAACTCTTTGCCCCTGAATATCGCGGCATTGGTATTCGCATCGAAGATGATGTCGTAGTTACTGCAGATGGTTGTCGTAATCTCAGTGAGAATATTCCACGCCATCCAGATGATATTGAAAAGTGGATGAAAAGAATCTTAGGACGCTAAGCCGTATCCAAGCGCAGCTGCAATCAAGCCACAGGTAATTGATGCACTGAGATTAATTACAACTGCTCGATACCGTTTAAGTTCGTATGCCAGATAGAGATCGAGCATAAAAGTTGACCATGTTGTAAAGGCTCCAGCAAAACCTATTGCAAGAAAGTCTTGCCAGCGTTCGGTCTTGCCAAAGGTCAGGCCAATGAGAAATGAGCCTAAAACATTTACGGCGAAAGTTCCTATTGGCTTATCAGTAAATTTCTTAAAGTATTGATCAACGAGAAATCTTGCGGATGCACCAAGAGATGCTCCAGCGAGGACCAAGAGAGTACTCATAACGATCTCACTCTTACATATCGCCTTGAAAGCACCATCGAAATATGCGCAATTGCAACGGAGGCAAGAATTGTGACTACTAGGTAGTCGATTCCCGACTTATCTGGGCCAACAATTTGATAAGTAACGGCAGAGAATGTCGTCATTCCTCCGCAGAAACCAGGAAGTAAGAAATAGCGCAGAGAAGTAATTCCACGTCTTTCCATAAGAACTAGGAAGAAGACTGCAAGAGCTACTCCGAAGAGATTTGCCGCCAAAGTCCCTATTTCACTCTGTGGAACAACCACACCGAGAAACCAACGGACCAATGATCCCAGAGCGCCACCTGCTGCAACGAGCGCTACCGGCTTCAGTGTTACACCAACTTCTTGCTTGCTTTAAAGATTGTGGTCATGAAACTGATGATGAGTGAAGCAAAGAGCGCGCTCCAGAATCCGTTTACCTCAAGCTTTTCACTCCATCGAGCTGTCAGAGAAAGCATCGCAGCATTTATGACGAAGATGAATAGCCCAAAAGTAACAATGGAGACTGGGAAAGTAAGAACTTTAATGAGTGAACCAAAGAAGCTATTAATCAGTCCAAATAGAAGTGCAACCCATAGATAAGTAGTTACTCCACCATCAACGCTTATTCCTGGCACAACCAATGTGGCAATCCACATCGAAAAGGCGAGGACTGCCCAACGGATGAGCAGGTGCATTAGTTGCGCTTTTCTCGCTTCAAGATTCCAGCAAACATTCGAGCTGGATCGTATTTGATATCCACAACTCGCTCCTTCATCGGAATGATTGCGTTATCAGTAATCTTGATGTGCTCGGGGCATACCTCGGTACAGCACTTTGTAATGTTGCACATTCCAAGGCCATGCTCTTCCTGAGCAGTGCGCTTACGGTTCTTCAACATATCGAGAGGGTGCATGTCGAGCTCGGCAATTCGAATAAAGAATCGTGGACCCGCGAATGACTTCTTGTTCTCTTCATGGTCACGAATTACGTGACAAGTGTTCTGACATAGGAAGCATTCAATGCACTTACGGAACTCTTGGCTACGTTCGACATCCACTTGTTCCATGCGAGCCTCGCCTGGTGCCAAGTCCTGTGGATGTTCGTAAGCAGGAACTTCCATCGCCTTCTTGTAATTGAAAGATACATCTGTAACAAGATCTTTGATTACTGGAAAAGCACGAAGTGGTGTGACAGTAATGGTTTCATTCTCATCAAAAGAGGCCACCTGGGTCATGCAAGCAAGACGCGGCTTTCCGTTGATTTCCATCGAGCAAGAACCGCACTTGCCTGCCTTGCAGTTCCAGCGAACCGCAAGATCTCCCATTTGAGTTGCCTGTACGCGATGGATTACATCGAGAACTACTTCGCCTTCGTTGGCATCAACTTGAACATCTTTGAGACCACCGTCGTTTGCGTCTCCTCGCCAAATGCGAAGATTAATTTTGCGCGCCATTAGTTGGAACCGCCTTTCGCAATTTCTTCTGGTGTCATGTATTTCTCGAGTTCGTGGATATCAAAGAGATCAAAGAGTTCCTTAGGAAGCATTGGTAGCTGCTGTGCCTTTACATTCACCTTGCTGCCATCAAAGCTAGCGATGTGGTTTACCTGGCGCCACTGGTTACTCATGCCAGGGAAATCATCACGCGTATGTCCACCACGTGATTCTTCACGTAAGAGCGCTGACTTTGCTGTCGATTCTGCAACTAACAACATGTTGTCGAGATCGAAAGCCAAGTGGAAGCCTGGGTTGAACTTGCGACCTCCTGCTACCGCAACGTTCTTGCTGCGAGCGCGGATATCGGCGATCTTTGTAATGGCTTCTTCGATTTCGCTTCGGGTGCGGATAATTCCAACAAGATTATGTGTTACTTCTTGCAATTCGGCATGGAGTGAATACGAATTCTCTCCACCTTGGCGGCTAAATGGCGCTTCAATGCGATCTGCTGCGGCCTTAATCGTTGCATCTGATACTGGGTTAGCAGAGTTCTTCTTTACATATTCTGCAGCGCCCATACCTGCGCGACGACCGAAGACCAAAAGATCTGTAAGTGAATTTCCACCGAGGCGATTCGAACCATGCATTCCGCCGGCAACTTCGCCTGCTGCAAAGAGCCCAGGAACACCGATTGCTGCGGCGGTATCTGGTTCTACTTCAACTCCACCCATGATGTAGTGGCAGGTTGGACCAACCTCCATCGCCTCTTTGGTGATATCTACTCCTGCTAATTCATAGAACTGATGCCACATGGATGGCAGGCGCTTCTTAATGACTTCGGCAGTAAGTCGCTTAGATACATCAAGGAATACGCCTCCATGTTCTGTACCGCGCCCTGCTTTAACTTCAGCATTAATTGCGCGTGCAACTTCATCACGTGGAAGAAGCTCTGGTGGGCGGCGGTTATTGTCTTGATCTTCGTACCAACGATCAGCTTCAGCTTCGTTATCAGCATACTTATCTTTAAATACATCTGGGATGTACTTAAACATAAAGCGTTCGCCTTCTGAGTTGGTAAGGATTCCACCTTCACCACGAACGGATTCAGTAACGAGGATTCCGCGTACTGATGGTGGCCAGACCATGCCAGTTGGATGGAATTGCAAGAACTCCATATCAACCAAGTTTGCTCCTGCTTTAAGAGCAAGTGCATGTCCGTCTCCGGTACCTTCCCAAGAGTTGGAGGTAATTTTAAAAGTCTTTCCTACGCCGCCTGTTGCTATAACTACCGCAGGAGCTTCAAAGAGAATTTCTTCGCCGGATTCGCGCCAGTAACCGTAAGCGCCTGCAATCTTACCGTTCTCTTTAAGGATTTCAGTAATCGTGCATTCAGCAAAGACTTTGATCTTTGCTTCCATGTCGCCAAATTCACGACCATCTTTCTGCTGCAACTGAACAATCTTCTGTTGCATAGTGCGAATAAGTTCTAGACCTGTGCGATCGCCAACGTGTGCAAGTCGTGGATATTCATGTCCGCCAAAGTTTCGTTGTGAAATCTTTCCTTCTTTAGTGCGATCAAAGAGTGCACCCCACATTTCTAGTTCCCAGATGCGATCTGGCGCTTCCTTGGCATGTAGCTCGGCCATGCGGTAGTGGTTAAGGAATTTTCCTCCACGCATTGTGTCGCGGAAATGCACCATCCAGTTGTCGTTGTCGTTGACGTTACCCATGGAAGCAGCAGCTCCACCTTCAGCCATAACTGTGTGGGCTTTTCCAAAGAGGGATTTACAGATGATGGCAACGCTTAAACCAGCTTCCCGCGCTTCTACTGCAGCGCGAAGTCCGGCTCCGCCAGCACCAATTACTAAGACGTCGTACTTATGTCGCTCAAGAGTCATTGTTGTCGGCATCCTTTAGAAGAAGTAGAAATTAGTCCAGGCGCCAGTTGCTACCTGGCGAACGTAAATATCGGCAAATGCCACTGCAAGAAGTGAATACCAAGCAAATTTTTGATGTGAGTGGTTGAGAACAGAGACCCAAGACCAGATCTTGTAACGAACTGGGTGCTTGGAGAAATGCTTCAAGCGACCGCCCACCGTATGACGACATGAGTGACATGACAATGAATAGAACCAAAGAAGTGTTGAGCTCAATACAAGTACTAGAGAACCAACGCTCATATGGCCCCATTCTCCTTCAGGATTCTTGAAGGAGATAATCGCGTCATAGGTAAGAATTACGTTAAAGACTAGACCGAAGTAGAAGAACCAACGATGAGCATTCTGCAAAATAAGTGGTGCTCTTGTTTCACCGGTGTACTTCTTGTGAGGTTCAGCAACTGCACATGCTGGTGGTGACATCCAAAATGAACGGTAATACGCCTTGCGGTAGTAATAACAAGTGAGACGGAAACCTAATGGGAAGATCAAAATAAATAGCGCAGGTGAAATAGTCATTCCGAAGAGCGCAATGCTTCCGATAGGAGTTCCAAAGTGAGCTGAGCCTTCAACGCATGCTGTTGAGAGACATGGTGAGTAGAAAGGTGAGATCAACGGCTCGGTGAAGTAATACTTCTTTTCGAATGCGCGGAAGGTCGCGTAGATAATAAATGAAACTAAAACTGCAACAGTAATGAGAGGTTGTAGCCACCAACGATCAGTGCGGAGCGTGCGCTCTTTAATCGCTGCTCGTGTTGACGAGAAAACACCTGTTGCCACGCAACGCCTCCTTGAAGGAACGGCTTGAAGTTATCCCGTAATTTTCCTAGTAGACCTCAGGAGTTTCTAGGTGAACTCTTATGAATTCGCCCACAAGCAGATATGCCGTGAGCGTTGATTGTGGCGGAGGGCGTGGGATTTGAACCCACGAAGGTTTCCCTT
>JBEEIL010000056.1:0-96397 GCA_041169865.1 Actinomycetota bacterium | reverse complement strand
ATGCAACCTTGTCGTAAACGATCTTTCCGTCCTTGACAAGATATCCACCGACTGCTGCTGCAGTTGTTGGATCACCATAGCGATCGAACTTGAACTTTCCGCCACCTGCATCAGTGAATGTACTCTGCTTGATGCAAAGCATGATTCCTGAGCGAGTTGTCTTTCCAGAGCTGATGCACTGTAGGAAGACGTTTGCAGCTGTAAATGCTGTTCCTGAGTAGAGGCCAGGAGTCTTTACGCCTGTGAGCTTTGTGAACTCAGCAAGTTGTGCCTTTGTGAGTAGTGAATCGAAAGGAACATCAGCTGCAGTTAGGCGAACACCTTCCGCTGCCTTGCCAGCAAGCGCTGGGAAGTCTGATGTATTTACACCATCGCCAGCAGCGATGATGCCTGTGTATCCACCGTCACGAAGCTGCTTGAAAAGTGGTGCTGCGTCAGCGTCGTAACCACCGTAGATAACGATGTTCGCGCCTGAAGCCTTGACCTTTGATACAACTGATGAATAGTCAGTTGTCTTCTGTGCAACTGAATCAGTTCCAACGATTGTTCCAAGCTTCTTTGCAGTTGGAGTTGTGTCCTGCTTGATGAGTGGCGCACCGTAGGTTGACATGTCATCAATGAGGAAGTACTTAGGATTTGCAACACCGCTTGCTGCGTAGCGAGCTAGCGCAGGACCCTGAAGTGAGTCATTTGCAAGTACGCGATGGAAAACAGGGAAGCCGTTTGACTTCGCCTTGCGGTTTGTAAGGTCAACAGCAGATGCTGAAGGTGCAACCATCGCAAGACCTGCAGCCTTATATGCTGGGAATGAGTTACGTGCCTCACCTGAACATGATGTTCCGATAACGCCGATAACCTTCTTGTTTGCTGCAACACCTGGAGCTACGTTTGCAGCCACAGTTCCATCGCACTGAGTATCAGCCTTGATGAGTTCAACCTTTACGGCTGGGTTCTTTGCGTTGTACAAAGCGATTGCATATTCAGCTCCTGGAAGCTGATCCTGGCCAAGACCGGCGTAAGCGCCAGTGAGTGGACCTTGGAATGCAAGTGTTACTGTCTTAGTAGCAGCGTTTGCTGGAGCTGTTACAACTGCACCAAGTGCAAGTGTTGTAGCAGCAGCAACAGCTAGGCCGCTTACGATCTTCTTATTCATGTATTGCCTTCCTGTTTTTTCTTGCTTGTGTCCCGGGACAGGGAGGGCTGAAGCGTAATGCTCAACCTGCAGTTGAGACAAGGCGAAAGCCCCGTTTTCTACGCGGGGCAGGTTACTTTTTGATTACAAATTTACCCCTTGATTTGCCCCTTGAATTGTCTAATTAATGGGCAATCCGGGTCTATTTATCGAGGGCTGCCTCTGGGGAAATGACCGCGTTGGCGACCTCTTTCATGGTCAAACGCCTATCCATCGCAGCGCGCTGAATCCAAGAAAATGCTTCAGGCTCAGACAGGTTGAGGGCCTTCATCAATATGCCCTTGGCCCGATCAATAATTTTTCTCGTCTCTAGTCGCTCATGTAAGTCAGCAACTTCTTCAGCTAAAGATCTCATCTGGGTATGGCGACTAATTGCTATCTCTATTGCTGGAACTAAATCTCCAATTGTGAATGGTTTAACGACATATGCCATGACTCCTGCATCTCGTGCACGTTCTACCAATTCGCGTTGGCTAAAAGCGGTCAACATTAAGACAGGTGCGATGGAGATAATTTTTTCAGCTGCAGATATTCCATCCAACACGGGCATCTTGACATCAAGGATTGCTAAATCAGGTTGATGCTCAGTCGCTAGCGCAATTGCTTCTTCCCCATTGGTAGCTTGTGCAACTACTTGATAACCAGCTTCTTGCAACATCTCAACCAAATCCATGCGGATGAGCGCTTCATCTTCAGCAACCAAAATTCGAACAGGTGACTTTTCAGTCTGTACTGAAGCGTCTTTGCTCATGTGCCCCGAGTCGGATTCGAACCGACACTATGCAGTGTTTGAGACTGCCCTCTCTACCGTTGGAGTACCGAGGCGTGGCGCCAATCTTATGGCACCCACTGCGATTAAGGAAAAGAAGGCTGATCAGCGATACGCAGCAACTACGCCATTGACTGCATCGCCGACTTTATGAACACGCATCGCATTCGTCGATCCTGGGATTCCTGGAGGAGATCCAGCAACAATCATTACGAGTTCTCCTTCGGCAGCACGATTTCCGTCAAGGAGCATCTTGTCTGCTTGGAGCACCATCTCGTCGGTGTGCTTAACCATCGGAGTTACCAAAGGCTCTACACCCCAAGAGAGTGCAAGTCGATTGTAGGTACCTTCTTCAGGAGTGATTGCCAAAATTGGAATAGGTGAACGCAAGCGGCTGATGCGGCGTCCCGAGTCACCTGATTGAGTGAATGTCACTAGGTACTTTGCCCCCACAATTGCGCCTACTTCAGAGGCAGCTTTTGTAATAGCTCCACCCTTTGTGCGCGGTGAATTCATGAGTGGGCGGATGCGATCTAGACCAAGTTCTTCGGTTCTTTCAATAATTCG
This sequence comes from Actinomycetota bacterium, assembly GCA_041169865.1. Lineage (GTDB taxonomy): Bacteria > Actinomycetota > Actinomycetes > Nanopelagicales > Nanopelagicaceae > Planktophila. Next base: position 93,869 of record JBEEIL010000056.1, on the reverse strand, counting down.
CGCCATCGTTTTGACTGCTTCGATTGCGAATTCTCCCACTGAAGTTTCGCCAGAGAGCATCAGCGCATCTGCCCCATCAAGCACAGCATTTGCGCAGTCAGTTGCTTCTGCGCGAGTTGGGCTGGAGTTAGAAATCATGGAATCAAGCATCTGTGTAGCCACAATTACTGGCTTAGCGGCATCTCGCGCTAACTCGACGCAGCGCTTTTGCACCATTGGTACATCCTCAATCGGAAGTTCAACACCTAAATCACCACGGGCGACCATGATTCCGTCAAAAGCTTCAACGATTTCAACCAAGTTTGCTACTGCTTGTGGTTTTTCAATTTTTGCAATGACGGGCACATGGATTCCAACTTCATTCATAATCGCGTGGACATCTTTGATGTCAGCTGCATTACGTACGAACGAGAGCGCGATGAAATCTGCGCCTGCACGAAGGCCCCAGCGAAGATCATCTTCATCCTTTTCAGACATTGCCGGGACAGATACAGCAACTCCCGGAAGGTTGATGCCCTTGTTATTACTTACAAAACCTGGCTCGATGCACTTGGTGACCACATCGTTACCTTTAACCTCAACTACCTCTACAGTGACTTTGCCGTCATCAATCAAAATGCGATCGCCAACTTTGCAATCGCCAGGTAGGCCCTTGTATGTAGTTCCAACACGTTCTTTGGTGCCAGGAACTTCATCAGTTGTGATGGTGAATATGTCGCCACGAGCTAATTCATGAGGACCGTTCTCAAAACGCGCCAAACGAATCTTTGGACCTTGCAAATCAACTAATACTGCAACTGCTTTACCCGCTTCTTTAGCAGCAGCGCGTACTCGATCGAGACGACCCTGGTGTTCTTCGTACGAGCCATGAGAAAGGTTGAGGCGGGCCATATTCATGCCGGCTGCGATCAGTTCGCGTACCTTTTCGGGAGATTCAACTGCAGGACCAAGTGTGCAAACTATTTTCGCGCGGCGCATATGCCTACCTTATCTATAGAGAGTATCTACTTACGAGTTCTAAACCATTAATGGTCGAGTAGTGGGTTCGATAGGGGCAGGGAGTTGGGTTTCGCCAGTTAAATAGCGATCCACAGCAGCGGCTGCTGCGCGACCTTCCGCGATGGCCCAGACAATTAAAGACTGTCCTCGTCCCGCATCCCCTGCAACAAAGATTCCTTCTTCGCTGCTCTGGAAATTTTCATCACGGGCAATGTTTCCTCGCTCATCTAGCTTCACTTCTAGTTGATCTAGTAACGCGGATTTTTCAGGACCAGTAAAGCCCATCGCAAGAAATACGAAGTCTGCAGGAAGTTCTTTCTCGGTACCAGGTACTGGTTCAAACTTTCCATTCTCAAATTTAGTCTCGACAATCTTGAGCGCTTTGAGGTTGCCTTGTCCATCACCAATAAATTCTTGAGTGCTTACAGAGAAAACACGATTGTCGAGTTCTTCATGAGCACTCGAAACGCGATAGATCATTGGGTAAGTCGGCCAAGGTTGTGACGATGGTCGTTCATCAGTAGGGCGAGGCATAATTTCTAATTGGGTAACGCTGGCAGCGCCTTGGCGAATCGATGTTCCTAGGCAATCTGCTCCTGTGTCACCGCCGCCCAGGATGATGACATGTTTTCCAGCAACGTTAATTGGTGGATTTTCAACTTCACCGAGTGCCTGCTTGTTGCCCCATGGCAGAAATTCCATCGCTTGATAGATGCCTTTGTTATCGCGACCAGGAATTGGTAGATCGCGCCATTGTGTAGCACCAACTGCCAGAACGACAGCATCATATTTAGCGCGAAGATCAGAACCAGTTAGTTCAACTCCAACGTTTACACCTGGACGGAAACGAGTTCCCTCTTGCTCCATTTGCGCTAAACGTCGGTCAAGAATGTGCTTCTCCATCTTAAATTCAGGAATTCCGTAGCGAAGAAGCCCACCAATTTTCTCGGCGCGATCGTAGACAGCAACGGTATGGCCAGCGCGTGTTAATTGCTGAGCAGCAGCAAGTCCTGCTGGACCTGAGCCGATTACCGCAACGGTCTTTCCTGTTAAGCGATCTGGTGCAAGCGGCTTTACATTGTTCGCATCGAATGCCTCTTCAATCGTGCGAAGTTCCACCTGCTTAATAGTGACTGCATCACGGTTGATTCCTACAACGCATGCAGTCTCGCAAGGAGCTGGACAAAGGCGTCCAGTAAATTCTGGGAAATTGTTTGTGGCATGAAGGCGATCAATTGCTTCTACCTTATCGCCGCGCCAAATGAGGTCATTCCATTCTGGAATGAGATTTCCAAGTGGGCAGCCTGAATGACAGAAAGGAATGCCGCAATCCATGCAACGGCCAGCCTGTTTCTGGAGATGCTCAAAAGATTGTGGTTCGTAAACTTCTTTCCAATCTTTAATACGCACATCAACCGGTCTGCGCTTTGGAGTTTCGCGCGGTGTGGTCATAAATCCTTTGGGATCAGCCATTTGCGGCAACCTCCATTACATACTCATCAACTGGTAAACCTTCACGAGTCGCCTTCTCAATGGCAGCAAGTACTCGCGCATAATCACGTGGCATGATGAGTGAGAAGCGAGAAACTTCTGTCTCCCAATTCTTCAGCAACTGGGCGGCAACCTCAGAGCCAGTTTCAACATGGAAGGTCGAGATTATTGTGCGAAGCACTTCGCGCTGATCTGCAGGAACTGCCAGTACATCAACCATTTCAGTATTGACAATGGCGCTATCCAGATCAAGGACGAAAGCTCGACCACCTGACATACCTGCTGCAATATTGCGACCTGTAGGTCCGAGAATCACGGCAGTTCCACCTGTCATGTATTCAAGTGCGTGATCGCCTACTCCTTCAACAACAGCAGTAGCGCCTGAATTACGAACACAGAAACGCTCTCCTACTAGACCTCTGATAAAGATTTCTCCGGATGTTGCACCATACCCAATAACGTTTCCGGCAATGACATTCTTTTCTGAAGCGAATGTGGCCTTCTCATTTGGACGCACTATGACGCGTCCTCCTGATATTCCCTTTCCAACATAGTCATTAGAGTCACCATAGAGGCGAATTGTCAGACCTTGTGGAATAAATGCTCCAAGTGATTGTCCCGCAGAGCCGTGGAGCGTTACATCGATAGTGCCCAGTGGTAATCCTTCAGCACCATATCGGCGAGTGATTTCAGCTCCCAACATGGTTCCAACTGTGCGATTTACGTTTCGAACAGGAAGATCAATGCGCACTTGCTCTTTCTTATCGAGGGCGGCCTTTGCTAGCTCAATCAAGGTGTTATCAAGAGCAGCAGCTAGTCCATGATCTTGCGTTGTCGTGCGGTGCAAAGGTGAGTCGACATCTGGACGAACCAGTAGCGGAGAAAGATCTAAGCCACTTGCCTTCCAGTGATCTATGGCTGCCCGGGTATCAAGATACTCAACATGGCCGATTGCTTCTTGCAGAGTGCGGAAACCGAGCGAAGCCAAAATTTCACGAACTTCCTCAGCGATGTATTCAAAGAAAGTTTCAACGAATTCAGGTTTACCGGTGAACTTTTTGCGTAGTTCAGGGTTCTGAGTTGCAACACCAACTGGACAGGTATCAAGATGGCATACGCGCATCATGATGCAACCAGAAACCACCAGCGGCGCAGTCGCAAAGCCATATTCTTCGGCTCCAAGCAGCGCTGCGATGACAACATCGCGCCCAGTCTTTAATTGGCCATCTGCCTGAACGACGATTCGATCGCGTAGACCATTAAGGAGAAGCGTCTGCTGAGTCTCTGCAAGACCGAGTTCCCACGGTGCACCTGCGTGCTTGAGTGATGTCAGTGGTGATGCACCCGTGCCTCCGTCGTGACCTGAGATGAGTACAACATCTGCATGAGCTTTTGAAACACCTGCTGCAACCGTTCCAACTCCAACTTCTGCAACAAGTTTGACGTGGATACGCGCCTCTTTATTGGCATTTTTTAGGTCGTGAATCAATTGAGCTAAGTCTTCGATGGAATAAATATCGTGATGTGGTGGTGGCGAAATGAGACCAACACCCGGCGTTGAGTAGCGCGCTTTGGCGACCCATGGGTAGACCTTATTTCCTGGAAGTTGACCGCCTTCACCAGGTTTTGCTCCCTGAGCAATTTTGATTTGAATGTCGGTTGCGTTTATCAAGTAGTTACTTGTTACACCGAATCGTCCAGATGCAACCTGCTTAATTGCTGATTTCTTCGAATCACCATTAGGAAGCGGTATAAAACGTGCTGGGTCTTCTCCACCTTCGCCGGTATTAGATTTCGCACCAAGTCTGTTCATTGCGATTGCAAGAGTTTCATGAACTTCTTGCGAGACGGATCCATATGACATCGCACCAGTTGAGAAACGCTTCACAATTTCAGAGATTGGCTCTACTTCATCAATGGAAATAGGCGCTCTTTCACCTTCCTTAAATTGGAAGAGACCACGAAGAGTCATGAGAGTTTTACTCTGATCGTTTACTTTGGTGGTGTAACGTTTAAATATGTCATAGCGCTTATTTCGTGTTGAGTGCTGCAAAGCAAAGACAGTCTCAGGGTTGAAAAGATGTGGCTCACCATCGCGTCGCCACTGGTACTCCCCACCCACTGCTAGACGTTTAGCTCCTGGAATTTCTCCACCGACTGGGTATGCGAAGTGGTGGCGCTTGATTGTTTCTTCAGCGATAACATCAAGGTCGACGCCGCCTAGACGTGAAGTTGTACCAACGAAGAATTCGTCGACAACTTCTTGGGCCAATCCGATAGCTTCAAATACCTGAGCACCGGTGTAAGAGGCGATTGTTGAGATTCCCATTTTGGACATAACTTTAAGTACGCCTTTACCAAGGCTCTTAATGACGTTACGAACTGCCTTTTCTGGAGTAATACCTGTGATGACCCCTTGATTAACCAAATCTTCAGCAGTTTCCATCACAAGATATGGATTAACTGCAGCTGCGCCATAGCCAATCAGAAGTGCAACATGGTGCACTTCACGCACATCTCCTGCTTCAACTACAAGCCCTACTTTTGTTCGTGTCTTTTCGCGAATCAAATGGTGATGTACTGCAGCGGTAAGAAGAAGTGATGGGATTGGGCAATCTTCGGCATCACCGTCGCGGTCTGACAAGACAATAATGCGCGCGCCTTTAGCAATCGCCTCTGAAACTTCTTTCTTAATTTCTTCAAGTCGAGTGCGAAGAGTGTTGCCATCGCCGGTTACTGGAAAGAGTCCACGAACTACATAAGCCTCTAAACCTGGATAGTCATCATCGGCATTGACGTGAATAATCTTGGCCAATTCATCATTATCAATTACCGGGAACGCAAGCGAAATCTGCTTACATGATTCAGGACCTGGATCCAGCAAATTTGCTTCTGGACCGATTGATCCGCCCAAACTTGTTACTAACTCTTCACGAATTGCATCAAGTGGTGGGTTGGTAACTTGCGCAAATAATTGCGTGAAGTAATCAAAGAGCAGGCGTGGTTTCTCTGAGAGCGCTGCTATTGGGGTGTCGGTACCCATAGAACCAAGCGCTTCGCCACCGTTCTTTGCCATCGGTGTGATGATGATCTTAATTTCTTCTTCGGTGTAACCAAATGCTTTTTGGCGGCGAATAACAGATTTGTGCGGATAGACAATGTGTTCACGTGATGGCAAATCTGAAAGCTTGATCATTCCATCCTTGAGCCACTGGCCATATGGAGCAGCATCTGCCAGTGAATCCTTAATCTCATCATCTTCAATGATGCGTCCTGCTTCGATATCAACTAAGAACATCTTTCCTGGCTGGAGGCGGCCCTTGCGAACAACCTTTTCTGCCGGGAAATCAAGAACGCCAACTTCAGAAGCTAATACAACTAAACCATCGTCAGTTACCCAGAAACGTGAGGGGCGAAGACCATTGCGATCAAGTACTGCGCCAACTTGATGTCCATCTGTAAATGTCACACATGCAGGTCCATCCCAAGGTTCCATAAGAGATGCATGGAAGGCATAGAAATCGCGTCGCTTCTGCCCCATAGTTGCATGGTTTTCCCACGCTTCTGGAATCATCATCAAAACTGCATGAGGGAGTGAGCGTCCACCGAGATAGAGGAGTTCGAGAACTTCATCAAAAGATGCAGAATCAGATCCGGACATTTCTACGATCGGGAAAAGTCTCTTGAGGTCTCCCCCAATGAGATTGCTCTCAAGCAGTGACTCGCGCGCGCGCATCCAGTTGCGATTTCCTTTAACGGTATTAATTTCACCGTTGTGAGCGATAAACCGATACGGGTGCGCAAGTGGCCACGATGGAAATGTGTTGGTTGAAAAACGAGAGTGGACAAGAGCTAGCGGAGAAACGACGCGCTCATCACTTAAATCTGGGAAGAATTCCTCTAACTGACCCGTTGTGAGCATGCCTTTGTAGACAATAGTTTGTGAAGAAAGTGATGGAAAATAGAGATCGAGTGCATGTTCTGCCCGCTTACGTAGCGCAAAAGCCAAGCGATCTAACTCGATGCCAGATTCATTTTTAACGCCAGCAACAAATAGTTGCTCAAACCTTGGCATGACTGAAAGAGCTGTCTTGCCGAGTGAAGCTGGATTAATCGGAAGTTCGCGCCAACCTAAAACAGTTAGTCCTTCTTCGGCAGCGATATTCGCAATTTCATTTCGTACATCAACGCCTTGGGCTATGAATGCAATACCCGTTGCATATGAACCTTCCGCAGGAAGATCAAAATCAACCACCGCACGATAGAAAGCATCGGGGACGCGAATGAGAATCCCAGCTCCATCGCCGCTATCTGGTTCTGCTCCCGATGCGCCGCGATGCTCTAGGTTGCGAAGGGCAGTGAGCGCTTTCTCCACAATCTCATGCGTTGCAACTTTATTAAGGGTGGCAACCATCGCAACACCGCACGCATCATGCTCATGGGCCGGATCGTAGAGACCCTGTCGTGCGGGGTAATTAGATGAGAGCGCCATAACCCGTTGTCCTTTTTTCGTGTAACAAAAGGGACAACTTTGGCCCAAGAAGTGCGAGGGAGGAATCCCCCACGCGTTCAATAGCGAAAGAGTAGCAACCTGCGAGGATTAGATGCCACTTATGTGCAGGGCTTGGCCGATTCCAGCTGTGATCACCATGCCGAGACAGCCGCCAGCAATAACGCGCAAGGTTGGCTTCAACAAGCGAGAACCAGCTGTTTTGGCGCTAATCACGCCTGTAAAGACCAGGCCAAGTAAAGTAAAAATCACAATGCTCCATGCTGCTTGACCAAATGAAGGGGCAAACGCTCCGGCAAATGGAATGAGGCCGCCGGCGGTAAAACTCAGAGCCGAGGCGATTGCTGCCTGCAATGGACGAGCCTTGGTGTGAGGATGCTGACCTAATTCATCACGTAAATGAGCTTCGAGAGCGTCCTTCTCATGCATTGCTTCAGCAACTTGTGTAGCAAGTTCACGTGAGAGCCCACGGTCGATATAAATCTGCACCAACTCTGCAAGTTCACCTTCGGGATCGATGGCGAGGTGTTCAATCTCTAATTGGCGATCTGATTCTTCAATATCATTTTGCGAACGCACCGAAACGTATTCGCCTACAGCCATAGACATTGCACCTGCTGCGATACCAGCTGCACCTGCTGTCACAAGAAAACTTTGCTCGCCCGCACGCGCAGTTGCAACACCTATCATCAAACTTGCTGTCGAAACCAATCCATCATTTGCTCCAAGTACTGCAGCACGTAACCATCCAGCGCGATGTGTTCGGTGGTGGAGATTGCGTTGGTAAACATCCTCAAGAGCCATCTTGTTAGCCTATCTGCCTGTCCGTCTCAATGCGAAGAAGGCAACGCTGGCGATTGAAAAAATGATCAGAGCGACATATTGATTAAGGCGTAGCCCAGCCCAGACATGAGCTTGGTCTATGCGAAGTCCTTCAATAAAAAAGCGCGCTAGTGAGTAACCAGCGACATAGAGGGCGAAGATGGAACCTGCTGGGAGTTTGGTCCCCAAATAAATCAAAATCAGTGCAAGGGACGCAGTCGCTATCGCCTCATAAGCAAATGTCGGATGAAATGTGGAGAATGCCTCATAACCAAGTGGGCGAAGATTCTCAGGAATCTCTAACGCCCACCACGTGTTGAGTGGTCGACCGAAGAGTTCACCGTTAAACCAATTACCAAAGCGGCCAATCGCTTGGGCAAAGAGAATGCCAGGCGCTAGCGCATCAGCAAAGTGACGAAAGTGCGGCAATTCAATTCGTCGACCAATATGTCGATAGGAAAGATAAGCACCGAGCGCGCCGAGGCTGATAGCGCCCCAAATACCTAGTCCGCCTTTCCAAATTTTGAAAATATCTATGACTTGGCCCGAACTGCCAAAGTAAAGTTCTGGAGTAGTAAGAACATGATAGAGACGTCCGCCAATGACTCCGCTCGGAACAGCCAAAAGAGCAACATCGGAGACAACATGTTGGGCTTGGGGAAATGCCGCAACAAATCGCTTATTGCCGAGCCAGATTGCTACTGCGATCCCAACGATGATGCAGAGAGCATAGAAATGTATTGTGAATGGTCCTAACTCAACTGCCGATGTACTCGGAGTTGGAAAGGCTTGCACTTTACTTATCCGCGCTCTACTGCAGCTCTAAACTTGGCAGCATCAAAGTACTCGCCGCCGTTGCGATCGATCTCTTTACCGTTAATGAAGACAGTTGGAGTGGAGTTAACGTTTGCCTGTGATCCTGCTGCAGCAACGTTACGTACCCATCCAAGGTAATTGCCATCATTGATGCACTCGCTGAATTTTTGGCTCTTGATTCCGGCAGTTTGACCGATGCGCGCTAATACACCATTCGACCAAGCACCTGAATTTTCTTGCGGCTGATTGATCATCAGAAGTCGGTGATAATCAAGGAATTCGCCCTCATCAGCTGCACATGCGGCTGCATTTGCGGCGCTAACCGATTCAGGTCCGAGGAATGAAAGCGTGTGATAAACAACTGTCGCTTTCTTCTCAGCAATCAAAGATTCGATGTACTGACCATTTACTTGCTCAAACTGAGCACATACTGGACATTGAAAATCTTCATAGATGTCGATGACCGGAACGCCCGTGAGCCCTTCATTAAAGACTATTCCGTAGCCTCGATCAGCGGAAACGCTGGCAGGAATACTGGCTGAAGAGTCAGTCTGACGTGACAACAGCGTTGGAACCAACATGATCAATAAAACTCCAACTACAACTGCAATGACCAGATTGCGAGTGAAGTTATCTTTACCTGGTTGTTGTTTAGCCATTATTGCTATCTCCTAGTTGAGTTGCAGCTTGAGGATTTTTATCAAGACCAAATTTAGTGCGTGGAAAGAGTGTTAGGTAAATTGCCAGGAAGGCAAGGCCGGTATCGCGTAGTAGTGGGGTCACATAATCCGCCTCGCCAGGTGCAACCTGTCCCCCACCGCCAAAGCAACCACAATCAATGGAGAGGCCTCGCGCCCATGCCTGAGTGATGCCGATCATAAAAGCAACCATCAAGAGAGCGCTCAAAGCAGCGCTGATGCGAACTCCTGCTCCAATGACCAGAAGTATTCCAACAGCAAGTTCAAAGAAGGGAAGAAAAATTCCTAAGAAGTTTGCAAGTGGTATTGGTAGAAGTTCGTAGGCGCGAACTGCCATCTGAGATTTATCGAGCTCATCAAATTTGAGATAGCCAGCGACAATGAGCGTTCCACCAAGGATGAGACGGGCCACAAGGCCAAACCACGGTTGAATCTTCGTCATCGTCCTTCTCGTACTCCTAGGGAAAGTTGTTGCGCTAACTCTTTCACAGATTTCAAACCTTCTGCTTCATTTGGGGCATCCTGCATCGCTTTAATAAATGCTGAACCCACGATAACTCCGTCTGCATATCCTGCAACGCTCTTTGCCTGCTCGCGAGTCGAAACTCCTAGTCCAACTGCAACTGGGAGATCTGTTGTAGCTCGAATGCGTGCGACTAGTTCGGCAGCACCGCTTGAGATTCCAGTGCGTGCGCCAGTTACCCCCATGAGACTTGCCGCATAAACAAAGCCGCCACAACGAGAGGTCACCTGCGGCAAACGTTGCGAAGAGGTGCTAGGCGCAACAACATAAATTGGATTAATTGAATTTTTCTCTACTGCAGATTTCCAGTCATCCGATTCTTCAATTGTTAAGTCAGGGGTAATGACCCCCGACCCGCCATGAGCTGCAATCGAGTGGGCAAACTTTTCTACACCATATTTTTCGATCGGGTTCCAGTAAGTCATGACTACAGCAGGCACTCCCGCATCAGTTGCAACTTTTAACGCACCAAAGACATCTGCGGCTTTTGTCCCTTGAGAAAGTGATTGATCTGCTGCTGCCTGAATGGTGGGACCATCCATAACGGGATCGCTATAAGGAAACCCGATCTCTATCGCGTCAACACCGCCTTCGATGAAGGCTTCAATGACTTTATTACACCCAGTTATCGTAGGAAATCCTGCTGGAATGTAGGCGATGAGAGCCGCTCTATTTTCAGCACGAACTTTTACAAAGAGTTCATCAAGCGGAGTCGACATTTACAGCGGAATTCCAAAATACTGCGCTGCTGTGTGTACATCTTTATCACCGCGACCAGAGAGATTGATAAGCAAAATGGCTTCAGGTCCTAATTCATTTCCGATTTGAAGTGCACCTGCCAAGGCATGAGCTGTCTCGATCGCAGGAATGATTCCTTCGGTTTTCGACAAGAGTGCAAAGGCGTGCATTGCTTGCGCATCCGTTATTGCTCGATATTCAGCGCGACCGATGTCGTGGAGATAAGCATGCTCAGGACCAACGCCTGGATAATCAAGGCCTGCAGAGATTGAGTGTGATTCTATTGTTTGACCATTCTCATCTTGCAAAACATATGTACGGTTTCCGTGCAGAACTCCTGGCGAGCCGCCCGTTATTGTCGCCGCATGGCGACCTGTTTCAACTCCATCGCCTGCTGCTTCAAGTCCAATTAAACGAACTTCTGGATCTGAAATAAATCGATGGAAGATTCCTATGGCGTTGGAGCCACCACCTACACACGCAAGAACCGCTGTAGGTAACTTTCCAGTCAGCGCCAAAACTTGCTCTCGTGACTCTTCTCCAATAATTTTATGAAAATCTCGAACCATTGATGGGAAGGGATGCGGTCCGGCTACGGTGCCAAGTAGATAGTGAGTTGTCTCTACATTGGTGACCCAATCACGCATGGCTTCGTTGATGGCATCCTTTAACGTTCTTGAACCTGAAGTTACCGGAACTACTTCTGCCCCTAACAACTTCATACGTGCCACATTAAGTGCTTGACGCTTCGTATCTTCTTCACCCATGTAAACGACGCATTCCAACCCCATCAGAGCAGCAGCGGTCGCTGAAGCAACGCCATGCTGGCCTGCCCCTGTTTCGGCGATGATTCGCTTCTTGCCCATGCGCTTGGTAAGTAAAGCTTGGCCAAGAACGTTATTTATTTTATGACTTCCAGTGTGGTTGAGGTCTTCGCGTTTCAGAAGTATTCGCGCGCCACCGGCATGTTCGGCAAATCGTTTTGCTTCAGTAATGATGCTCGGACGACCTGTATATGTGCGATGAAGTTCTGCTAGCTCGGCGATAAAAGTGGGATCCGATTGCGCCTTGATACGAGCAGCATCTAACTCTTCCAGCGCTCCGATAAGGGCTTCAGGAACAAAGCGGCCTCCGTATTGCCCAAAATGGCCAGCAATCTCATCGAGAGTTGTCATGAGTGAAAGCCTACCCGCGACCAAGTAGTTCGCGCATGGCAGAAATTGGATCGCCTGACTTCACGAGGGATTCGCCGACAAGAATCGCTGTCGCTCCTGAATTCTGGGCGTGGATGACATCTTCCCTTGAGGAGATTCCCGATTCTGCGACTCGAATTATGTTGGAAGGAATCTCTGGAATTAGCTCGCTGAAAACTTGAGAATCGACCTCTAGAGTCTTGAGGTTGCGTGAATTGACTCCAACAATTTTTGGAGAAATTTCCATCGCGCTTTCAAGTTCTAAGTGAGTATGAACTTCAATCAGCGCTGCCATTCCTAACTCGGTTGCAAGGTCAAAGAAATCTTTAAGTTGGCTCTTGGAGAGAGCAGCAACAATCAACAAAACAATATCGGCCCCATGAGCTCGAGCTTCTAAAAATTGATATTCATCCACCATGAAATCTTTTCGAAGTACAGGAATATCAACGCGTGAACGCACTGCATCAAGATCAGTCAACGAGCCGCCAAATCTGCGCTTCTCTGTTAACACACTGACAGCAGCAGCGCCGGCTTCTTGATATTTTTCAGCTAGAGCTGCTGGATCAATAATGGGCGCCAAATTTCCTTTCGAAGGAGATGAACGCTTTACTTCCGCAATTACATTCATCTGCTCACGCGAGAGAAATTCGTGTGCATCAAGCGGCGGTGGCGCAGCGGCCATTCGCTCATGTAGCGCACCAAGTGGCCCGCGCCGTACTGCTAAATCCTCACGCACCCCTTCGATAATCGCATCAAGAACGCTCACTTCTGCTCCTCAGTTGGGTCGATTCCCTGATCCAATGCGCTCCATGCATTGAGTTCGCGTGGTGCGCGTTCATACCTCGCAGAAAGTCTGATACGCCTGCTAATCGAAATTGCAATCACCGCAACGATTAGTAATGAGATAGCTAGCTTCATAATCTATGCAATTCGTGCGCTGCGGTGATTGCTCCCAAAACCGCAGCGGCTTTGTTGAGAGTTTCTTCATTTTCAGATGCTGGATCCGAATCAGCTACCAATCCTGCACCCGCTTGTACGTGGGCAATTCCATTATGGATAAGGGCGGTGCGAATCGCGATGCACGCATCAATATTTCCAGTGAAATCGAAGTAACCAATTGCGCCACCATAAAGACCGCGTCTGGTTGGTTCTAACGTTTCAATAATCTCCATTGCGCGCGGTTTAGGAGCGCCTGAAAGAGTCCCCGCCGGGAAGACAGAAAAGAGCGCGTCAATGGGAGTTGAAGTTGGGTCCAACTTGCCGACAACAGTAGAAACAATATGCATTACGTGTGAATAGCGTTCGATATGCATGAAATCAATTACTTCAACAGATCCTGGGGCACAGACTCGACCCAAATCATTGCGGCCTAAATCAACGAGCATCAGATGCTCTGCCCGCTCTTTAGGATCTGCTAATAGTTCTTCGCCGAGGCGAATATCTTCTTCTAGCGAGGCTGACCGACGGCGTGTCCCCGCAATCGGATGAACCATGACTTCGTCACCAGTTACCTTGACCAGCGCTTCAGGGCTAGAGCCAACAATTTCTAGCCCATCTTCAAATCTAAATAGATACATATATGGGCTTGGATTATTGAGTCGCAACATGCGATAGACCTCAAGTGCATCAGCGTTACATGGCATCGAAAATCGCTGCGAAAGAACAATTTGGAAGGCCTCGCCAGCTCGTATCTCTTCCTTGGCAATCTCTACCTTGGCCATAAATTCATCAGCGCTCATGTTTCGAGAAAAAGTTGGAGATTTTTTCTCAGGAATCGGTGATACATCTCCCGGAAGTGGCGCCTGTAACTCTGATTGCATTCGATCTAGACGTGAGATTGCATCGGCGTACGATTCATCGATTCTTTCATCAGAGCCATCCCAATTAATTGCGTTAGCAATTAAAGTGATTGTGCCTTCTGAGTGATCCATCACCGCAAGATCGCTTGTTAACATGAAGGCAATCTCCGGAATCGACAGATCGTTTGTCGCAAGTTCCGGTAGACGTTCTAGAGTGCGAACGCAGTCGTAGCCCATATAGCCAACAAGTCCCCCGGTAAGCGTTGGTAGACCTGCAATCTTTGGCGACTTCAAATGAGCCACAGATTTGCGCAAAGCTTCAAGCGGGCCCATATCTACGGGGACACCAGCCGGCGGTTTACCAAGCCAGAACGCTGCACCATTTCGTTCAGTCAGAGTTGTCTGACTACGTGCACCAATAAATGAGTAGCGTGACCACACTCCCCCATGTTCTGCAGATTCGAGCAAGAAGGTGCCTGGCTGATTCTTGGCTAATTTTTTATATACATTAAGTGGCGTTTCACCATCTGCCAATAACTTTCGATACACCGGTATTACATTATTATTTTTGGCAAAGTCGCGAAATTCATCCAATTTCATGGCGCAAGACCTATAGAGCGATGAAAACATGTGCGGTCTCCGGTGTGACAAGCCGCCCCACTTTGTTCAACTGTCAGCAACAGCGCATCTCCATCGCAATCAAGAGAGATGGCGCACACCAGCTGGGTGTGGCCAGATGTGGCGCCTTTCTCCCATAACTCATTGCGACTACGTGACCAATATGTAGCTCGTCCAGTTGCGATCGTTGCAGCCAATGATTGCGCATTCATATAAGCCAACATCAAAACTTCTCCTGAAGAGGCATCTTGTGCAATAGCCGGAATGAGCGCAGTCGAATCTTTGAGCAGCGCCAATACCGATTCGGGAAGTTGGTTGCTCATAGTGGATATTCTGCCTTACGAGGCATATTCGTTGCGAACTGAATAACCGTGCTTGCCAAGGTACTTCTTGACATCTGGAATGCGATGAACTCCGAAGTGAAAGACGCTTGCAGCTAAGAGCGCATCTGCGCCCGCTTCTAATGCAGCAGAAAAATCTTCGAGCGAGCCGGCTCCCCCACTTGCAATCAGCGGAACACCTGAAACAGCGCGAACTGCAGTAATCATTCCAATGTCATATCCTGCACGAGTTCCATCGGCGTCCATGGAGTTGAGCAAAATTTCACCCACGCCGAGTGCGCACGCTTTCTCAACCCAGGCAAGCGCATCCATACCTGCGCTCTGTCGTCCCCCGTGAGTTGTGACTTCAAAACCCGATTCCGTTCGTGCGCGGCGTGCATCAACAGAGAGGACTAATACTTGGGATCCAAAGCGATCAGCGATTTCTGCAATTAACTCTGGGCGAGCCAAAGCTGCGGTGTTAATGGAAACTTTATCTGCGCCGGCTCTGAGCAACTTATCGACATCAGAAACCGAGCGAATGCCTCCACCTACCGTTAGTGGAATAAAAACTTGCTCAGCTGTATTTCTGACAACATCAAGAGTTGTTTCGCGACCTGCCGAGCTAGCAGATATATCGAGAAAGGTGAGTTCATCTGCTCCTTCGCGCGCATAGAGGGCCGACATTTCAACAGGGTCGCCAGCATCGCGTAGGTCTGTGAAATTTACTCCTTTAACTACGCGACCATCTGTAACATCAAGACAGGGAATGATGCGAACCGATAAAGTCATTTCTTGGTCAACTCCAAAGCTTCTTGCAAGGTGAACGCACCTGCGTAGAGAGCCTTTCCAACTATTGCACCTTCTACTCCGGAAGTATGGAGTGACTTAAGCGCTGAAATATCGGATAGTGAAGAAATTCCTCCGGAGGCGATCACTGGCTTACTTGTAACGCTGCAGACTTCTTGCAACAACTGTAAATTGGGTCCCTTAAGTGTTCCATCCTTGGTTACATCCGTTACTACATAGCGCGCACAACCATCACGTTCTAATCGTTCAATTGTTTCGAAGAGATCGCCACCTTCTTGGGTCCAGCCGCGAGCTGCCAGAACATGGCCACGCACATCTAAACCGACAGCTATTCGATCACCATGTTGAGCAATGACCTTCGCCGTCCATTCTGGATCTTCCAAGGCTGCAGTTCCGAGATTTACTCTCCTGCATCCAGTTGCTAAAGCTCGCTTGAGAGAATCGTCATCGCGTATTCCACCCGATAACTCAACTTTAATATCGAGTTTTCCCACAACTTCAGCAAGCAGAGCGCTATTTTCACCACGCCCAAAAGCTGCATCAAGATCCACAAGGTGAAGCCATTCAGCGCCCGCTTTTTGAAACTCGAGCGCGACTTCAAGTGGGTTGCCGTAGGCAGTCTCAGCCGAAAGTTCTCCTTGCACCAATCGAACTGCGCGACCATCTTTTACATCAACTGCAGGCAATAACTCTAAATAACTCATAGCGTCGCAATCCAATTCTTTATCAAATGTAGCCCTGCTTCACCAGATTTTTCAGGGTGAAATTGCGTTGCGGATATGACCCCATCTTCAACTGCAGCTAAGAAATCTTCGCCGTGATGAGAAAAAGATGCGACAGAACCTACCGCTTGCTTCACAGCATATGAATGAACAAAGTAGAAAGATTGATTCTCTAAACCTTTGAAGAGCACAGACCCAGTTCCTGCTTCGACGGAATTCCATCCCATATGAGGCAAAATCGGCGCTTTTAACTTTTCAACAGTTGCGTCCCAGATTCCAACGCCCCTCTGTTGTCCGTGTTCAACTCCGCGTGAGAAGAGAATTTGCATCCCGACACAAATTCCTAAAGTCGGGCGCTTGAGCGCCATACGTTCCCGAACTAATTGATCTCCACGAATTGCCGCTAGACCGCTCATGCACGCTGCAAAGGCGCCAACTCCTGGAACAACTAAGCCATCCGCGTTAAGAGCAGTTTGATAGTCACTCGTTACAACAACTTCGCTGCCCGCTGATTGAAATGCTCTTTGCGCTGAACGGAGATTTCCCGAGCCGTAATCGAGGATTGCAATCACGAAAGTTAGAGCGAGCCCTTTGTTGATGGTATTCCTGCAACTCGTCCATCAAGTGAAACTGCATCTCGAAGCGCACGCGCTACCGCCTTAAATTGCGCTTCAAATACATGGTGTGCATTACGGCCTTCTAGGACTCGGATGTGAAGGGCTATACGCGCCTCGGCAACGATTGATTCCCAAATGTGCTTGCCTAGAGTTGTATCGAAAGTTCCGATAAGTTCAACAATTTCAGGCTGACGATGAACTAGATAAGGACGTCCTGATAGGTCAACTGCAGCCTGCACAAGGACTTCATCTAGTGGCACCATGGCATCGCCGAATCTACGAATTCCTGATTTATCACCCAACGCTTCTCGTAGCGCCTGCCCAAATGCGAGCGAGGTGTCTTCGACGGTATGGTGCGAATCGACATCAACATCACCAGTTGTCCTTACAGTGAGATTAAACCCAGAGTGTTTTCCAAGTTGGCTCATCATGTGATCAAAGAATGGAACGCCTGTCTCTACCGAAATTTCGCCGGATCCATCGAGATTGAGATCGATGAGAACGCTAGATTCTTTTGTAGTTCGCTCAATGCGTGCTGTTCTGCTCATTTTTCTCCTAGGCAAGCCGTCAGTGATTCGATGAATTTCAAGTTTTCGGCTTCATTGCCAATGGTCACTCGCAAGTACCCCAATAATCCCACATCTCTAATAAGAACTCCCCTGGCTAGCAAGTCAGCCCAGAGTTGCGGCGCCGGTTGAGGAAATCCAGTAAATAACAAGAAGTTCGCCGCGCTTGGGATAACCGTCAGGCCTAAATCACGCAGCTTGCCAGCGACAATTTCTCTATCGACACGTAGACGTTCCACATTTGCGAGAAGTTCTTCTTGATACTCGAGTGCAACTTCTCCTGCTGCTTGTGTAAGTGCACTCAAGTGGTAGGGCAAGCGCACCAAATACATGGCATCAATGACAGCTGGATCGGCGACCACGTACCCAAGGCGTACACCTGCAAAGGCAAAGGCTTTGCTCATAGTGCGAATTACAACCACATGCGGATACTTCTTAATAAGAGTGACTGCCGACTGTTCTTGCGAAAATTCAGCATAAGCTTCATCAATCACAAGCAACCCAGATGTTGCTTTTGCTATTTTCTCGATGTCAGAGATTGCAACAGCAGTTCCTGTTGGATTGTTTGGTGTTGTAATAAAGGTCAACGCTGGCTTCTCACGTTGAATCTGCAACAACGCAGATTCAGAATCGAGCGTGAAATCTTCTCGCCTTACGCCGTTAATCCACGATACTCCTGCTACCTTCGCAATCAGCGGGTGCATGGAATATGAGGGAGTAAAGCCCAACGCGCTACCGCTGCCAAATGCTAGAAAGAGCGATTGGATAATTTCATTACTGCCATTAGCTGCCCAAATATTCTTGTGAGTGAGTTCGGTCGCAGATAATCTATTGATGAATTGGGCTAATTTTTCTCGAACTAAAGTCGCATCACGATCTGGATAGCGATTGAGAGTTTGAGCGACATCTCGGATTCTTGTGGCGATAGCCTGCGAAAGTTCTGTCGAGAGCGGATATGGATTCTCATTTGTATTCATCACGGCATCTGCCGGAACTTGCGGCGCTCCATACGGCGAGAGCTCGCGTAAATCTTGGCGTAGTGGAAGCCACGTTGGCCACTGATTCATAAATTTTCCATTCGAGCAGTCATTGCTTCTCCGTGCGCAGGAAGATCTTCTGAATTGGCCAGCGTTACAACTGTCTCAAGAATTTCGGTAAATGCTGAGTGGTCATACTCAATAAAGTGCAATCCGCGCAAGAAAGTTTGCACAGAAAGTCCACTGCTGTGGCATGCGCACCCACCCGTGGGAAGGACGTGGTTGGAACCTGCGGAGTAGTCACCGAGGGAAACTGGTGAAAATCTGCCGATAAACACAGCCCCGGCATTGCGAATCTGCTCAGCATCACGTGCTGCCTGCGCAGTATGGATTTCTAAGTGTTCGGCAGCATATGCATTAACGACATCAAGTCCCTGCGCTACAGAGTCAACGAGTGCGATTGCAGATTGAATTCCGCTTAGCGCAGTTCGAATTCGTTCTGCATGTTTAGTTGCAGCAACTCTCTTTTCTAGTTCTTCGATAACTTGTTCGGCAAGATCTGTAGAAGTTGTAACGAGCACTGCTGCGGCAATCACATCATGTTCAGCTTGGCTAATCATGTCAGCGGCAACATCTGCAGCGATTGCTGTGTCGTCGGCCAATATTGCAATTTCGGTTGGACCTGCTTCGGAGTCAATTCCGACGATTCCTCGCAGCGCTCTCTTAGCAGCGGCTACATAAATATTTCCTGGTCCAGTAACAAGATCACACTTTGCACAGATGTCCTTCATCCCGTATGCAAAGAGCGCAACAGCCTGTGCTCCCCCAACGGCATATACCTCTGTGACACCCAGTAGAGCGCAGGTGGCCAAAATTGTGGGATGAGGAAGTCCACCAAATTCTTTTTGTGGCGGTGAGGCAACTGCGATGCTGCTGACTTGTGCAATCTGCGCTGGAATCACATTCATCATCACGCTGCTTGGATAGACCGCACGACCGCCCGGAACATACAGTCCAACTCGATCAACGGGTATCCAACGTTCTGTCACTTTTCCACCATCAACAACGTGCACTGTCTCTTCGCTACGTTGCTGGGAACTGTGAACTCGACGAATGCGCGAGGCTGACTCTTCAAGCGCAGCTCTGACCTTCGGATCAAGCTCGGCCAGCGCCTGCTCTATCGCTGATTGCGGAACTTTTATGGCTGCGGGTGTAACGCCGTCGAATTCCTGCGCCAGCTCGATCAGATCTTTCTCAGATCCGTTCTTTACCCGTTGCAAAATAGGTTCTATAGCGACCATCGCTGACGCCACATCGAGAGTGGCCCGCGGAAGGAGCGCTTGATATCCAGCTTTATCAAGCGCCAGCCCTCTCAAATCAACGGTGCGAATCACGCTCGCATTCTACTTTGGAGTGGCTTTGCCATGAGACTGAAATAACGTTCAACGGTCGCTAGATACGCACCAAGCACTCAGGTCCCAAGATTGCCTTCAAATCTGCGCTCAAACTTGGTGAAGAAGTAACCAAAGCATCAATCTTCATCGTCGTTGATTTCTGTTGATCGATAACCTGTAGATGGACCTCTCGTTTTCCAGGATGTGAGCGGAGAATCTCTTTCATTCTCTCGACAACTGGAGGGGTTACTTGCGCTGCGGGAAGAGAAATTAAGAGAGGCCCAGTGGGAGCTGCAGTGATATCAGGCATCTTCATCTCCAGCGCCGTAAAGCGAACTTGTTCATCTGTTCGTGAGAACCGACCACGCACTACGACTACGCGATCTTCAGTCAGAGATAGCGCGTATTGGTTATAAGTATTAGAAAAGAAGAGAACTTCTATCGCACCTTCAAGATCTTCAACATTTACAACCGCCCATGATGCACCTTGGCGAGAGACTTTGCGCTGAATTCCTGTAATCAGACCACCGATAGTCACCATTCCATCTTGTGGTCCATCTTCAAGGAGTTCCGAGATAGACATGTCAGTATGCGATCGGAGCAAGTGCTCTACTCCAAGAAGAGGATGATCAGAGACGTAGAGTCCGAGCATTTCGCGCTCGAATGTGAGCAGAGTGGACTTATCCCATTCGGTGTTTGGAATCTCTATCTCTAACCCTGCCACCTGTGAAATTGTGTCCCCACCAAATAGATCAAACTGTCCGATTGCCTCTGCTCGTTTAGTCTCAATAACAGAATCGATTGCTTCAAGATGTATTGCCATTAAGCCCTTACGTGGATGAGATAGAGAATCAAAAGCTCCTGCCTTGATAAGAGATTCGATAGTCTTCTTATTGCAAACGTTTGCATCAACTTTTGCCAAGAAATCTCCAAAGTTAGAGAAACTGCCTTTAGCTTCTCGTGCAGCTTTAATGGATGCTACGACACCTTCTCCGACATTGCGGATTGCCGCTAATCCAAATCGAATATCTGATCCGCGCGGAGTGTATTCAGCATCAGATTCATTAACATCTGGTGGCAAGACTTTGATTCCCATGCGCCGACATTCAGAGAGATAGAGAGCAGATTTATCTTTATCGTCCTTAACGCTCGTTAAGAGCGCTGCCATATATTCGGTTGGAAAATTAGCTTTGAGGTAAGCAGTCCAGAATGAGACAACTCCGTACCCTGCGCTATGTGCGCGGTTAAATGCATAATCCGAGAACGGAATGAGAACTTCCCATAAACGTTTAATTGCAGCGACTGAGAAACCATTTGCCTTCATACCGGCTTCGAACGGTATGTATTCCTTATCAAGAATTTCTTTATTCTTCTTACCCATCGCCTTACGCAGCAAATCAGCGCGCCCGAGGGTAAACCCTGCAACTTTCTGAGCAATTGCCATAACTTGCTCTTGATAAACAATTAAGCCGTACGTATCGCCCAATATTTCTTGCAACGGTTCAGAGAGTTCTGGATGTATTGGCTCAACAGGCTTTCGGCCATTCTTGCGATCGGCATAGTTGTTATGTGCGTTTTCACCCATAGGTCCAGGTCGATAAAGAGCGATAACCGCTGAGATGTCGGCAAACGAATCAGGGGCCATGCTGCGAAGTAGCGCACGCATAGGGCCACCATCGAGCTGAAAAACTCCAAGAGTGTCGCCCCGAGAAAGTAATTCAAAGGTCTTCTTATCATGAAGCGGTAAATCCTCTAGTACTACATCTATCCCTTGGTTAGCTTTGATATTTGCTAACGCATCATCGAGTACCGATAGATTTCGTAGACCCAAGAAATCCATTTTTAGAAGTCCAGTTGCTTCGCACGCACCCATATCGAATTGGGTGATAATCGCGCCATCGGCATCACGACGGTGAATTGGAATGACATCAAGCAGTGGCTCGCGTGAAAGAATTACGCCCGCGGCATGCACTCCCCATTGACGCTTCAGGCCTTCTAAACCTTTGGCCACATCTACTACCCGCTTAGAATCTGGGTCGCTGTTATAGAGCTCTCTGAACTCTCCTGCTTCACCATAACGTGAATCTTTTGAATCAAATACACCAGAGAGAGTAATGTCTTTGCCCATTACCGAAGGTGGAAGCGCCTTCGTGAGCTTCTCACCGATTGCATATGGAAATCCAAGAACTCTCGTTGCATCCTTCAGCGATTGCTTTGATTTGATAGTGCCGTAGGTGATGATTTGAGCAACGCGATCCTCGCCATATTTTTCAGTTGCATAGCGAATCATCTCTGAACGACGACGTTCGTCGAAGTCGAGGTCGATATCGGGCATCGAGATTCTTTCTGGGTTTAGGAAGCGCTCGAACAAGAGACCATGTTCGATGGGATCAAGGCCAGTAATTCCTAAAGAGTATGCAACAAGGGACCCTGCTGCTGAACCTCGACCTGGGCCAACACGTATGCCAACTTTCTTTGCGTGACTGACCAAGTCAGCCACAACTAAGAAGTAGCCAGGAAATCCCATATTTGCCATGACATCGAGTTCATAGTTGAGTCGAACCTTGTATTCATCTATCGCTCGATCACCCATCTTTTCAAGCAATCCTCGAACAGCTTCTTTCCGAAGCCAAGAATCTTCAGTTTCACCTTGAGGCACAGGAAAAGCGGGCAACAAATTTTCATTCTCGCGCAACTTCACATTGCATCGCTCAGCAATCAGCAAGGTGTTATCGCAACTTTCTGGAATATCTTTAAATAGCTCGCGCATCTGCGCTGGGGTCTTTAGGTAGAACTCATCATTATCAAATTTAAAACGCTTTGGGTCTGCCAGTGTTGTACCGGACTGAACGCAGAGCAGCGCTGCGTGGGCGGCAGCATCTTCGTGAAATGTGTAGTGAAGATCATTTGTTGCAAGTAAAGGCAACTTAAGTTCTTTACCTAGTTTGAGTAGATCTGATTTAACACGAGACTCGATATCGATCTGGTGATCCATGATTTCTAAATAGAAATTATTGGCTCCAAAAATGTCCCGATAATCACTGGCGGCGCGTAGAGCTTCACGGTAATTGCCCATTCGCAATCGCGTCTGAATTTCGCCACCTGGGCAACCTGTTGTCGCAATCAATCCATCTGAATACCTAGAAATCAACTCTCTATCCATGCGCGGCTTGTAGTAATAACCTTCGAGCGATGCAAGAGATGAGAGCCTAAATAGATTGGCAAGCCCTTGGTTGTTCTCTGCCAGGATAGTCATGTGGGTATATGCGCCACCACCTGAGACATCATCTTCTCCGCCTTCGGCCCATTGGACGCGCTTCTTATCGAAGCGAGATTCCGGTGCGACATAAGCCTCGATACCAATAATCGGTTTAACGCCAGCTTTTGTTGCTTGCTTATAAAAATCAAATGCCCCAAAAACATTGCCGTGATCTGTCATAGCGATGGCCGGCATTTCAAGTCGCGCTACTTCATTGACTAAATCGCCAACGCGCGCGGCACCATCGAGCATCGAGTACTCAGTATGCACATGTAGATGTACAAACGAGTCGTTCGTCGATGCCCGTGAAGCTGAAAGATCTTCAGATGACATGGTGGCGCAACATTAGCGCCTAAGGCAGGACCGCCTCGGATAGCAACGCCAGAGAAGCCTGAAGGTCAGGTGGATATGGAGCGCGGAGAGTGAGTGGCAGCGCGCTGATTGGATGGTTAAATCGCAGTTCAAGTGCATGTAACCAGGGACGAGCTGCGCCTAATTTCTTTCCCAAAACAGGATCAGCGCCGTAGGTGGTGTCTCCGACGAGCGGATGGCCAAGAGCAGAGAAGTGCACGCGAATTTGGTGGGTGCGTCCAGTTTCTAGTTCAACCTTCACCAGTGAGACCGAACGGTAAAACTCAATTACTTCGTAATGCGTAATGCTCTCTTTGCCAGTTGCAACGACGGCAAAGCGATGATCTTCTTTAGGGTGGCGATCAATGGGAGCATCAATCGTTCCTGTTGCTGGGTCCATATGACCCTGAACGAGTGCGTGATAAGTCTTCTCTATCTCGTGGTTTCGAAACATCTCTTTCAATTTTAAGTAAGCCCTGTCTGTCTTGGCCACAATCATCAAACCCGAAGTTCCAACATCAAGGCGATGCACTATCCCAGCCCGTTCTGCTGGGCCGGATGTAGTGATTGTGTATCCAGCCGCCATTAATGCGCCTACAACGGTTGGACCCATCCATCCCGGACTTGGATGTGCAGCGCACCCAACAGGTTTATCTATGACAACGATATCGTCGTCGTTGTAGATAACAGTCAACCCTTCAATGGGAGTGAGTGGAATCGGTTCAAGGTTTACCTGCGCTGGCATAAGTACTTCAATTACCTGTCCAGCAAGAACTCGATCTGATTTCTGCATGGCACGGCCACCTGAAGTGATGTCACCATCTTCCAACAACTTCACAATTGCAGTGCGAGAAAGACCAAGAACGCGAGTAAGTGCGCTATCGATGCGTTCTCCAGCTACGCCCTCGGGGACGCTGAGCGTGCGTAGATCGCGTGTCATAAGTCCTTACTGTACTCGTCTCATGGGCGGAACATTTCGCATCGTCTGAATAAATGCGATGAGGGCAGCAGTTGATATCGCGATATCAGCGATATTAAAGACAGGCCAATTAGGAATTTGAATCCAATCAATCACATGGCCTACGAAATAACCCGGTTCCCGAAAGATTCGATCTGTCAGATTGCCGAGCACTCCCCCAAGTAATAGGCCGGCACAAGTTAGCCATCCACGCGATGTTATCTGCGATGCATATTTCACAATTGTGATTACTACCGCAATAGCAAGAAGAGTAAAGGCGAGTGAAAATCCTGTTGCTAGGCTGAAAGCTGCTCCCGGATTTTTAAGTAGAGTGAACTGCAAGAAATTTCCGATGATCGGTTGTGGATCTGAAGTGAAATGTAGAAGAGCCCAGCTTTTTGTAATGTAATCAAAGAGCCAAATTGTCCAGGCTGTCAACCAAATAACTCGGGATGTTGCAGGTGTAGAAGGCAGGCGCACCTTAGCGCCGCTCTTCTTTCTGCTTACAAATCATGCAGAGCGTTGCACGCGGAAAGACTTGCAGACGAGCCTTGCCAATTGGAGAACCGCATTCTTCGCACATTCCATAAGTTTTTGCATCGATACGCTCTAGCGCGCGTTCGGTTTGCAAAACCATATCCCGTGCATTGATTACTAACGACATTTCATGTTCGCGTTCAAAAGTTTTTGTTCCTGAATCAGCCTGATCATCTCCGGCGCCTTCTCCAGAATCCGCAATCAACTCATCCATCTCAGCTTCAACGCTGGCAAGTTCGGCGCGCAATCTTTCAAGATCTGCGGCGATCTCTGCGCGAATTGCTTTGAGTTCGGCTGCAGTCCATGGACCTTCATCACTTGATGCTGTCACTGGAGTTGGCGCTGACTTAATTGGCTTGAGAGGTGCAATCTTCTTCCCACTTTTTACTGGTCTTGGTGGCGGTGGCATGACCAAGCGACGTTCTTCAACTACGGGAGCAGCTGTAGGAGCAACGACTGTGGCAACTGAAACTGTTTGAGACTTTTCATCAACAGTGAGAGTGGTCTTTCCAACTTTTGAAGGGAAAGGTCGCCCCGGAGCCTTCTTCACTGGAATTGATTTCTTAACAGGAGCTTTCTTAACCGGCGCCTTTTTAGCTGCAACCTTTTTAGCAGGAGCTTTCTTGGCAACCTTCTTCGCAGGAGTTTTTTTGGCAGGCGCTTTTTTGGCGACCTTCTTAACCGCAGCCTTCTTAGCTGGGGCTTTTTTCGCCGCTTTCTTCACTACCTTTTTTCCTGGCACGCCGCGCACCTTATGCGCTTTTTGCACGGGTCACCAACTTCGCCACGCATGGTTTAGACTTGGGAGCGTTAGACCGAGCAAGAAAAGTGCGTTGATGAGGCCATCACCTTCGGAGCACGCCAGAAGATCCGCTCCTGCGGGGTAGAACTGGCCGAACGCATCGGAAAGTAAGTGGCTCGTTGCGCACCACGCGTTGACGAGCAAGGCGGGTGGTACCGCGGAACTTAATCACGAGCTTCCGTCCCTCCAGATTTACAACTGGGGGGATTTTTTATGCCATCACCATTTCGCGCATTAAGCGCGCAGATCGATCTGCCTGCCATGGAGAGATCCATTCTTGATTTCTGGCGTGAAAATAAAATCTTCGAGACGAGCACGCAATCACGTGCATCTGGAACCCCCTGGACCTTTTATGAAGGTCCTCCTACTGCCAACGGTATGCCAGGAACACATCACATTGAGGCGCGCGTATTTAAGGATGTATTCCCTCGTTATCAAACGATGAAGGGTAAATATGTAACGCGCAAGGCAGGTTGGGACTGCCACGGTCTTCCAGTTGAGATCGCGGTAGAGAAAGAGCTCGGTTTTTCTGGAAAAGGCGATATTGAAAAATTTGGAATCGCCGCCTTTAACGATAAATGCCGCGAATCTGTAACTCGACATGTTGATGCTTTTACAGCGATGACTGAGCGAATGGGATTCTGGGTCGATTTTGATCAGGCTTACTGGACCATGGCGCCTGAATATGTAGAAAGTGTCTGGTGGAGCCTTAAAGAAATTTGGAAGAAAGGTTTACTCGTTCAAGATCATCGCGTTGCCCCCTACTGTCCGCGCTGCGGCACTGGACTGTCGGATCACGAGTTAGCGCAAGGATACGAGACGGTAGTTGACCCATCTGTTTATGTGCGCTTTCCTATCACTTCGGGAGAATTGGCCGAACTTGGCGCTTCTCTCTTAGTGTGGACAACTACACCGTGGACGCTAGTTTCAAATACTGCGATTGCAGTACATCCAGATGTTGACTACGTAGTTGTCAAGAGCGTCGTAGACGAAAAATCTGAGGTTCTCGTCGTGGCACAGCCTTTGCTATCGGCCGTTGCAGGAGAACACACGATTATCAAGACGCTTAAGGGCAGCGAATTGGAACGCATCTCTTATAAGCGCCCCTTTGATTATGTGGAAATCCCTGATTCTCATTTTGTAGTTTTGGCAACGTATGTAACTACAGAAGATGGAACAGGGCTAGTTCACCAATCCCCTGCTTTTGGAGCTGATGACTTGCAGGTGTGCCGGTCATACGGATTACCAGTAGTGAATCCGATTGCACCCGATGGAAAGTTTTTACCTGACGTTCCAGTAGTCGGCGGTGTCTTCTTCAAAGAAGCCGACAAACAGCTAGTCAAAGAATTGAAAACTTCTGGAGCGCTCTACAAGCATCTTCCTTACGAGCACCCATATCCGCATTGCTGGCGCTGCCACACTGCGCTGATCTATTACGCACAGCCTTCGTGGTACATCCGAACTACTTCAATCAAGGATGCACTCATCCGCGAGAACCAAGCAACGGATTGGCATCCAGAGACTATTAAGACTGGACGCTATGGGGATTGGCTCAATAACAATATTGACTGGGCGCTATCCCGAAACCGTTTCTGGGGCACTCCACTACCAATTTGGCGTTGCGAAAATAAACATGAAGTCTGCGTAGATTCGTTGAAGGAATTAGGCGAGCTTGCTGGACAGGAGTTGAGTAATCTCGATCCTCACCGACCATTTGTTGATGACATCACTTTTGCATGTACACAATGTTCATCACCAATGACACGTGTACCGGAGGTTATCGACTGCTGGTATGACTCAGGAGCGATGCCATTCGCGCAATGGGGCTATCCTCACAAGCCAGGTTCGGCTGAAAAATTTAAGGCGGCATACCCTGCTGACTTCATCTGTGAGGCTATCGATCAAACACGTGGCTGGTTCTACACCTTAATGACAATTGGAACCTTGGTCTTCGATAAGAGTTCTTACAAGAGCGTACTCTGTCTTGGACATATTCTCGATAAAGATGGCCGAAAAATGAGTAAACACCTTGGGAATGTTCTCGAGCCCATGTCACTCATGGATCAACACGGCGCTGATGCAGTGCGCTGGTACATGTTGGCAGCTGGTTCGCCCTGGTCAGCGCGAAGAGTTGGACATGATGCGATTTCTGATGTTGTGCGAAAGACGCTACTCACCTATTGGAACACCATCTCTTTCCATGCTCTGTATGCCCAAGCATCAAACTTTGATTTGTCTCAAAGCCCTACGCTTGAAGAACGCACCATTATGGATCGCTGGATTCTAAGTGAACTCAATGTTCTGATTAATGAAGTGGATAAGGCCTATCAAGATTTCGATTCACAGGCCGCTGGAAAGGTGCTTGCTAAATTCATCGATGACCTCTCGAACTGGTACGTCAGAAGATCACGTCGTCGATTCTGGGATGCTGATGTCGCTGCCATGGCTACGTTGCATGAATGTCTAGTAACACTTACTCAGCTACTTGCACCTATGGTGCCCTTTATTGCAGAGCACACCTGGCAGGTGCTTGTGCGACCAGCGAATACGCTTGCGGCAGAGTCGGTTCACCTGACTGACTTTCCCACTGCGAATAACGCATTAATCGATCACAGCTTGAATAAGCAGGTTGCAATGACAAGAAGAGTTGTCGAATTGGGACGAGCTGCTCGAGCAGAATCAGCAATCAAGATTCGTCAACCGCTACAACGAGCGCTCATTTCAGCCCAAGGCTGGGCGCAACTTCCAGTTGATATGAAGGCACAGATTTCTGATGAGCTCAATGTCATTGACTTGCAAGATATTGCTAGTGCAGATGGTGATCTTGTCGATGTATCCATCAAGGCGAATTTCAAATCGCTTGGTGCCAAATATGGAAAGGCTGTTCAAGAGGTAGCCAGACTCATTGCAGCCGCCGATGCAGTCTCGCTCGTCAAGGAGCTGCGCACCACTGGCGCTGCATCTCTCGGAGACTTCGCCTTAACTCTGGAAGATTTAGTAGTCACCGAAGTCCCTAAGTCCGGATGGATGGTCGCAAGCCATGATGGCGAGAGCGTCGCACTTGATTTAGCTCTTACTCCAGAGCTCATTGCTGCTGGAAACATTCGCGAGGTGATTCGCCTTATTCAAGAGAGACGAAAGAGCGATGGCTTTGATATCTCAGATCGAATTAGTGTGCGTTGGAGCGCTCCAGTTGATTTACAGGAGACGATCCGCGGCGCAACAACTCATATTTCAGAGGAAGTGCTGGCTATCTCGTTTGAATACGATGCCAATGTTGGCGCAGAAGAAAATGAGTTGGGCGTTGGAGTATCTCTAGAGAAAAGTAGCTAGAGAATAATGCGAATAGCGGCCTGAGCAATATTGGCTGCAATGAGCAGAACGATGAATGAGAGATCTAGCGCAACCCCACCAATGCGAAGTGGTGGAACAAAGCGCTGGACATATCTCATTGGTCTATCAGTAATTGAATAAACAATTTCAAAGACTGCCAGTAAGAAAGAATTTGGGCGCCAGTTTCGCGCAAACATCCGTACATAATCGATAATGATTCGCGCGAAGAGAGCTAACTTAAAGAGTCCGATGAGTTGGACGAGGACTGATTCGAGCATCTAGTTAATCAACTCTGGTTGAAGAATGAAGCCTGTGCGGCGGTCTTATCTTCATTACTTACATTGACATTTGCTGGCGAAAGTAAGAACACCTTTAAGCTAATTCTTTCAATTCGGCCATGTAGACCAAAGACCAAACCGCTGGCGAAGTCCACTAAACGCTTACGTTCTCCTTCTTCCATGTCATCAAGGTTGATAATGACTGGATTTCCTTCACGGTAGTACTCACCGACCTTGCGCGCTTCAGAATAAGAACGAGGCTGCAAAGTGATGATGTTGTATGAAGATGAA
Organism: Actinomycetota bacterium; assembly: GCA_041169865.1. Taxonomy (GTDB): domain Bacteria; phylum Actinomycetota; class Actinomycetes; order Nanopelagicales; family Nanopelagicaceae; genus Planktophila. The sequence goes on along the minus strand of JBEEIL010000056.1, from coordinate 64,447 downwards.
TCCTCAAGAAGTGCAGGTTGTGTGGGAGCTGCAACAGCTGGTGTTGAGTGTGAACCTAGAACTGTCACTCCGCTGCGATCACGAGTTGCGCGAGTTGCTGGAGTGCGCGCAGGTGTCTGTGCAACGGCGGCCTCTTCATCGGTATCGACGAGACCAAGGAAGCCCATCATTTTATTGAGTGCTGACATAAGTCCTAGATTACTAGCGGTAGGTGCGAGAGCCGAGGATTGAACTACCTACCCGGATATGTGTCGCACCATGGTCGATAGCCACTTCAAAGTCCCCCGACATCCCCGCAGAGAGTGATTGCGCCTTAGGAAATTCCTGTAAAAATCTCTGGTGAACCTTCTGTATCTTTGCAAAGGATTCGATGGGATCAGAATGTACCGGTGGAACGCACATCAACCCCTTCAAAATAAGCTGGGGTTCAGAAGAAATCGCCGCCGCAAGTGCAGACAATTCTGATTCAACAACTCCCCCTCTATCTGGGTCTCCATCAAGAGATAGTTGCGCAAATACTTCTAACGGCCGTAGCGCACGCTGCCCTAATTTCTGAGCATGATCAGCGCTATCTAGTGAATGAATGACATCAGCCCATTTCACAATATCTTTAATTTTGCGGCTCTGTATGCCTCCTTGGAAATGCCAGATTGCAGGCACGGCCGCAGCTTTTTCTTCACCTTCTTCGGTGCGATTCTCACCGAAGTTCTCAACCCCTAGCTCTTTAAGAATAAGAACATCGCTGACGGGATAAGTTTTTGTGACAACAATCAGGGTTACATGTGAAGGAATCCGGCTCTGTACGGCCCGAAGATTCTCAGCCAACTCTTCGCTGCGGCTCATAACCAGATTATCCCTGCCTGTCGACCGGTCACTCCATCACGACGGTATGAAAATAGATCCTCATCTTCTGCTGTGCATGAATGCTCATCAATGACCTCAACACCTTCAGCGATGAGAACTGCGCTCAGCGCTCTGGGTAAATCCAGAGCGCGAGAACCTGTTTCTGTTATCGAAGCAGCTAGAGGAAATGCCGTGGAAACTTCTTGAAATATCTCTTCAGATACTTCATAGCAGCGGCCACAGATAGAGGGGCCGATAATCGCCGAGACTTTTTGAGCGCCAATCTCACGCATGGCAACCAGCGCATTGAGCGCCACCGAATTCATCAGCCCTCTTCGCCCAACATGCACAGCAGCAACTGCAACATCAGATGAGAGTAGAAGCGGAATGCAATCCGCCACCATCACTGCAATAGGTACTCCAGGAATTCCAGTCACAAGCGCATCAGCAGTGGGAGCCTCTTCGGATACGGTCTCAATGATCATCGTGCGATTGCCATGAACTTGATTCATGTATTGATGCTCGCCCATCTCACGTGCAAGCAGGGCACGATTCTGATTGACATCTTTTGGGTCATCTCCAACGTGCAGAGCTAAATTGAGAGAAGAAAACGCACCGGTGCTTACTCCACCGGTGCGATTGGTAAATCGATACCCCATTTATTTCATAAAGTCTGGTACATCAATTTCGTCTTCTGAAACCAATTCTTCAAATGTAATCCTCTTACGAGGTGTAGTGCTTTCAAGATCAAGCGCTACCGAGAGCGGATCATTTGCCGGAATAGGATCAGCGACGCCACCCAAAGTGCTAGCGTTGATTACCGGCATCTCGACTTTCTTTGGCTCACCGCCAGCAAAACCAGCGGCAATCACAGTGATGCGAACTTCGTCGCCAAGGGCATCATCAATGGTGGTACCAAAGATAATCCGAGCATCAGGATGAGCAGCTGCTTGAACGAGCTCGCACGCCTCATTGATTTCAAAGAGTCCCAAGTCTGAACCGCCTGCAACCGAGAGTAGAACACCCATAGCCCCGTCAATCGAAGCTTCCAATAGCGGGCTAGAAATTGCCAGTTCCGCTGCGCGAGTTGCTCTATTTTCACCGCGTGCAGATCCGATTCCCATAAGAGCCGATCCGGCATCAGTCATTACTGTCTTCACATCTGCGAAGTCGAGGTTAATCAAACCAGGTTGAGTAATGATTTCTGTAATTCCTTGAACACCAGAGAGGAGAACTTGATCGGCGCTCTTAAAGGCATCAACTGCTGTAATTGCACGATCTGAAATTGCAAGAAGTCGATCATTTGGAATCACAATGAGTGTGTCTACTTGTTCGCGGAGAAGTTCAATTCCCTCTTCTGCCTGACGCGTACGGATTTTTCCTTCGAAAGAGAATGGCTTTGTAACAACACCAATCGTGAGCGCACCGAGATCACGTGCAATTTTTGCAACGATTGGTGCACCGCCAGTACCTGTACCGCCACCTTCGCCAGCAGTAACAAAAACCATATCTGCGCCACGTAAGATTTCTTCAATCTCTTCAGTGTGATCAATTGCTGCTTGACGACCTTTTTCGGGAGCAGCACCTGCGCCCAAACCTTTTGTAGATGCGCGTCCGATATCTAATTTGACATCTGCATCACTCATTAACAAATGTTGCGCATCTGTATTGATTGCAATGAACTCAACGCCTTTTAATCCAACATCAATCATGCGATTGATTGCGTTTACTCCGCCGCCGCCAATTCCAACAACCTTGATGACAGCTAAGTAATTCTGTGGTGCAGCCACGTGAGTCCCCCTTTAGAACTGTAAACCTCAACTTGAGAATTACATTTCTACTCTCTTTGATTGCGGCAACTTATGCGCAATGGTCCTTGTAATCAAAGACCGCCACGAACTAATTTTTTACTTCTTAATTCTTGAACAGAGTGCAATGAGGCGAACTATTTAACGATAGGTGCGTGTGGAGCACTTACATCGATGCGCCGGACTTTTTTATTTTCTGGCAATGCAAGAAGTGCGTCAATTACCTGAGCTTTCAACTCGTTTTGGTCATTTGCGCCCCACAGAATCTGAATTTCGCGCTCCTGTCGAAATATTCTCAGCGAAAAATTAGATTCGTTGTAGGCCGCAAAGTTGAGCACATCAGACTTGATTGAATTGGGCAGGCTCTGAAAGAGATCAATTGCCACCAACCCCAATTGTGGGCTTGATGCGCTCACTCGAGGCAAATTCTTACCTTGAAAGCCAGGGAGTGAGAAGACTTTTCCTGATGCATCAAGAACTTGATTATTGAAGAAGGCAGTTGGTGTTCGGGGGGTGACGGCCACTTGAACTTCACCGGAGAACCACCTGCGTGAAATCTCCACATCTTCTACCCACTCGATATCGGAGACTCGCAACGATATCGCTCTAGGTTCGACTCTGGCTAACTTATCTCCAATCTGCACATCGACAACTTTAGAAATACTCGCTTTGCTTGCACTAGTAGGAGCACCGCTGATAGAGACGGTAGAGACTGTAAAGAAGGATGACCATGCCAATATATATGCGAGTGCACCAAACCCAGCTATTGCAAATGAAACTACAATTGGAAAAGTTGATTTCTTAGCCAAAGCGTCGGCTCAACCCTTCGGCAATTATCGGTGCGAGAGAATTAACATCCCCAGCGCCGAGAGTTATGACAACATCACCAGGACGCGCTAACTCAATGACTCGATCTGCTGCTTGGACGAAATTCGGCAGATAGCAACCTCGTTCCATTTTTGCAGCTATAAGTTCGGATGTGATTCCGTGAATTGGTTTCTCACTTGCTGCGTAGATTTCTAGCAAGGTCACGTCATCTGCTGAATCCAGCGCTGTAGCAAATTCATCCAGGAAGGCTTGAGTACGTGAGTAACGGTGTGGTTGAAAAATGACAAGCACTCTTCCATCGCCTGCATAACGACGTGCGGCTTCTAGCGTCACGCGAATTTCTGTAGGGTGATGGCCGTAGTCATCAATGATTCGAATTCCATGCACTGTAGCTTTAAGTTCGAACCTACGCCCTGCCCCTCTAAAGTGGTGGAGGCCTTCGAGGAGCTGATGTATTGGTAGTTGCAGAGCCATACCCATGGCTAAACAGGCTGCGGCATTCAGAAGATTATGTTTACCTGGCACCTTCAATTCCAGCGAACCAACGGCGCGACCTTTCCACATAACACGGGCAGAAGCGCCCATCGCCTGCAGAGAAATCTGATCGAGAGCTAAGTCAACACCTTCAGATGTTCCATAAGAAATTGTCTTACAAGCGAGATTGGACTCACCGAGGCGTCTAGCGCCTGCATCATCTGCGCAATAAACAAGAAAACCTTCTGGTGAAATGGTGGCTGCAAAGGAATCGAATACCTCAGTCACTGCCTCAGGCGTGTGAAAGAAATCCACGTGATCATGTTCGATATTGGTCACGATTGCAGCAAGGGGCTTGTACTCCACGAAAGAACCATCAGATTCGTCAGCTTCTGCAACGAAGAAATCTCCCGTACCTCGATGAGCATTACTTCCTGAAGCCATCAACGTTCCGCCAATTGCAAAAGAGGGATCCGCTCCACAAGCCTGTAGAGCGACTGTCAACATTGATGAAGTCGTTGTTTTCCCATGAGTTCCAGCGACAGCGATACTGCGAGATCCCTTCATTAGCAAAGCTAGCGCTTGCGCGCGAGTAAGGATCGGGATGGAACGTTCAATCGCATATGCCATTTCTGGATTGGACGCTGGAATCGCAGTCGAATAGATAACGACATCTGCGCCGTCAACATTCGCAGCTTCGTGAGATGTGTAAACGGTTGCCCCAAGTGCAATGAGAGCGGAGAGAACTGATGAATCTTTGGAATCAGAGCCACTGACAGTGATTCCATCGGAGAGGGCTATCCGAGCAAGACCGCTCATACCGGAACCACCGATTCCAATAAAGTGGATCTTCTTGCCTTGCAGCGATTCCACTTACCTACCTCCAGAGAGAGCAGTGTGCATAATTTCTACAATCTTAGCTGCAGCCTCAATATCAAGTGGTGACCCTGAAACGGGCGCTTCACTACTCTTTAACAGGAGCCGTTCTATATTCTCTAGTAACCAATTTTGATTGAAGTTTGGCTGAGAGAGAGTTTCCGCTCGACCTTGTGCAATGAGCGAACTGGCATTGAGCTGCTGCTCTCCATTTCCTATAGGCAGTGGAATGAAGAGGGCATATCGACCTAGTGAATTCACCTCGGCACAAGTAACAGCACCACTTCTCGAGATGACGAGATCCGCGGCCAAGTAAGCGGTGGCCATATCTGAGATGTAATTAAGCGCCTTATATCGTTCACTTGATTGCGGTGTCACGTTGTGCGCTCCCACCCCGTGCAAGATGTTAATTCCCCGTTGTGTCAGTGAACCCTGAACCTGGGCTATGACTCTATTGATGGCCTCAGATCCCTGGGATCCTCCAAAGATAAAAATCAATGGACTACTGTCGGAAAAACCTAAGGAGCGCTTGGCCTGTGCTCGCGCTGAATTCCAATCCTTTTGCGCAGAAAAAAAGGATTGCACAATGTTCTCTTTCAGCGGCAATCCAGTCAATCGCGATTTCTTGAGTGTTCCACTCGTGATGTGATGCGATACAGCGCAATATGGCGTCAATAACGCTCCCAACCGATTTGCTATGCCTGGTCTTGCGTTTGCTTCATGAATAACAAAGGGAATCCGCAACAATGCGGCCGCTAAATAGGCAGGCGCTGAGACATATCCCCCAAATCCAACGACTAAATCCGATCCAGATAGCGCTTTCATTGACTCTCTTATTGATTTGATTAAGGAGTAAGGCAGCACCAAAAGCTTTGGTGAGATTCGTCGTGGAACTGCGACTTTAGGAATGTAGGAAATTTGGAAACCTGCTGCAGGAATCAGCGTCGCCTCTAACCCAGAGTGAGTTCCAAGAAAGCCAATCTCTGAGTCAGGGTGAGCTTTTTGCCACGCACGTGCAACAGCTAGAGCTGGCTCGACATGTCCTGCAGTTCCACCTCCAGCAAAGATAACGCGAGTCATTTTCTTTTTCGCTTCATGATTTCCGTGCGAACTTCTGGATCTCTCAGCGCAGCACCGGCGACGAATCCAATAGCGCATAAAGTTGCAACTAACGCCGAACCTCCGTAAGAAACAAGAGGAAGCGTGACGCCTACAACGGGTAGAGCGCTCGTAGTTGAACCAATATTGAGAAATGATTGAATTAAAAACCAGCAAGCAATTCCAGAACATGCATAACGAATCATCGGCTCTTTGGCTCGCAAGGCAATTCTAAAGATTGAATAAATGAGAGTTACTAGCAGAATGAGTACCGTGACAGTTCCAACAAGACCAAGCTCTTCACCGATGACAGATAAGATGAAATCAGTATGAGCCTGAGAAAGATTTCCCCATTTCTGTCGGCTGCCACCTAACCCCACGCCAAAAATTCCTCCGGAAGCCAATCCCAACAAACTATGTGCGGGTTGCCAGCCAGCAAATCTGTAATCTTCGGGCGCAAAAGGATCTAGAAAGACCAGAAATCTTTGAGCTCGATAATCTGAAGTTGCGATGAAAAATGCCAGAAATAGCGCAGCAACAACAGTTGCCCATCCCAAGATACGAAGTTGAATACCCGACACAAAGAGCATTCCTGCCAAAATTGCGGCTATCACTGATGTGGTACCCAAATCGCGCCCAACCATTACGAGCCCCATGACAATGAGAAAACCCGGCCCTAGAAGCGCAAGAACATTGGCATCAAATCTTCCCGCAGATTCCTTGCGGGCCAAGAGACGACTAGCCCACAGAATCATCATAAACTTTGCAAATTCGCTTGGCTGGATGTCGAAAATCTTGAGATCTATCCAGTTAGTGTTTCCATTGACAGTTTTACCTACACCAGGAATAAGCAAGATTCCGAGAATTAGAATTGATAATGAAAGTCCAAAGCGCGCCAATAAATTCCATTGTGCGACGGTTAAACGAGTGAGATAGGCGGCAATTGGAAATGAAAGTAAAGCGAAGAGAATCTGTCTGATAACAATCGAAGTCGCACTGCCTTTGGTATCAATTGCGTGGATTGTTGAAGCAGAAAAAACCATGATGATTCCCAATAAGGTAAGAGCAATCGTGCTCACAATCAACATGTAGAAATGATTTACTGGTTGAGAAAGAAAGCTTTTTTGGATTTTAGTTGCCATTTTCGACTACTTTCTCTACAGCTTTCTTAAATCTATCTCCGCGATCTGCATAAGAAAGAAATTGATCCATTGAAGCGCAAGCGGGAGCGAGCAATACTGTGTCACCTGAGACCGCCTTTGCTTTGGCAACACGGACCACCTGTTCCATTAAAGAATTACTATCTCCACCTTTGTGATAATCGCTTGGCGCTTCAACTATCTCTACAGTGATATGAGGTGCACGTTCTTGCAGCTCTTTGGCAATAAGTTCGCGATCTTCGCCAATCAGAATTGCAACACGGACCCTTGCCTTGATATTTTCAATGAGATCACCCATCGCGGCACCCTTTGCCAAGCCACCGGCAATCCAGATCACAGAAAGTGCCGACATGATTGAGGCAGATGCGGCATGTGGGTTAGTAGCCTTGGAGTCATCGATCCAAGAGATTCCATCTCTCTCTAAAATCTTTTCAATGCGATGGCGACCAGGGGTAAATTCAATGATTGCTGATCGCAGGGCTTCATGAGATACACCCACAGATAGCGCAAGACCCGATGCAGCAAGGGTATTTGCAACGCTATGTGGAACCGTGGGTTTCACTTCGGTCAACTCTGCAATCATGGCCGCTTCCTGAGGATTGGGAACAAATGCCCTATCTACTAAGAGTTCTTCAACAATTCCAATCTCACCAGGGCCTGGCGTATCAAGTGAGAAAAAAACTTTCTGTCCCTGCCAGTGCGCAACACGAGTAACAATTTCTCCATCCTCTCCATTGAGAATTGCCGTCGTTGCTCGATCGAGAATTGACACTTTATCGGCAGCGTACTGGTCGAAACTGCCGTGCCAATCGATGTGGTCCTGGGCAATATTGAGTATTGCCGCCGCAATAAAGGAAGCGTCTTCCATCCAATGCAATTGAAATGACGACAGTTCCAAAACTAAGTATTGATAATCTTCTTGGGATTCAACTGAATCTATAACTGTCGTTCCGACATTTCCGCAAGCAATAGCACTGAGGCCACCAGCTTGTAGCATTTTGGCTGTCAATTCAACAGTTGATGTTTTTCCATTTGTTCCCGTCAAACTGATCCACTTTTGATGTGGCTTCTTAATGCTCCAGGCATAGTCAATTTCATTAATAATCGGAACATCGGCCGCACGGGCCGCCATAACAATTGGATGGCTCTCTTTCCAGCCGGGTGAGACCAACAGCCGATCGAAATCTGAAATAGAAATTGAATTCGGGTGGACTATCGGAAATTCCTCATGGGTAATCTTGGCTTCGTCTAATAAGACTACTTCTACTCCACGTTTCGAAAGGCTTCGCGCCACTGCAATTCCTGTGACACCGGCTCCGGCAACACAAATTTTTAGACCGCTGAGATTCTTATATAGATCTTGTGCCATGAGGGCTCTAACTTGCTACCCAATCGGTATAGAACAGGCCCAAACCAAGAGCAACGCATAATCCAGCGATAATCCAGAAGCGCAGAACAATGGTTACTTCTCCCCAACCCATCAGTTCAAAGTGATGTTGCAATGGCGCCATCTTAAAGAGTCGTTTGCCGCCGGTAACTCTAAAGAAGATAACTTGGAGAGCAACTGAAAGTGTGATGATGACAAATAATCCGCCAAGAGGAATTAAGAGCAGTTCTACGCGCAATGAAGCTGCCAATCCCGCAAGTGCGCCACCCAGAGCAAGCGAACCTGTATCGCCCATGAAAATCTTTGCTGGTGATGCGTTCCACCATAAGAATCCGGTACACGATCCGGCAAATGCTGCCGCCAAAACTGCTAAATCAAGCGGATCTCGCACGTTATAACAGTTGGGAGAAGCGTTCACAGCACAGCTCTGACCAAATTCCCAAACACCAATGAGAACGAAGGCTAGGAAGGTCATGACGGAGGCACCAGTTGCTAAACCATCCAAACCATCAGTGAGATTTACGCCGTTGCTTGTTGCCGTCACCATAAATGCAATCCAGATAATGACAAGAACTACACCCAGCGAAATTCCTGTGTCGCGTACAGTTGATAGGTTTTGGGAAATTGGAGTTAAGCCATCAGAGTCCGGAAATTGCAAACCGAGATACCCGAATACTGAGGCGAAGAAAACTTGACCAAAAATCTTCTGCTTACCGCTAATTCCACGGGAATTCTGGCGCGAAACTTTGAGATAGTCATCTAAGAAACCGACAAATCCAAGTCCCAGAACCAAGCCAATGATGAGAATTGCTGAAACCGTCACTGCCTTTTGGGTAATTAAATGCGCTAATAAATATGCTCCAATAGTTGCAAAAATGATAATGATTCCACCCATAGTTGGTGTGCCACGTTTTGTGTGGTGAGTAGAGGGTCCATCATCTCGAATAAATTGACCATAGCCACGTCGTGCGAGAGCCTTAATAAGCGCCGGAGTGCCAAACAATGAGAAGAACAGCGCAAGCGCCCCAGCGATCAATATAAGTTTCATTCGCTATCGGCAATCTCGTTACTACGTTGGATCCATGACTTGGTAATCATTTCTGCCAAATCTTCAAATTTTTCAGAACGAGATGCCTTGACCAACACGACATCTCCCTTATTCATATTCGCCACCATGGTGGCTGCTTGCTCCTTACTTGCGAAAAGATGCACCAGAGTTGCGCTATCTGCTGGTACCAATTGGGCGTACTCCGGCGCACCAACGCAGACAAGGTGATCAATTCCAAGTTCTGAGGCAAGGGTGCCAATAGCCGCGTGATCTTGTGCGGATGACTCGCCGAGTTCATGCATTTTTCCGAGAAATGCCCATGCCTCACCACCGCGTTCTTGCGCAAAGTGGACAAGAGTTGAGAGCGCAGCTGACATTGCCTCAGGGCTGGCATTGTAAGAATCATTGATGAGAACAAGTGAATCGATCTCATGGATTTCCATACGCCATTTCGCCTTGGATTCAGCTGTAGATAGCCCACCCGCAATCTGATCCAAGGTCAAGCCAAGTACAGACGCTATTGCGGCTACAGCTAGCGCATTAGCAACTTGATGGAGACCGACAATCCGTAAACCTACAGTGGTTCGACCTTCAGGTGTTACCAAATCAAAATGGGCACGACCTTCGCGAACTTCTACATCTGTTGCGCGTACTTCACATCCACTCTTTTCACCAAAAGTTACGACACGTCCTTGGTGAAGACGCGACATCTGCGGAGTGAATTCATCGTATTGCCCAAGAATCGCGACGGCTGTTGGGCGAAGTGAAGAAATGAGTTCAGATTTGGTTTCAGCAATTGCGGCCCGTGATCCAAATTCACCTAAGTGGGCGGTCCCTACCTTTAACACAACTCCCACATCAGGTTGGGCGATCTTACAAAGATGTGCAATATCCCCTTTGTGGCGAGCACCCATCTCCACAATGCAGTAACGAGTCTTCTCATCACATTGCAGGATTGATAACGGCGCACCAATTTCATTGTTGTAATTTCCTTGCGGTGCAACCGTCGGAGCAACGCTGGACAACACTGATGAAAGCAACTCTTTTGTGGTCGTTTTTCCTTGCGAACCAGTTATGCCAATAACAGTCAAATTATTTAAACGGTTACGGATCTCTTGGGCCAATAACCCAAGGGCGACAATTGAATTTGTCACCAATATATGAGTACCAGGCACCGAACGTTCGGCGATTGTAGCTACTGCGCCACGAGAATTGGCATCAGATACAAAATCGTGGCCATCTACTCGTTCTCCCTTGATGGCGATGAAAAGCGAACCAGAAGTTGCAGATTTTGAATCAATGACTGGATTAGCAATGACCGTTACATCTTCTCCAACAAGTTTTCCGCCAACAATTTTGGCGATTGTGGATGCTGGTAACGCAATCATGCTCGCCCCTCAATTGCTTTTGCCAAGACACGTCGATCGTCAAATGGATACGTTGTACCAGCTATCTCCTGCCCCTGCTCGTGTCCTTTTCCGAGTACCAATATTGTGTCATTTTCAGCTGCCAAGGCAACGGCGTGGGCAATTGCTTCCGCCCGATCTTCAACGATGCATGATGGGCTTGCTATTTCAATTCCAGCAGTCATCTCATTTAATATCTTCACAGGTTTTTCCGAGCGTGGATTATCGCTTGTAAAAATCGCAACATCTGCACCAGCTGTAAGAGCTGCGCCCATGAGTGGGCGTTTTGCAGCATCTCGATCTCCGCCGCAACCGAGTACGGCAATGATTTTTCCTTGTGTGAAATCTCGAGCGGCTTGTAGGACATTTGTGACTGCATCCGGAGTGTGTGCGTAGTCAACGAAGGCTTTAAATGGCTGACCAAGGAGCACAGAATCTAGACGACCTACAGCGCCAGTTAACTGTGGAGCGATTGCTGCTAATTCGAGAGGGTCTACGCCGCATTCAAAAGCCAATGCCAGAGCTAATAACAAATTATCTGCGTTGTAGTTACCGTGCAATTGTGAGTGAGATTCAATCAAGATTCCACCTGCACCCCTAATTGAAAAATCTATCCCCCGATGAGTAGGTTCGAGAGCTGCAAAGTGCCAATCTGCATCTGTATTAAAGCGTGAGAGTGAAGTTCTTGGGAGCGTTGATTCTTCTGCTAATCGAACGCCATATGGCGTATCAATATTGATGAACGCTGAATCTGCATATTCATTAGTGAAGAGTGATGCTTTTGCTTGAAAATAGGACTCCATATCCTTATGGAAATCTAAGTGATCTTGGCTGAGATTGGTAAACGCTGCGATTGAGAAATGGGAGCCCTTCATTCGTCCCATGCTCAACGCGTGGCTAGATACTTCCATTACCAAATTTCTTACATGTCGCTCGCGCATAACTGCAGCCAGTGCTTGCAGCTCAGGTGCCTCGGGAGTCGTTCTCTTGCTATCTAAACGCTCTGCACCAATTCGAGTATCCACAGTTCCAATCAAGCCTGTTTCTCGTCCGATGGTTTGAAAGATTTGGTATAGCAAGGTAGAAACTGTTGTCTTTCCATTTGTCCCAGTGATTCCCACGCTTACTAAATCGCGTGTTGGATATCTATACAAAGATGCGGCTACGAGTGCGCCAGCGATACGAACATCACTGACAACTAAGGTTGGAAGAGATGAATCTAGTTTTTTGCCCGCTGCATCAGTAATTACTGCAACTGCCCCTTTGGCCTTTGCTTTCTGAATGAATTCGGCGCCATGAAATTTCGCACCTGGAATTGCAAGAAAGAGATCACCTGGTTCAACATCGTTATCACTGTGAGCAACCCCGCTAAAGGTAACGTCTAAATCTGCAGGTGTTGCTCCAAGCAGTTGCGCCGCATCTTGCAATCGTGCTGTGAATTCTGCAATTGGGCGGATCATTGTGACTTCGCCTTAGATTTTTCGGCACTCACTTGGGTCGCCTTGAGGCGAGTCAAATCTTTTTGATTGAGGGCGACCGGCATCACTTTGGTGCCAGTTGGTGCAACGTGTTTACTCTGAAGCACAAAAGTCATTACCTTTTTGAAAACAGGCCCACCTAATACTCCACCGTAATAACCATTGCGCGGATCTTGGATGGTTACGCTGATGACATATCGAGGTGAATCAGCGGGGGCAAAACCAATAAATGATGCGGTGTAGCCGTTATATCCCCCTGTCTTATCGTTATAGCGCCAGGCGGTTCCAGTCTTTCCTGCAACTCGATAACCCGGAATTGCTGCTGACGGTGCAGTTCCTGTTGGAGTTACAACGCTTTCCATCATTAATCTCAATTTGCGAGCTGTATCTTCGCTGATGACTCGGGTGGTCGTTCTATTACCACTTGGCGTGAAATGACCTGACACATCGCGGGTGCCAGCGATAACTGTTGGAGAGACGCGGATTCCATTATTTGCAATAGTGGCAAAAACACTAGTCGCTTGCATCGCAGTTAATGAATATCCCTGACCGAAGGCAACTGTTGGGGCGGTGGTTCCTGACCAATTTTCAACCTTTGGCAAAATACCCGCAGATTCACCAGGAAGTCCAGAACCGGTCTTAGAACCTATTCCAAATTTTGTTAAGTAAGAATAGAGAGTGTCATTACTAATCGTTTCGCCAACTTTAATTGTTCCGGTGTTGCTGGAAACAGCCAAAATTCCAGATGTCGTCAAGCGCTGAACTGGATGCTTATCATGGTCGTGAAATACCGAACCGCCCCGCTTTAGCGCATACGGAACAGAGAAAACCGTAGTTGGAGAAACAGTTTTCTCCTCAAGAGCTGCTGCCAAAGTCATAACTTTTCCGGTCGAACCTGGTTCGTAAACATCTTGCACAGACGGATTGCGCATTAAATTTAAGTCAACATCTTTTGTGTTATTCGGATTAAAAGTTGGAGCCGTTGCATGGGCAACTATTTCTCCTGTGCGAGGATCCATCACAATGACCGTACCGCTAGCCGCTTTAGAGCTTTTGACAGCTTCAGCGATTGCCTCTGAAGCCACCCACTGAACATCGCGATCAATAGTCAATCGCACGCTCGTTCCAGCTTTGGCGGCAACAATCTCGCGCTGTGAACCTGGAATCTCAGCCCCATAACCATTTGCAAATGAGTATCGGCCGTCGACGCCTGTGATCACGGAGTTGAGACTAGATTCCAAACCAGTCGCACCAACGCCATCAGCACGCACAAATCCGACGAGTGATGAGATAAGCGAACCTGATGGATATTCACGAATATAGGAACGTTCTGGGAAGAATCCAATGATTCGCTTATCTAGCTCCTCTTTGCGCAGCGCCTTGTTATGTTCGTAAATTTCTTTGGTGAGACGATCCCAGAGAGCAGGGCGACCATTCTTGAGCACAATTGAGTAGCGACGCGTTCCAGTGATGTTCTCCTGAACATCTTCTACAGGTAATCCCAAGATTGGGGCCACAAAATTAGCGGTTCTTACTGGATCAGAAATCAGCGTTTGATCCACAACGATTGTGATTGCAGATACGCTGCGGGCAAAGGTAATTCCATTGATATCAGTAATGTCTCCACGTGGAGCAGGGATAGTCCTCGTCAGTTGCATCTCATTAGAGGCTTTACTCTGATACTCGGCTGCTTGAATTACTTGAACTCTCACAAGCTGCGCTGCAAGAAGTGCAAAGAGAAAGACAGCAAAGAGGATAAGTACTTTGATGCGAGACTTTGAAAGCAGCAGATTACCCATTTGTCACATCCGCTGCAGGTGCAAGATTAAGAAATACCGGGGTCTCTGATGGGCGCATTCCTAATGCAGCAGCAGCTGCTGCTAGATTTTCAGGAGCCTCAAAGTTATCGATTGCTCGATTGATAGCATCACGTTGATCAGCTACTTGCTTAGCTTCAACTCTAAGCTCCGAAAGAGTGAATGCATCTTTGGCTAAGAGGGTATTTATTCCAAGCAGCACAAGAAAACCAAGTGCGCTCACAACTGTAAGGAATGTGGCAAAGTATTTATGAGTGGCTCTTGCGCCAGAACTAATATCAGGAAAGATGCCAGAGATAATTTCCGCTGTGCGATTAGAAACGACTTTTCGCGCACTCGTTAACTGCGGCGCACTGTGAATTGAGCGAGCTGTCATGTTGGCCATTACGCAGCCACCCTTTCGATTGCTCGCAATCGCACCGAAGCAGAACGTGGGTTCGCATCTAGTTCAGCCTGTGTTGGCGTTTCGCTAGAGCGGAAGACCAGGGAGTACTTTGCGGCGAATTCAGGTAGTTCAATTGGAAGGTTTCGTGGGCTCTTTGAAGTAGATGCCTCCATGAAAATTTCTTTAACTATGCGATCTTCCAGTGATTGAAATGACATAACAACCAAGCGGCCATGGATTGTTAGAAGATTGAGAGCTTGAGGTAGCGCCCTTCTTATTGCACCAAGTTCATCATTGGCTTCAATGCGAAGTGCTTGAAAAGTTCTCTTTGCTGGGTTACCACCGGTACGACGCGTGGCAGCAGGAATACTTTCTTTCACCAAAGTTGCAAGTTCGATAGTTGAATTAAGTGGCGCTTTAGCCCGAGCCTTCACGATATTTTCAACAATCCTTGTGGCAAATTTTTCTTCACCATAATTGCGCAGAATCTGAACTAATTTTCCAGGTTCATACGTATTTACAATTTCATATGCGGTAATTCCAGTGCTGCGATCCATGCGCATATCAAGAGGTGCATCCTGAGAGTAGGAAAATCCTCGTTCTGTTTCATCAAGTTGCATTGATGAGACACCAAGATCAAAGAGGGCGCCATTAATGTGTGAATATCCAAAGCTCTGCACTACTTCTGTAATTTGGTCAAAGACACAATGTGCTGTTTTGAAGCGATTACCGAATGGAGTTAAACGTACTGCTGCTTTTTCTAGCGCACTCTGATCTCTATCTATGCCAATAACAGTAAGATTTTCGAAGCGAGAAAGTAGCGCTTCAGAATGTCCACCTAAGCCGAGAGTTGCGTCAACAACGACTGGTTTTTCTGATGAAGAAATTGAAGGGGCAAGCAGTTCGACGCAACGATCGCGCATGACTGATATGTGCTGCATCTTCTCCCCCATTTCTAACTCTTTACTGCATTTCTTTTCTAGATTCGATTGACTGAGCGCTCATCTCTGGTCACCGCCGGCCGACGGATCTTTTTCGAAAACGACGCCGGGGAAGGGACGTCGTTGCCGGCCTAACAAGTAAGGAAAGGTCGGCGGTGGCCACAAATGAGCGCTCTATGTAATTTTTATTTAGTTGTATCTGTAAAAATTTTTTGCTGATGTTCTAAAAAAGTCCCGGAAAAACCTCCTCAGAGACATCAGCAAAACTCTTTTCACGGTCAGCGAGGTACTCCCTCCATGCCGCGCTATCCCAAATTTCCACGCGAGTATTTGCGCCAATAACTACGCACTCTTTTTCAAGGCCCGCATAAGTGCGCAGCCCTTGTGGAATCGTGACGCGACCTTGACGGTCAGGAATTTCATCGTGCGCTCCAGCGAACATCACGCGCTGGTAATCGCGAGCGCTCTTTGCTGTAACTGGCGCTTGTCGCAACGTTTCGGTGATCGTTGCAAATTCAGAGGAAGGGAATACATAGAGGCAACGCTCTTGGCCTTTGGTGATCACTAGGCCAGCTGAGAGTTCATCGCGGAATTTCGCGGGAAGGATTAGGCGACCTTTCTCATCAAGGCGCGGTTCATGAGTACCGAGAAACATCTCAATCCACCGCCTTCCCCAAGGTCGTGAGCGTGAATTTCCCGCTCAATTCCCCACTTTACACCACTTTCCTCCTTTTTACACCACCCTGCCCCATATTTTTCCCTAGCCCTCCCTTTGTAGCCCCACCTCTGCCCACAGATGTAGGCGGGAATGAAAAAAGCCCCGACCAGATCGGTCAGGGCTCACAAAGGCCTAAGGGCTACTGATTACTGTTCAAAGTCGCGGCGATTCCAACGCTCTTCCAAGCGGGCCGAGAGAGATGTGCGAGCGCTCTTTTGGCGTGGAGCGCGCTGAGCCAAGGAGGAGATAGAGCGAGCCACGATGATGACTCCTACAAGGGCAACAAGGAAGCCGGCAACGCCAAGTGGAGTTGTCTTGGTGACTAGGCCGGTAAAGAGAATGGCGATTCCGGCAAGGATCGAGACAATTCCAAGAGGTAGGCGTGGCTTTGTCGGGGTGAGCGTATTGCCAGCTAGTCGTGATTCCAGGCGTGGATCATCGGTAGCTAAGGCGGCTTCCATCTCAGCTAAGAGGCGACGTTCACGGTCGGAAAGTGGCATATTCACACAATAGAACAGAACTTCTTGGCGCGCCACTTTATGGGTTTTTAGAGGCACATCGGTGGACGTTATTCATCTTCATCCTCGTTCTCGGCGCGAATAAGCCTGCCTGGACGAACGCTCCCCCTGCCAAAGCGCGCTTTTGCGCGGTCTATCGCGCTATCGGCTTCTCGCCAGCCGCGTTCACGTGCTCCGAGTTCAAGTTGAACGGGTGCGCCCTCTTGTAAGTTCGAGAGCGAAACGCCAACGAGTCGAATTCGTGCGCCCTCATTTTTAAGCGCAAGGTAGAGCGACTTCACAATTTCATATGTGTCGTGGGTGTTATCAATTGCAATCGGAACTGTCTTGGCTCTCGTAAGAGACGAGAAATCGGCAAATTTTATTTTGATACTAATTGTCTTAGCAAAGAGAGAGCGTTCTCGCAGTCGCGCTGTAGCTTTTTCGGTCATACGTAAAAACTCGCGCAGGATTTCTTCTGGATTATCGAGATCTTCGCTAAAGGTTTCTTCGTTCCCAATGCTCTTTTCGGGTTCATCTGGAATCACATTGCGATAGTCGCGCCCCCATGCCAATTCGTAGAGCGATTCACCTGTCGCATCACCAAGAGCGCGAACCAATGTGGCACGTGGAGTATGCGCAATATCTGCAACGGTGTGCAGCCCAAGTCGCTCCAGAGATTCTGCCGTTTTGGGACCTACTCCCCAGATGGCGCGCACTGGCAGTGGATGGAGAAATTCCAAGATGCGATCCGGCTTGATTTCCAACATGCCATTTGGTTTGCAATGTTGAGATGCTAATTTTGCAATGAACTTAGATTGTGCAATTCCTACAGAACAGGTAATGCCTTCTTCTTTTTCAACTTGAGCACGAATTTTTGTGGCAATTTCGCGACCTGATCCAAATAGTTTCTGTGATCCGGTGACATCCAGGAAGGCTTCATCCAACGAAATGGGTTCTACAAGTGGCGTATACGATTGAAATATCGCCATAACTCGCTCTGAAATTTCAGAGTAACGATGATGTTCGGGTGCGATAAAGATGGCATGTGGCGCTATTCTCTTTGCGCGACCAACTGGCATCGCTGCACGTATTCCAAATTTACGCGCTTCGTAATTTGCAGAGAGCACTACTCCACGTGTTCCGGCGCCAACAACGAGAGCTTTACCTTTGTATTCTGGATGATCGAGCTCGGCAACTGATGCGTAGAAGGCATCCATATCTACATGGAGGATGACCGTCATATCGCCACACTACCTCTTTCGTCTCCTTGGACTCCTTGGACTCCTTGTTCTTGGACGCTGCGCCATTTTTCGTAGGCAAGGCGCAGATCCCATACTGCGGTTGCGCGGATAGAGATACCGCGGGCGCCAGTGCGTCTGGTCTGCCCACGTACTAAAAGTAGCGATGTCGAATAGAGAGTTGATGCGTGATCAACTTGCGCATCAGGAAAGAACGTTGAATCGCTACATCCATAGCCATCATCGAGCGTTAAGAAGATAACGCGACGCCCAGAACGCACTGGCGGGGTCTGTAGCGCAACTTTGACTCCAGCTACAAGTACCGTCGAATTAGATCGTAATGAAAGTAAATCAGAAGATTTCACGGCTCCAATAGCGTTGAGAAATGGCGCATAAAAAGTGAGCATATGTTGCGTGACATCCATTCCTAAACGAGTAATTTCGCTCGATACCTTTTCGGCCACGTTGAGTGGTTGCAGACCGCTACTTTCTAATACAGGGGGTGCAAACCCAAGGCTAAGTTGCGATCCAGGAAGATGCGCTACGGGTGATTTCTGTAAATCTGCCAAATGAAGCAAGAGATCGCGTTGGTGTGCATGGATTGAATCAAAGGCGCCAGTCATAATCAGGTTCTCAGTTACCGGCACTGACGCTCCTGATCTGCGATAAAAATCAGCGAGGTCTATATAAGGCTGGCCGTGAACAATAGATGCAATCTCTTTTTCAGAGATGCCAGCGACACAGGAAAGCGCTAGTCGAAGAGCATCACCATCAAGTGTGCGTTCAACCCGATATTCCGCTGTGGATTTATTGATATCGAGAGGCGCTATCGCAACCCCCATTTGGCGAACCTCATCGAGCATGAGTCGCTTTGGATACATGCCTGGATCATGTGTGAGAACTCCTGCCATAAAGGCTGCTGGGTGATGAGTTTTCAGCCACGCTGATTGATAGGTAGGTAGCGCAAAGGCAGCAGCATGCGCCTTGCAGAATCCAAAGGATGCAAAGGCGCGTAGTACATCCCAGATTTCAGTAATAACTTTTAACTCATAGCCGCGTTCGGTAGCAGCAGGAAAGAACCAATCACAGACTTCTTGCTGACCTGCTTTATCTCCGAGAGCTCTGCGTTTCTCATCAGCTGCAGCAAGTGAGATACCTGTCATCACCGAAATAATCGAAATTACTTGCTCGTGAAAGACCACAACGCCTTCGGTTTCAGACAAGATCGGCGCTAAATCAGGATGAATGATTTGTGCCAGATTCCAACCGTGGCGCGCATTAAGAAAGGGGCGAATCATGTCGCTCTTTACGGGCCCTGGCCGAAAGAGCGAGATATCGATGATGAGGTCGTTAAAAGTACGTGGCTCTAACTTGCCTACAAGCTCGCGCTGCCCAGGGCTTTCTACTTGAAAGATACCTAAAGTTTTTGTTGATTGGATAAGAGCATAGGTGTCAGCATCATCAAGCGGAAGCGCATCAATATCAACTTCCTCGCCCTCAACGCGTTTAATTTCTTGAACAGCATGGGCGATAGTCGATTGCATGCGCACACCTAAGATATCGAGTTTCAGTAAACCAATATCTTCAACGTCATCTTTATCAAATTCAACCATCGGAAATCCTCCGGCGTTGAATTGGACAGGTGCGCGATCTAGAAATGCTGCATCGGATAAGACCATCGCGCAGGGATGCATCGCTAAATGGCGAGGTAGACCATCCAGGCGAGCAGCAAGTGCAATTGTGGCTCGGGTTAAGGGAGCAGAGGTGTTGAGATTCTTGAGTTCAGGAAGTGAGTTCAGCGCCGCTTCAATATTGCCAGCACGAATGTGAGGCATTGATTTAGCAAGGAGATCAATCTCTAGCGCTGGCATACCTAGTGCAGCGCCAGCATCACGGATGGCATGGCGCGCTCTGTAGGTATCAACCATCGCAACAGTGGCGCAGCGCGATATCAAACCAGCTTGGCTCCAATCACGGGCACCATATCTCTTAAAGACCATCTCGTAGATTTCAAGGCGCCTGGCAGATTCAACATCGATATCAATATCAGGAAGTGCTCGTCGTAGCGGCGAGCAGAAACGTTCCATGAGAAGGCCATGCTGCATTGGATCAACGCCAGAGATTCCGAGAAGATGGCAGATTAAAGATCCAGCACCACTACCACGTGCAGCAACGCGAATATTCGCAGCGCGCGCCATATCAGTGATATCTGCAACTGTTAAAAAATATGATTCGTAGCCAAGGGTTGCAACAATGGCGAGTTCGTCATCGAGTCGGGCACGCGCTTGTGTGATTGTGGCGCTGTCGTTGTAGCGCCAATTAATACCTGCCTCAGAGCGAGCCCGTAGCAAAGTGCGCATGCCAGCAGGTGAATCAGCGCCCACCACATGTGGTTCAGGTAAGTGAATTCCTCCTAAACCAATATCACGTTGTGGAGATAAGACTGCACGTTCGGCCCATTGTCGCGTTGTCGCAAGAAGCGCGCGTGGTGTGCGTTCGCCAGCTGCACGTGCAATTTCACCAGCTAAAGAGATCATCTCATCGCTACTCTTTAAATAGGCTTCAGCGTTGCGACGTTCGACATGGCGTGGATGTAGCGGCACTAATTGACGTGCACAATCAAGAACATCAGCTACTGGTCCATCATCCCGATAACACATACGTACTGCATTGGTGAGAACAGCATCAATATCGTTATCACGCGCAAAGATAAGAGAGCGCGCAGCATGGGCGGTAGAACGCGGTCCATTGCCAGGAGCTAAGTGCGAAACGCATTCGATGGCATGGTCTGCAAAGAAATCTCGCGTCTGATTAAAGATTTCTAGAGCAGCATCAAAGCGATGCGATGTCAGCGCTTGCGAGATTGGTGATTCGGGTCCATGAAGTAGATGCAAGTGCGTGGTGTAACTGCTGAACTTTTCAAGAAGTTCTGGAGTAAGGATAGGTGTGCGATCTGGGCTATTCATCTGCAGCCCAGTCATTAATCGCACCAGCGAGCGCCAACCGCCATCGCTATGTGCTAAGACTGTAACGCGTGGCAAAGTACCTGATGTATCGCCAATACGAATTGCTAGGTTAACGCCGATGATGGGTGCGATACCGTGAGCTACCGCTGCTTTAGTAAAACGGATTGCACCAGCTAAACCATCGCGATCAGTAAGTGCGAGCGCAGGCATCTCACATTCTGCAGCGCGCGCTACAAGATCGCGTGGTTGTGTGGTTCCGTATTTAAATGAGTAGGCGCTTGCTACTCGCAGATGGATAAAGCTCATCTTTTACAACGACCTGATAATCCACTGCCCTGTTGCTTCATCGCGTTCGAGTTCAAATGTTGTCAGGGCACCGATAGGGGCCGCCTCAACTTTCCAGAGCGCACGAGCTTGATCGTCAGGGCGGAACTTGCCATCGCTGATGCGATTCCACCATCCACCTGCCTCGCACCATCGCGAAAGCACTGTATGGATACGAAAACGTTTACCGCGAAAGGTGAATTCGATGGGGGTAAGACCTCCATCGGCAAGAACATCGTGGGCTGGTATGACGTGAGGTGTTGCTGGCTTTACTGACGCTCTTTCGACTGACATTTTTTACTCTTCCCCTGAGCAGGTGTGGATATTCGAACAGATGTTCGAAAAGTACGCCAGAGGGCTGACAAGGGCAACTCCCGCGTGTTGCGAGCGTAGATAGTTGAAATTTCAACTACTTTCTCCTATTCTCGCCCACGTACGAAAACCCCTACCCATAGGAGAAACACTTGGACGCAATTCTTATCATCGGACGCATCCTCTTCGGAGCGCTCTTCGTCACATCAGGTATCGCTCACTTTGCCAAGCTTGAAGCAATGACTGGCTATGCCAAGTACAAGAAGCTCCCAGCCGCAAAGTTCGGCGTACTCATCTCAGGGCTCCTCTTCCTTCTTGGCGGCGTCTACATCATCGCTGGTTTCTGGGTTGATCTCGGAGCGCTCTTCCTTGCAGTAACTCTGATCCTTGCCGCATTTATCTTCCACAACTTCTGGAAAGAGACAGATGCAACTGCCAAGATGAATGAGCAGATTGCCTTCAATAAGGATCTCGCTCTTGCTGGAGCTTCGCTAATCCTCTTTGCACTTATTGCAACCGGAACACTTACTGACTTCGGACCAAGCGTTGGAACGCTCAACTTCTTTAACATCTAACGCAACTTTTTAGTAAATAGTAGGTAAAGCCTCTTGATTCTCTACAAAACGTAGAGATATCGGGGGGCTTTCCTATTTCTACTGTCACAATTCTGTAATGGAAATACTCGGCGCACTTATTGCAGGTAGCGCTATCGGCGCAGTTCTTGGTTTTGTCGGTGCAGGTGGAGCAATGCTCTCTGTGCCGATTCTGATGTATGGATTTGGATTTGGCGCAAAGAGCGCAACTACTGCCGCCCTCGCCATCGTCTTTCTCGCCGCGGCATCTGGTGCCATTCCCAAAGCTCGCAAAGGTCAGATTCTTTATCGTGATGCCTTAGTAATAGTGGGTCTGGGACTAATAACTAATATTGGTTTTGCAACAATCGCTGATGATTTGCCTGATTCCTTTATCTCGACTGGCTTTGCCGCAGTTCTGATCCTCGCCGGACTATCAATGCTGCGTAGTCCGAAATTTAGCGAACATACGCGAATGCCTATCTCTGTACTGATTGTGATTTCGCTGGTAATCGGCTCCATCACTGGGCTCTTTGGTATCGGTGGGGGTTTCTTAGCAATCCCAGTTCTCGTACTTTTCTTTGGAACTCCCCCGGCAATCGCTGCTGGAACTTCGCTCTTAATCATTGCGCTTAATTCATTCATTTCATTTCTAGGACATCACGCGCTTTGGGATAGCGTTGAATGGCATATACCAATTTTTATCGGTGCCTCGGCTGTAGTAATTGCGCAATTTGCATCTCACTATTCATCAAAAACTCCGCAAGATAAGCTCCGCAAAGCCTTTGCTTATCTCTTGCTTGCCATCTCAATATTCACGATTGCCCAGACTTGGGTGTAAAAACCTAACTCTAATTTTCGTGGCTGAGCTTCTTTACCTTAATAAAACGTGATTGGTATGCCGCACCAAACATCAGCAATACCGGGAATGCAAAAGCGATTGGCAGTGATGTCAGTTCAGCGATTCCACCAATAATGGTTGGGCCTGCAAAGTAAGAGCCGATAGCGATAATTCCAATTCGGGCCAGCCCCACCGATGGCGCAACTCCAGGAATGGATGCTGCCGCTAAGTTAAAAGCAGGAAAGAATGGGCCCATCCCAAAACCTGCTGCACCAAAACCGATACACACTATGACCAAGCTCGCCATCTGATGAGAATCGGCAAGTGGGATTCCGATGATGAGAGAAAGTCCCCAGATTCCTCCACCAAAAATTCCACCGTATTGCACAGTCTTTACATGGCCCCACATCTCGAAGAATCTATCGCCTAACAATCTGCTAGCAATCATGGCTAGTGAAAATACTGTCGCAGCTGCTGCATTTAGGCCTTTACCAATATCCATATGATCTTGTAAAAGAATTCCACTCCAGTCGAATGAACCACCTTCCGGAATGAGCGCGCACATCAAACCAAAACCAAGGCCCCATAAAATCATTGCTTCTTTGCCGATCAGCGGCACTTTTGACTCAAGCTCTTCACCTTCATCACCCAGGTGTCCATCAAGATGAGGCGGAAGTAAGTTGTATGTGACCCAAAAGTAAGAAAGAAATGCGATGCTAGAAATCGCCAGCAGATTAACTTTGGGCGAAACTAGATTTGCAACTAAACCGCCTAAGAGAGCCGCTGAAAAAGCGCCAACGCTCCAAAGTCCATGAAAGCTCGACATCCAGCGGCCTTTTGTGTGCTCTTCAATTGCAACTGCTTGACCATTGAGCGCCACATCCATAAATGCAACGCTAAAGCCGCAGATGAATAGTCCAATACATAGCGCGAGAACTGAGTCTGAAATGCCCATGATCCCTACGCCTAACGGCAAGGTGACTCCTGAAATTTGTACAACAATCTTTGAGGAGTACATATGCACGATACGTCCGGAAAGTTGCGCACCTGGTACTGCGCCTAGCGTGCTTGCCAGAAGTACCAGTCCAAATTGGCCATCACTTAAGCCCAAAGAAGTTTTAATTTCAGGAATTCTAGGAATCCACGCCATGCCAGTTATTCCCAGCAAGAAGAACCCAGCCCAGACAGCGTTCCGAGCGCGGATACCTCTTTCATAATTGGTAAGCCCACTCAAAGACATGGAGCGACGCTATCTCATAAAGTTCGCATATGGATGGAATTCTGGAGAAGGCAGCAGTCAGACGTTTTCAAGAGGCTGCCACTGCTCTTGGAGTAAAGGGTGAAATCAACATTCTTGCAGACACAGCACGCACGGCCGTTGATGCCGCTAACGGGCTTGGGATTGAAGTTGGTCAGATCGCATCATCACTCATCTTCAGGCTTCCATCAGGAAATCCGCTGCTTATCATCACCAGCGGTCGCCATCGCGTAGATACTGATCTTGTGGCTAAGAATTTAGGAATTGCAGAACTTGGCCGTGCAGATGCCAACTATGTAAAAGAGGTTTCTGGATATTCTGTAGGTGGCGTATCTCCTATTGGATGGATATCAAAACCAGAGATAACGCTAATAGACGAGGCGCTCAACGACTACGAAATTGTCTGGGCTGCATCCGGACACCCGCATGCGGTGTATCCAACAAGTTTTGAAGAACTCAAATCGTGTACAGGCGCAACGCCTATGGTTGTGGGTGACTAAGCAAGCAACTCAGCGAGAAGCTTTTCAACGCGACCTTTGATCTCATCGCGAATTACGCGAACTGATTCAATTCCCTGTCCCGCAGGATCTTCAAGAACCCAATCTTCATATCGCTTTCCTGGATAGAACGGGCAGGCATCGCCGCAACCCATAGTGATCACCGCATCTGATTGTTGTACCGCCTCTGGTGTTAATACCTTGGGAGTGTTGTTGGCAATATCTATGCCGATTTCAGCCATAGCTTCAACTGCAACAGGATTGATGGAATCTTTCGGCGCAGAACCTGCAGAGAGAACCTCAACGCGCCCCTTACCAAGCTCGCGCATGAAACCTGCTGCCATCTGCGAACGACCCGCATTGTGAACACATACGAAGAGAACGGTTGGCTTGCTCATTTATTGTCCTTACCTAGATTTTGATGTGAGAAATTTGAAAGAAATATAACCAAGAGTCGCTCCAATAATTTGCGCAGCAATAAATGCTGGGACGGATTGAATATCAATGCCAGAGAATGAATTAGAAAAACTTCTCGCAATTGTCACTGCAGGGTTGGCAAAAGAAGTTGAAGAGGTAAAGAAGTATGCGGCGCCAATCCAGGCTGCGACTAGGCGTGGAATCTTCTTGTCTATTCCCTGCTTCACAGCTAGAAAAATAATGAAAATGAGACCTGCAGATGCGATAACTTCTCCGAGAAGTAGATGGTTCCCGTCTCTGACTTTCTGCGATGGATCAAGTGCTGGCAGCTCAAACATGAGATTAGCCAAAACTGTTCCAGAAAATCCACCAATAATTTGGGCACAGAAAAACCACAAGGTTTGCGACAGAGTGAGTTCTTTGCGGAAGAACGAAATTCCACTGACAAGTGGGTTGAAATGGGCGCCGCTTATTGGCGAAAGCAGAGTAATTAGAATGTAGAGTACAAAAACTGTAGCAATGGTGTTGATAACTAGTTGAATCCCGATATCTGTACTGATGTTGGCAGCCATGATTCCAGAACCCACAACTGTGGCTACAAGAGTCCCTGTCCCGAGAAACTCTGCAAACAACTTCTTCTTCAGCATGGGTATCCTTTAACTATGGAAAGCGCCGCCAACATCACCGTCGCCTACTTTTTCTCGATTCAACGCAAGAATATTCCCTTCGCCTTCTGGAGTATGGCAATAGATCGCTTGCGTAGCCGAAAGTTCACCGGGATTTCATTTTCCAAGTTACTTGGCACGGGCACCGGTGCAACCTTCACTCCCAGCGATGCAGACGTGCTGCAATGGGGCATGGTGGTAGTGATTGATAAAAATCGTCTAGCTGCCTTCGATGAATCTTCCATTATCAAGTCTTGGCGTAAGCGGTCGACATCAGAGTTTCGCGCCGTTATGTCGCCAATTTCATCTCACGGCCAATGGTCAAAGCGCGAACCTTTCTCCCCTACTAATACTTTGAGTAGCCCCGATGCACAGATTGCGGCAATCACTCGTGCGCGAATTAAATGGAACCATAATGTTCGTTTTTGGAAGGCTGTACCTCCGGTTGTTTCTGATTTGCACTCTGCTCCAGGATTAATCACAGCTATCGGAATCGGCGAAGCGCCAATTGGATTGCAAGGAACTTTTTCAATCTGGGAATCATCAAAGGCGATCCGCGACTTTGCCTACAAAGGGCAGGCTCATCAAGAAGCAATCAGACAAACCACCGAGATCGGTTGGTATAGCGAAGAGTTATTTGCACGCTTTGAAATCCTCGAGACGCGAGGCTCAATTATTAAGAAAGTAGCGAATTAGGGCAGACTTAGCCCATGTCAATTCGCCACTACAACCCGCGTCGCAGGCGTCGCAGTGGCATCTCCCCTAAAGCTCGCAATCTCTTAGCAACTTTTGTAGGCGTGACGATTCTTCTCCAGATTTCTTATCCACTGATTGATGGTGAACCGCTTCGATTGGTCACAATTGCGACTGTAATTGTCTGTGCAATAGCAATGGTTCTTCATGGACATTTCAGTTACGGATTCAAATACTCGTCACGCTATCTGCCTATTACCTACGCATTTGGACTTGGAGTTGAAGCGCTGGGCGTTCATACCGGTTGGCCATTTGGCGTTTATGAATACGACGCATCGTTGGGTCCGCAACTTTTTGGAGTGCCTCTTGTTGTTCCATGCGCGTGGGTCATGATGGTTCACCCATGTCTCTGCGCTGCTCGCCGCATCGCAGGAAATTGGGTATTTCTTTATGGTGGTGCGCTACTCATGGCGTGGGATCTTTTTCTTGATCCTCAGATGGTTGCGGCTGGACGTTGGACATGGGAAGTAACGGGGGCTCATGCACCATTTACTCCTGACATTCCACTATCCAATCCATTTGGTTGGCTCTTAGCTGGAGTTTTCATTTCCGGCCTCTTAAATAGAGTGCTTCCCCGCGAACGTCGCAAAGAAGGCGCATCGCTGCGCGCGGTGGATGCGCTTTTACTGTGGACTCTCTTCGGAGGGGTCGTTGGTAATTTATTCTTCTTTGATCGCCCCGGGCTCGCGATATTCGCTGGCGTAATTATGGGATCGCTTTTGACGCCTTACTTTTTCTCAAGTTGGTTAGGCAGTAAAGAATAGTTGATGTCCTCAATAGCTATTCTGCTGGTATTTGTCACCTTTCTTATCTGCGTCGTTAATTTTGTCACCATTCGCAGACCAGAAAATGATGATGTCATTAATGAGTCAGTAACCGTCATTGTTCCCATGCGTAATGAAGCTGAAAACGTTGCGGACTGTATTGCATCCTTAAGGGAACAGATAGGCATTGAGCGCTTGCGCTTTATCATCGTCAATGATTCTTCAACCGATTCAACCCTTGAGCTTCTCAAGCGTTCTACATCCGGAGACTCTCGCTTCCACATCATCGACTCCCCTGCGCTCCATTCGGGTTGGTTAGGAAAGGTCTCTGCGCTTCAGGCTGGTTATGAAGCAGCGGACTCTGAAATCTTGGTAAATATTGATGCCGATGTTCGCCTCAAGCCCAGAGCCTTGGCGCGAGCAATCAACCAGTTGAAAGACCTCTCTTTAGATTTTGTCTCGCCGTATCCCAAACAGGTTGCTGGGACCTTTGGCGAGAAGCTCGTGCAGCCACTCTTACATTGGTCATGGATGAGCACCGTGGTCCTGAGACTGGTTGAAAGGTTTCCAGTTCGATCCACTGCAATTGCAAATGGACAATTCTTTGTGGTGCGCAAAGAAGCTCTTGATATCGTTGATGGATTCACTTCAGTGTCAAAGAAAATTCTCGATGATATTGAAATTGCTCGAACCTTGGTTGGTCATGGATTCCGCGGGGTTGTGACCGAGGGCTCGGCGATTGCTCAAACTCGTATGTACTCATCATTGAGCGAACTTCGAAATGGCTATAGCAAATCTCTGTGGAAAGCATTTGGAGGACCAATTGGTTCATTGATTGCAATCGCCATTATCTTTGCAATTGGCATCTACCCTCTCATTCTTGCCCTCAATGGATATGTTGTTGGCATTGTTACTTACCTGCTATCAGTTTTTACCCGTGAATTAAGTGCGCTCCGTTCTCGCAGTAATCCGCTCTACGCCTTTTTGCACCCACTTTCTTCCGCTCTGTTGATCTATCTCATTATTTATTCATGGAGCAAGCGTGGAAAAGTCCAGTGGAAGGGTCGCACTGTATGACTGGCCATGTAGGGAAAGTGGCTCACCCAGAAGAGATTGCGGTAATTGGTGCAGGAATCGGCGGACTCTGCACCGCTGCACGGTTAGCAAAAGCTGGTCATCGCGTCACAATATTTGAGGCATCCAATCGAACCGGTGGAAAATGCCGTACCGAGTGGATTGGTCGATACGCATTTGATACCGGCCCATCACTCTTGACCCTGCCTGCTGTATATCGAGATTTTTTCCAACGCACTGGCGATGTAATGGGGAGAATTCTGGAGATTGAAGAAGTAAACCCTTCCTTCGATTATCGATTCCACGATGGCAAGTCGGTTAAATTTGCCAACTTGTCACGGAAGAAAACTTTGGCAGCAATCGCGCAGTCATTTGGTGATACCAGCGCTGCAGAATGGGAGCGCGCCATGTTGCGCGCCGAGTCAATGTGGGATGTTTCGCGTGAACCCTTTGTTGAATCGGAGTTGAAATCTCCGCTCTCGCTCTTGCGACGCCCACGAGTTCTTCGTGATCTACTTACTATCGCACCATGGAAATCACTACGCGATCTCAATCTGCACAGTCCGTATCTTGCAAAGATCATGGATCGCTACGCAACATACAGTGGTTCTGATCCCCGATTCGCACCAGCAGTACTTTCTACAATTGCCTTTGTCGAAGAGGCCTTTGGCGCTTGGCATATCAAGGGTGGTATTGGGACATTAGCGGAGAAAATAACTGAGCGCTGCGAAAAATTGGGTGTCACAATCAATCTCAACGCCTACGTTTCAGAGATTACCTACGATGGTAATCGCATCAACGGCATCATCGTCGATGGGCAGAAACGCCGCTTCGATCGAGTAGTCGCAAATATCGATGCCCAAATCCTCTACAAAGAATTGCTACCTGGAAATCGCACTGCCAAAAAGTTGGCTCGCGCGCTTGCAAAATCTGAACCTTCTCTTGCCGGTTTTTCACTGCTATTAGGGCTTAAACCCAGCTCAGCGCCAGCACTATCGCACCACACTATTTTATTTCCAGAAAACTACGATGCTGAGTTTGAGTCAATCTTTACAACAAAGACCCCTGTAGAAAAGCCCACTATCTATATTTGCGCTCCTCAAGATCCTTTGATGGTTAAAGATTCCGGCCACGAAGCATGGTTTGTTCTCGTCAATGCTCCTCGCCACAGTGCTCAAGGTGATGGTTTCAATTGGAGCGATAAAGATTTTGTACAGCAATATGCCAATAGCATCATTGATCAGATTGAAGAGCGTGGAATTTCTATTCGTGAACGTTTAGAAGTTTTGGAGGTTCGCACACCTCTTGATCTACAGAATTCAGTCCACGCACCTGGCGGTTCGATTTATGGAACTTCTAGCAATGGCGCTCGTTCGGCATTCTCACGAGCAAAGAATCGCTCTCCAATACAGGGGCTCTATCTCGTTGGTGGTTCTGCCCATCCCGGCGGCGGACTTCCGCTTGTAGGACTTAGTGCAGAAATTGTGGCTAACGCAATTTTAGAAAGATAACCTTCATCAGTTGCCCAAAACTCCAGAGCAACATCGCTAAGAAGCCGTATGACAGCACTAGCAATCCAGGAATATCAAAGATATAGAAGATCAGAGCAAAAGCCATAAAGATTGCACGGACTGGCCTTTCAGTAATTGTGACCACTCCAACTTCGTGATGGCCAAGAGAAGCCATGCGAGCTCGTGCATATTCTTGAACTGAAGCCACCATCCACATTGTGATTGCCAACCAGGCAGGGATTCCAATTCTCCAACCCATATAGAGCCACAGCGCTTCAGAGACGCGATCGGCGAGTGAATCAAGAAGTTCACCCCACTGACTGTCTCGTTCTTGAATTATTGCAACACTTCCATCTATTCCGTCAAAGAAGAGTGAAACAACGAGTAAAAGCAGTGCAATCGCAGCATAGGTTGAGAAAGCCATGGCGAACGCTGTCAGCAATCCCAGTAATGTCAGAAAATTTGGGGTTATGCGAAGTGCAGTGCACACACGCGCTGCCTGATATGAAAGCGAAAGCCACCCTGCAACAACGCCTTTGATTTCAGCGCCCCCATGGAGAATGCTCCATCTCTCTCTAAATTCTTTCTCGGTCAGCGCCATCTGATTTACCGCAGGTCTTTGAGCTGGGAGTAAATCTCGCGGGTCGCCGTCGAGGTATTCATTGTGTAGAAGTGAAGTCCTGGTGCGCCAGCTTCAAGCAATTCTTGGCAGAGTTTGGTGGCAATTTCAACACCCAACTTACGAACATCTTCGGGGCTGTTTTCGTACTTTGCAAAGGCTGCTGAAACATGTGCGGGAATTGGAGTGCCACTTAACTCGGCCATACGATTAAGTTGTTTGACATTAGTGACGGGCAAAATTCCTGGAATGATTGGCAGAGATGAACCTTTAGCGGACAATTTATCCACTAAAGATTTCCATTTTTCGGCTTCAAAAAAGAATTGGGTTGTTGCAAAAGTCGCACCCCTGCGTTCTTTCTCAATGAGTACATCGACATCACGTGAAAAATCATCGCCAGATGCGGGATGACCATCTGGAAAAGCAGCTACTCCGATTGTGAATCCCCCAAATTCAGCTGCGAGCGTTACTAATTCGTCAGCATGGCTGAGGCCCCCCGGCGTTGCCACCCATGGAGCTCGTGGTCCACCGGTTGGATCTCCGCGCAACGCCAAGATGCTTTTAATTCCAGCTTCACGATACTTTGAAAGTATTTCCAACAATTCATCACGAGTAGAACCGATACAGGTCAAATGTGCAACTGTTGGAATGCTCGTACGAGCAGTAATTTCGGAGGTAATGCGAATTGTGCGATCTCTCGTGGAACCACCTGCGCCATAGGTCACAGATATGAAATCAGGGGCAATTGATTCAAGTTGTGACATCGCAGTCCAGAGACGTTCTTCACCCTCTACATCTTTAGGAGGGAAAAACTCAAAGGAGTAGGTCAGTTGATTCTTCAGACTGCGCATCTCCACTGCGTCAGGGTACCTTTTCTCCGTGGATAAAGAGCTCTCCAATAGCGCAACAGCGGTGCGCGATGCTGTCAAAGAAGAGCTACGCCATTATCTGCAAGACCAGCGCACCTATCTGACCAATATCGCATCTGAGATGGTTCCTGTCTGTGATGCTCTAGAAGATTACTTGCTCGAAGGCGGTAAGCGACTTCGCCCACTCTTTGCATATGCCGGATACATTGCAGCTGGACTTACACCGGGTAAATCTGAAATTCGCGCCATGGCAAGCCTTGAACTTTTACAAGCTTGCGCACTCATACACGATGATTTAATGGATGGATCTGATACCCGTCGCGGCAAGCCAGCAATTCATCGCCACTTTGAAAATCTACATCGCAAAGGCAGCATGGCTGGAAGCGCAGAACAATTTGGTGAGGCAGCAGCGGTTCTCTTGGGAGATTTGGCGCTGGTCTGGTCTGATCACATGTTGCACAACTCTGGTATCACCCCATCATCACTTTCAGCTGCGTTACGCATACATGATGAGATGCGTATCGAATTAATGGCTGGTCAATACCTTGATGTTCGCGAAGCTGGTGAACGCGAATATAGCGTGGAACGTTCATTGCGTATCGCGCGATATAAATCTGGAAAGTACACAATTGAGCGACCACTACATCTAGGAGCCGTAATTGCACGACCAGATTCGTCAGAAAATTCCGAACTCCTCAGCGTCCTATCAGCGTACGGCCTTCCACTAGGCGAAGCATTTCAGTTACGCGATGACTTGTTAGGAGTCTTTGGAGATCCAGAGACAACTGGAAAACCAGCTGGAGATGATTTGCGTGAAGGAAAGCGCACAGTGCTAATAGCGATGACCCTCGAGAAAGCGCAGGAAAGCGCCCGCGCTGAGTTAGAAAATAATCTTGGCAATCCTGCGCTCTCACCTGAAAAGATAGATTCACTCCGTTCGCTGATCATTGAAACTGGCGCGGTAGCGGATGTGGAGCAGTTAATCGACCGTCTTGCGCAAGAATCCCAATCAGCTGCAGCAAGCGCAGCAATTCATGACCAGGCACGTCCATTTCTCTTGGCTCTTGCTGAGACCGCAATCCGTAGGAGTTACTAATGGTAAGAAGAGTTAAAGGTCCAACAGATCATGTCGTTGTAGTTGGCGCAGGACTTGGTGGGCTCAGCGCAGCGCTCCGGCTGGCGGGTGCGGGTCGCAAAGTAACAATCGTGGAGCGTGAATCTGTTCCTGGTGGACGTAACGGTCTACTCAACAAAGATGGCTATGCATTTGATACTGGTCCAACTGTGCTCACTATGCCATCGCTGATTCAAGATGCATTTAGCTGTGTCGGCGAAGATTTGAAAGATTGGCTAGAACTCATGCCACTTTCTCCTCTATATCGTGCCTTCTATGCGGATGGCTCGCAGATTGATGTTCATGCAAATACAGCGCAGATGGAAGAAGAGATTCGCACGCATGTCTCTGCCGAAGAAGCGCTTGGTTATCGCAAGTACGTTGACTTTGTCACCAAGCTCTATAAGTATGAAATGAATGACTTCATTGATAAGAATATTGACTCACCACTCAATCTTTTGACTCCCAACTTGGCGCGCTTGATAGCCTTGGGCGGGTTTAGGCACTTGCAGCCCAAGGTAAATCAGTATTTGAAGGATCCACGTCTGCAAAAGGTTTATTCATTCCAAGCTATGTACGCAGGCGTAAGCCCACAGCAAGCGCTAGCGATTTATGCAGTAATCGCCTACATGGATTCGGTCAATGGAGTCTTTTTTCCAAAGGGCGGTATGCATGCGGTTCCTCGGGCGCTAGCAGCGGCAGCGCAGAAACATGGCGTTGAATTTAAATACAACACAACAGTCACAGGACTGGAAAAAGAGAACGGTCGTGTAAAAGCGGTACTTACTCACACAGGCGAAAGAATCGCGTGTGATGTTGTCGTCATGAACCCTGATCTACCTGTGGTCTGGCGCGAATTGCTAGGTAGGACTCCGCTCAACATTAAGCGCCTAAATTATTCGCCATCGTGTGCAACTTTGCTGGTTGGTTCTTCTAAGAAGTATGACCATATCGCTCATCACAATATCCACTTCGGCGAATCCTGGGATGGAGTCTTTGACGAACTCATCAATAAGAAGACTCTGATGAGCGATCCATCCGTGTTGGTCACAGTGCCAACTCATGATGATCCTTCTCTTGCGCCTGCTGGAAAACAGTCCTATTACATTCTCTATCCAACCCCTAACTTGGATGCCGATATTGATTGGACCAAACAGGCAAAGCCTTATCGCGACCAGATGATTGCAACCCTTGAAGAACGCGGTTACACGGGATTTGAAGATGCAATTGAGACCGAGGTTCTTACTACTCCCCTCGATTGGCAAGCGCAGGGAATGGAACGTGGCGCTCCCTTTGCTAGCGCTCACACCTTCTTCCAAACTGGACCATTTAGACCTCGCAATATGGCCGCTGGTTTTGAGAATGTTGTCTTTGCTGGAAGTGGAACCCAGCCAGGAGTTGGAGTTCCGATGGTGTTGATTTCAGGTCGCCTTGCTGCAGAGCGAATTGTGGGTCCGGTTAAGTAAATGGATGCAGCGCTCAAAGCTTCTTATGAAGAATGTAAGCGGCTTAATTCGCTTCATGGAAAAACTTATTACTTAGCAACGCTTCTACTTCCTGCGCATAAGCGCCCGTATGTCCATGCACTATATGGTTTTGCGCGCTATGCCGATGAAATCGTTGATGACTTAGCATCTACTCTATCTCCGCAAGAAAAAGCAGATGCGTTACGAAGTTGGAGCAGCGGTGTGCTTGCCGATCTTAAAGCGGGCACTAGTTCCGACCATATCGGACGAGCTCTTGTCGATACAGTTCAAACCTTCAATATTCCTTATCAACATTTTGTGGACTTTCTGCACAGTATGGAGATGGATCTAACAGTGACGGAATATCAAAGGTATGAAGATCTCTATGAATATGTTTATGGCTCTGCCGCAGTTATCGGTCTAGAGATGGTTCCCATCTTGGGTTACTCCGACGATCGAGCTTTTGAGGCAGCCCAGAAATTGGGGATAGCCTTTCAACTCGCTAACTTCATCCGCGATGTTGGGGAAGATCTTGATCGCGGGCGAGTCTATTTACCGCTACAAGAGTTGGCTGAGTTTGGTGTAGACCGCGCAACCCTAGAGCGCCGTACTCTGACTCCAGAAATTATTGCGGCTCTTAAATTTCAAATAGACCGAGTGCGCTCGTTACAAGCCGAAGCAGAAATAGGAATTCAATATCTCGATAAAGTCTCTCGTCCTTGTATTCGCGCTGCTAGTGAGCTCTACTGCGGAATTGTTGATGAAGTAGAGGCAATTGGATATGACATCTTCAATAAGCGAGCAAAGACCTCGACTGGGCGTCGGGCGCGAGTTGCTGGCGCTGCCTATATACAAGCAATTTTGGCGCGAGTTCGCTAAAGTAATAACTCACGGGAGCCACCTTGGCTGAGAGGACATCATCTTCATGATGTCGACCGTCTGACTGGTCCGGTAATGCGGATCTAGAAATGAGGTTAGCAATGTTCTCAACTTTCTTTACCGCTTGGGGATATGAAGTTTCGTATCTCGAATTCGTTGCCTCCATCGCATCTTTTATTGGAGTAGGTCTAGGTATCACTGGAAAACGAATCACATGGCCATGGTGGGCGATCAGTAGCGCCCTTTATGGCATCTTCTTTCTTCAGTATGAGTTATATGCCAGTGCGGCTCTACAACTTGTCTTTATTGCCGCAGCGGTCGTTGGTTGGTTTGGTTGGGAACCAACTGGTGCTAAACCTGGTCCCTTTAAGACAAAATATCGACTCTACACATGTGCCGCAATAATCGTGGCGACTCTGGCGCTCGGGCCTGTGCTCAAAGAGGTTGGCGCTGCATCAACATATGTCGATGCCATTCTTTTCTTTGGAAGTCTGACTGCGCAGATTTTGATGGTCTACGAAAAATATGACAGTTGGCCACTGTGGTTAATTGTGGATCTTGGTTACGTTCTGCTTTATGCAACGCAGGGTCTACTCTTCACAACCCTGCTCTATGTGGCATTTACCATAATGGCAGCGCTGGGATGGAGTACTTGGTATGGATCTCATAGACGCGCTCTTAGATCTTTGTAAAGCAGCACAGCGGCCCATCATTGCAATTGATGGGCCAGCAGGAGCAGGTAAGACAACGCTGGCAACTAACCTGCACCTGGCTCTATACCCAAATTTCACTTCCACAATAATTCATATGGATGATCTCTATGATGGCTGGGATAACGCCCTCACCCCAGAGTTATCCAAGACACTCATATCGATTGCAATTTCACATCAACAAAATAAGCAGATATCAATCTCGAAATACGACTGGCTTCGCTCAACATTTTTACCAGCAGAGGTGATTCCACCTGCTCAACTCTTAATTCTTGAAGGCGTAGGGAGCGGCCAACGTGCCATTCGCGAATACCTGACAGCATTAATCTGGATTGATATCGACAGAGCTAGTGGCCTCACCCGCGTTTTAGAGCGAGATGGAAATGTAATAAAAGATCCAATGCAAAAGTGGCTTGTCACACAAGAGCAACATTTCGCTATCGAAAAGACAGATAACGCGGCGGATTTCGTACTCACTACCTAGAATTGGGTTTATGTCTGACCTTACTGGCGAACTTATTGATGGGCGCTATCAGCTCATTCGTCAGATGGCCACAGGGGGTATGGCCAGTATTTATGAAGCGCTAGACACTCGCCTTGACAGAAAAGTTGCTGTCAAAATTATGCACTCGCATCTTGCCCAAGATGAACAGTTCGTTGAGCGATTTATCCGTGAGGCGAAGGCTGCTGCTGCCCTTTCGCATCCGAATATTGTGGCCGTTCAGGACCAAGGGTGGAATCAAAATGGTACTCCTGCCATTTTTTTGGTGATGGAGTTAATTGAGGGACACACGCTTCGTGAATATCTCAATGAGCAAGGAAGGCTCTCGGTTCAAGATGGAATTAAATTCCTCCTGCCTGTTTTAAGCGCTCTCGCGGCCGCACACAAATTAGGAATAGTGCATAGAGATATCAAGCCTGAAAATATTCTGATCTCTAAAGAAGGTCGAATCAAGATTGCTGACTTCGGTCTTGCTAAAGGACCTCTCTTGGGCGCAACCATGACTGCAGAGTCGAGCGTCATTATGGGATCAGTCTCCTACTTATCACCTGAACAGGTTCAGCGTGGAATTGCAGATGCTCGCAGCGATGTCTACTCAATCGGAATTACCGCATTTGAGATTTTAACTGGTCAGAAGCCTTTTGAAGGCGCTGAACCAATTCAGATTGCCTATATGCACGTCAATAATCGCGTGCCAAAAATCAGTAGCTTGATAGAGGGTATCCCGGCTGAACTCGATCAATTGATTTATGCAGCAACGAGTTCTAATCCTGATGAACGCCCGAAGGATGCGACTGTCTTTCATGACCAACTTGTTCGCATCAGCCACAATCTAAATCCAAAAGAGAATCAGTTAAGTTTGGAACTTGATATTCCGATCGAACCGATGCGACCAAAAAAGGCGCCAAAATCTCTTCGCAAAAAGATACGCGAAATAACTGAGGCGATTCCAGTTCCAACTCCTCGTGAGACGACAGAAGAGGTGAGAAAGCGGAAGAAGGCGAGCAAGCGAGTCAGGCGAAATCGCAAGATTGCGCTATTGATGGCGATAGCAGTGGGCATAACGGGCTGGTATGTACTCATTGGTCCAGGTTCTCGCGTTGTCGTTCCTTCAACCGTTGGAGCCACTGAGGCCGAAGCTTCAGCTGCCTTGTCGCCTCTTGGACTTACTTCTGTGGTTGTGGAGCGCAAATTCAGTGAAGATATTCCGGAAGGTCGCGTCATTCAAACTATTCCCGAAGCAGGCGGACGGGTAGATCAAAACGCTGCGGTTAAATTGATTCTCTCAAAAGGCCCTGAGCGTTTCGTTCTACCCATGGTCAAAGGACTCACGCCTATTGTTGCGCGTCGCCTCTTAGGTGAAATGCCGCTATCTCTTCAACCAAATTCTGAGGAATTTAGCAACACAATTCCTAAAGGTTATGTGATTGATTCAAACCCACCTTCTGGAGAAAAAGTAAAGCGAAATGCTTTGGTTGTTCTGCGAATTTCAAAAGGGCTAGAGCAAGTTGCTCTAGCAAATTACGTTGGAAAGAGTTCCGATCAGGCGCTCAACGAACTTCAAGAATCAGGATTCGTCGTTGACTCAACCTATGCATTTAGTGAGACACAACTTCCTGGAGAAGTAGTTGCACAAACTCCGCCTGGTGGCGGCACAGCAGATAAAGGCTCCAAAGTTGCGCTTATTATTTCTAAGGGCACCCAATATGCCTACATCCCAAATATCTTCTCGCTGGAAGAGGTGAAAGCGGTACAAGCTCTGAAAGATCTTGACCTGAAAGTAGTTGTGAAAAAGATTGGTAAAAAGACGGTGAAGAAGGTCACCAACATTTCACCAAAGGTAGGCACGAAGGTAAAGCGTGGCAGTACTGTGACCATCACAGTAGGCTAAGCAGATGCCCGCAACAAAGAAGCCGCGAATCGGCGCCCACACCCCTACATCCGGAGGCATGGCCAAGCGTTCCATCGCGTATGCCGAGACCATTGGAGCGGAAGCAATCCAAGTATTTACATCTAACCCTCGTGGATGGGCAATGCCAGAAACCAATCACGATGCTGACGCCCTCTTTCGTGAAAAGGCGCTCGCTCTCGATATTGAAACTTACGTGCACGCGCCTTTCTTAATTAATCTTGGTTCTCCGACAGAGGAAACGTATAAAAACTCGCTCGCCTCTACTGAGTATTCGCTCAAGCGCGGGCAGGAAATCGGTGCGCTGGGCGTTGTTGTTCATACGGGTTCTGCTGTGAAAGAAGATTTTGTTGAAAAAGCTTGGAAGCAGATTAAAAAAGGTGTAATGCCTATTCTTGAAGCTCTCAATGACGATGCTCCGATGCTGTTGCTTGAACCGACTGCTGGCCAAGGTCAGTCGCTAGTAAAGAGACTCGAAGATCTTGAGAATTACTTAAAGGCCCTTGAATATCACCCAAAGGTAGGAATCTGCTTGGATACCTGCCACGTCTTTGCTGCTGGCCACGACATTGCTAAAAAAGGTGGCATGAAAGAGACTCTCGATTTGCTCGTAGCGGTTGCCGGCATTGAACGTATTCAGTTGATCCATGCGAATGATTCGATGGATGTGTGTGGTGCGCTCAAGGATCGCCACCAAAATATTGGTGATGGTTTTATTGGAGTCGATCCCTTTGCAGAGTTACTCAAGCATCCTGCGGTAGTCAACGCCCCCCTTATTCTCGAAACTCCTGGCATGGAGCCAGAACACGGCAAGGAAGTTGCTCTCCTCAAGAAGTTGCGTGGATGAGTTCACAACACGCACTTAAGATGAAGGTCGCCCCCTGGGCGCTTCTTGCTGTTTCTGCTTCGTGGGGAATGGCCTTTGTGGTGATGAAAGATCCCATCGAAAAGCAAGGGGTGAATAGCTTTCTCTTTACTCGTTTCTTAGTCGCCGTCCTTGCGATGCTTGCTCTCCGACCTTCAATCATTCAAGAGATAACTCCTGAGATTTTGCGTAAAGGATTTATTGCTGGTCTATTCCTTGGCGCAGGCTATGTTCTTCAAACTTTGGGCTTAGCTATAGCCGGTGCTGCTATCACTGGATTTATCACCGGACTTTATGTTGTTGCAACTCCCTTGATAGCTGCATTGATATTGAAGGCGCGGATTAGCCCCTTCACATGGGGATGCGTTGCACTTGCTACCTGCGGCCTCGCCCTTTTATCACTCAGAGGTTGGAGCGTAGGGTTCGGTGAATTTCTGGTATTTCTCTGCGCGATTGCATTTGCCGCTCATATTGTGACTCTGGGGCAATGGAGTAATGGTCTTGATGTGTATGCGCTCACCATTGTGCAATTAGCAACGTGTGCATTTATGACTGGCGTACTGTCGTTTGCTCAAGGATATGACTTGCCTGTTAATACCAGCGGTTGGTTAGTAGTTTTTTACACAGCGATAATCTGTACCGCACTGGCTTTTATTGTACAGACTTGGTCGCAAGCGCATATGAGCGCGACTAAGGTTGCAGTCATTCTTACGATGGAAGTTGTCTTTGCTGCAATTTTTGCAGTGCTCTTTGGAGGAGAATCACTCACAATAAAGGCGCTCTTTGGTGGAATTATGGTCTTGACCGCTATGTTTATGATTGTCCTCAAGGAGTCTTAAGATGGCAATCGATCTCAGATCAGACACGGTTACTCAACCTAGCCCTGCCATGCGCGAGGCGATGGCTAAAGCTGCTGTTGGCGATGATGTCTATGGTGACGATCCCACCGTTAACTCTCTAGAAGAGCGAGTAGCAGATCTCTTTGGGCAAGAGGCAGGTCTGTTCTGTCCGACTGGTTCTCTTGCAAATCAATTAGCGATTCGCACTTTGGTAAAGCCTGGCGAAGAATTAATTGTTGAGACTCGTTCACATATTGTGCGCGCCGAATTAGGCGCGGCAGCCACTTTTAGTGGAATTACTACTCGCACGTGGCCCGCTGAAGATGGGCTACTACGTGCAGAAGATCCGCTCGCTATCGCACATGAAAGCGCTGGACCTTACCTAGTTTCCACTAAAGCAATAGCTGTTGAAAATACCCACAACTTTGGCGGCGGAACAGTTCAGCCAATCTCGGAAATCGAAAAGTTGGCAAGCGCCGCTCACGCTCGTGGAATCGCAATGCATCTTGATGGAGCTCGCATTTGGAATGCACATATTGCCTCTGGCGTCAGCTTTGTAGATTATGGCAAGCACTTCGACACAATTAGCGTCTGCTTATCAAAAGGCTTAGGAGCCCCAATTGGCTCAGTCATGCTCTCAACAAGAGAGCGGGTCAACGAAGCGCGAATCTGGCGTAAGCGCTACGGCGCTGGAATGCGACAGGTTGGAATCATTGCTGCTGCCGGCCACTACGCCCTCGATAACAACATCGCGCGATTGGCGGATGACCATGCGCGCGCGCAGAAAATTGCAAAAGCAATTGCAGCTATAGAACCTACTTTGGTAAACCCTGACAAGGTCGTTACCAACATCGTCGGATTGGAACTTTCTAGACTCGGAATATCAGCTACAGAGTTAAGCGAACGCTGTAAGGCTGCTGGGCTTTGGATCAGCGCTCTGGGTCCTTACTATGCCCGCCTAGTAACACACCTAGATTTTGATGATGCGCAATGCGATGAAGCGATTGAAATTCTAAAGCGCTCCCTCGTGGCGAAGTAGCCACTCTTTTTTCGATAATCCGTAAGCATAATTTCCTAGCGCTCCACCGGTTTTCACAATTCGATGACAAGGCACTACTAAAACAATCGCATTTTTTGCGCATGCACTTCCAGCAGCGCGAACCGCGGTAGGGCTTCCGGCGCGATCGGCAAGTTCACTGTATGAAATCACTTTGCCCGCCTTCACTTTTCGCATTGCTTTCCAGGCAGCCTGCGAAAAGGGCGCTCCGGGCTGACGCACACTTATTGAGTTGATAGCTTGGATATCTCCATCAAAGTAGTCCCCAATTAAATCTGTAATGATCGGAATCCTAGAGACGCTCTTAAATTCTTTCATCAGATCTTCGCTATCAAGGCTCTCTTTCAAAGACTTTATGGAGGAGAGATTTGCGGCGAGCAGAACGTGTTCATCGGCTATCAAATTGAGATTTCCGATTGGCGTTGAAATAGTTGAGAGAAGAAGCGCCACGCTCGCAAAGTTAGCGGTCGCGCAACATTTCAGCAACTAAAAATGAGAGCTCGAGTGATTGTGAGTGATTTAGACGTGGATCGCAGGCTGTTTCATAGCGTGATTCCAAATCCTTCTCAGAAATTTGGTCGCCACCGCCGAGGCATTCGGTGACATCATCCCCGGTAAGTTCAATATGTATGCCACCTGGGTGCGTGCCTAGCTTCTTGTGTACTTCAAAGAAGCCGCGTACTTCATCAAGTACATCCTCGAAATTACGGGTTTTGTAACCGTTCTTTGATTCAAAGGTGTTGCCGTGCATCGGATCGCAAACCCACAGTACTTGAGCGCCTGATTTAGTTACGCCTTCGACAAGAGCAGGAAGTGCTTCGCGAATTTTGCCAGCACCCATACGGGTAATA
The DNA here is from genome assembly GCA_041169865.1 of Actinomycetota bacterium. GTDB lineage: Bacteria > Actinomycetota > Actinomycetes > Nanopelagicales > Nanopelagicaceae > Planktophila. The sequence continues at coordinate 22,808 of JBEEIL010000056.1, read as the reverse complement.
AATGTAATTCTTCCCGGTTCATTATCTGGATTGAGTTTTGCGATGAGGGCTAGCGCATCCTCTACTGTCGACTTAGGGCCGAGCTTTACACCGATTGGATTGCGCACCTTGGATGCAAAATCAACATGGGCGCCATCGAGCTGTCTGGTGCGTTCGCCAATCCAGATGAAATGGCCTGAGACATCATAAGGAAGTTGGGTACGAGAATCGATACGAGTCAGGGCCTTCTCATACTCAATGATGAGCGCCTCGTGACTTGCGTAGAAATCAACTGCCTTAAATTGTTCGGGGTCTACGCCAGCAGATTGCATAAATGAAAGTGCGCGACCAATTTCATTGGCCATCTGCTCGTATTTTTCGCCAAACTGTGAATCTCGAATAAAACCTTTATTCCATTCGTGAACCTGGCGCAGATCGGCAAACCCACCTCGCGTAAAAGCACGCACCAAGTTAAGAGTTGCCGCCGAAGTGTTGTAAACGCGCACCAACCGCTGTGGGTCTGGCGTGCGCGCACTTTCGGTAAATTCAATATCGTTAACTGCATCTCCACGATATGCCGGAAGCGTGACATCCCCACGTGTTTCAAGATCATTTGAACGCGGCTTGGCGAATTGCCCAGCCATGCGGCCAACTTTGATCACGGGCAAGCTTGAGTAATACTGTAAAACTGCTGCCATCTGCAGAATGGTTTTGATTCGATTGCGAATTGAATCTGCAGTTGCTGAAGCAAAAGTTTCGGCGCAATCTCCACCTTGTAACCAGAATGCTCGCCCCGCTGCAGCTTCGGCAATCTTTGCCTTGAGATCATCACACTCTCCTGCAAAGACAAGCGGAGGAAGAGCGCGAAGATCTGCAACCGCTTTAGCAAGTGGCTCGCCATCTTTTCCACCTGGCCAGTTGGGCTGTTGCGCAGCAACTAAGGATGGGTTAAAGAGGTTATCCAGCTGTGGGATGTGAGCGCTCATGGTCATAAGACTAGGCAATTTGGCAGCAATCTCGCGACGAGATTAACCAAAGAACGAAGTGATCTCCTCGTAGCGCTCGATTGGGACGGTCTTAAGAACATCGGTCGCTGATGCAAGAGGCACTCGAGCGATCTTGGTTCCATGTAGCGCCATCATCTTGCCGAAATCACCTTCGTGGACTGCAGTAATTGCTTCCAATCCAAAGCGGGAGCTCAAAACGCGATCAAAGGCTGATGGAGTTCCACCACGCTGAATATGCCCAAGCACTGTGCAACGTGTTTGATGGCCTGTCTTTGCCTCAATCTCTTTGGCAAGCCAGTCACCGATTCCGGATAGTTGGACGTGTCCGAAAGCATCGAGTGGCTGATCTTTTATGACCATGTCGCCATCTTGTGGAATCGCACCTTCTGCAATCACAATGATGGGAGCTGTTCCTGTCTTAAAGCGAGAATTCACATATTCGCAGACCTTGTCGACCGAGAACTTAACTTCCGGAATCAAGATGCAGGCGGCATCTCCAGCAAGTCCTGAATGCAGTGCAATCCACCCAGCATGGCGACCCATAACTTCAACGATGAGTGGTCGGTGATGCGATTCTGCAGTTGTATGAAGACGATCAATTGCCTCCATAGCAATATTTACTGATGTGTCAAAGCCAAAGGTAAAGTCGGTGTTATTGAGATCGTTATCGATTGTCTTAGGAACTCCCACGACTTTGACGCCTAGCGCATCCAGTTTGGTAGCAACTCCCAGAGTATCTTCGCCGCCAATTGCAATCAGAACATCTATCCCCTGATCAGCAAGATTCTGCTTGATTTTTTCGACGCCGTTTTCAATCTTAAATGGATTGGTACGTGATGAACCAAGGATGGTTCCACCCTTAGCCAGAATTGGCTTCACCGTTGCAAGGTCTAGTGGCATGGTGAGCGCTTCAAGTGGACCCTTCCAGCCATCACGGAATCCAACGAATTCATAGCCGTACTCTTTGATTCCCTTTGTGACTACTCCGCGAATTACGCCGTTGAGTCCTGGGCAGTCTCCGCCACCAGTAAGAATTCCAATACGCATTGCAACGCTCCAAAATAAAGTGAGTTTTGGCTGTAATTAAGCCTGCTGTGGTCAACACTGACTGGCACAGTCTAGCCTTTGCCCATGGCTAATCATGACCACCAAACGGGAAAATTAGTGGCGGGCGTAGATTCTTCTACGCAATCAGTCAAAGTTGTGATTCGTCACGCAGATACTGGTGAGTTAATTCGCCAAGGTCGCGCCCCTCACCCAGACGGCACCGAGGTCGATCCAGCACATTGGATGACAGCGCTCGATAGCGCAATTTCCGCAGCAGGCGGATTGGATGATGTCAGTGCAATTTCAATCGGTGGCCAGCAACACGGAATGGTAACGCTGGATGAATCAGGTAACGTTATTAGGCCGGCGCTCTTATGGAATGACACGCGTTCTGCTACCGCAGCCGATGATCTCAACCAAGAATTAGGTGGTCCGGCAAAAACTGCTGAAGAAGTCGGCTCTGTGTTAGTTGCAGCATTCACAGCATCTAAGTTGCGATGGCTTGCAGATCACGAAAAAGAAAGCGCTGCGCGCGTTGCTGCAGTTGCCCTTCCTCATGACTGGTTATCGTGGCAATTACAAGGTGGAAAAAACTTTGACCTTCTCTTTACCGATAGATCCGATGCTTCTGGTACTGGATATTTCAATCCAGTAACTTCAACCTATCGCGATGACATCTTAAGTTCTGCCCTTCGTACAGAGCGCTCAATCATCACTCCACGTATCGTGGCTCCTGCACAATTTGGTGGTGAAACTTTGAAAGGGCTTCCGATTGCAGCTGGCGCTGGCGACAATGCAGCAGCAGCCCTGGGAGTGCAAGCAGAACCTGGCGATGTTGTTGTTTCACTTGGCACAAGCGGTACAGCTTTTGCGATCTCAGATACGCCAACACATGATCCAAGTGGCGCAGTCGCTGGTTTCGCTGATGCAACTGGGCGCTATCTGCCACTCGTATGCACACTGAACGCCGCACGAATTCTTGATGCAGCAACTCGCATACTGGGTAAGAACCATGATGAAGTCGGCCAATTGGCACTGACTGCGCAACCTGGAGCGCAAGGCTTAACCCTGCTTCCATATTTTGAAGGAGAACGAACACCAAATCGTCCACATGCAAAGGGAGTCTTTGCGGGGATGAATTTGAGTAATTCCAACCCCGAAAATATTGCACGCGCCATGATTGAAGGAATGTTGTGTGGGCTAGTTGATGCCGTAGATGCACTAGTGCAGTTGGGTGTTGATGTAAAACGCGTACTGCTTATAGGCGGGGCGGCAAAGAATCCGGCGATTTCATCGATTGCTTCAGCGCTCTTTGGCCGTGAAGTTCTCGTGCCAGAACCTGGTGAATATGTTGCAGATGGTGCAGCGCGCCAAGCAGCGTGGGCTCTCCTTGGAACAGAGAAAGCTCCGCAATGGAATTTAGGTCCGGTTCACTCTGCAAATGCCGCGGCAACCCCTGAAGTGGTTGCGCAATATCGTTCACTGCGAGATAGAACGCAATCTTGGTAGCTCCCAAAGAAACAATTCTTCTTCTTAACGATCATTTGCATCGCCATTACGGCGCCCTCAAGAATGCAACTCCTGCTACTCACCGAGTTCTCGTTGTCGAAAGTGAGCGGATGCTCACGACTCGAAGTTGGCATGTCCAAAGACTCTTCTTTTTGATTTCAGCCCGTGATCACTTCTTGCAAGACCTCGTTGCTGAAGGATTTGAAGTGGAGCTCATTCGCAGTCCCGATACTCCTGCCGGAATAGCTCAGTATCGCCTCGCAAATCCAGATAGCCATATTGTCGCTACCGAACCATCATCGCATCGCCAGCTCAAACAATTTCAAGAACTTGGCATAACCCTTCATCCCAACGATTTCTTTCTTACTCCCCGACCACTCTTTTCTCAATGGGCAAGCGCGCAAAAGACATTGGTGATGGAGAATTTCTATCGCGCTCAGAGATTAAGACTCAACATCTTGATGGAAGGGGCCGAGCCAATCGGTGGAAAATGGAATTACGACGCGGACAATCGCTTGCCGCCTCCTAAAGGCGAACACAGATGGCCTGCCTATCTTCAACATTCTCGTGATGCGATTGATGAGCGGGTATTGCAAGAGATAAAAGATCGCAAGCTTCCAGTCTTTGGGAAACTTCCCGACAGCACATGGGGCACCACTCGCCAGGCCGCACTCCAACAGTTAGATCACTTCTTAACGCACTGCTTCGATGAATTTGGTGCATACGAAGATGCCATGACGACGGAAAGTTGGGCTGTCAATCACTCATTACTGAGCCCTTATCTCAATGTAGGGCTCTTGCATGCAGAAGAAGTCATCGAAGCTGCTCTTAAAAGATTTAAGGGCGGTGACATTCCTTTAGCTGGTGCCGAAGGATTTATCCGACAGATTATTGGTTGGCGCGAATATATCAATGGCCTTTATTGGTTTTTCGGTGATCTATACCGCCATGAAAATTCTTTAGCAGCTAACCGCCCCTTACTGCCGCTCTTTGAAGATTCGAGTAAAACGGAGATGAAGTGCGTAGCTACCACCGTTGAAGATATTCACTCACGCGCCTGGGTACATCACATTCCACGTCTGATGGTTCTAAGCAACTTAGCCTTGATTACTGGGACTTCTCCGCAAGAGTTTCTGGACTGGATGCGACGAGCATTTATTGATGCAGCTGACTGGGTTATGGTCCCAAATGTCATCGGAATGAGTTTGCACGCCGATGGTGGAAAGTTAGCGACTAAACCATATGCCTCTGGTGGCGCATACATCTCGAAAATGAGTAACTACTGCAAGAGCTGCGCTTTCGATCCAAAAAAGCGAGTTGGAGAAGATGCCTGCCCATTTACAACTCTGTATTGGGATTTCTTATCTCGTAATCGAGATCGGTTTGCCAAGAACCATCGTATGGCTCAGCAACTAGCTGGAATCAATCGCCTAAGCGATTTAGCAGAGACGAAAGAGCGTGCGCAAGAAGTTCTCGACCTTCTCTCTCGCGGAGAACTCTGATTCAATATTGCTATGCCTCTTGCTCCAGAGATTCAAGCATTTCTTGAAGCTAGCGCCGCAGCAGGTCTACCTCAAGTGTGGGAAGCGCCGGTTGAAATATTGCGGCGAAATACTCAGACCAGACCAGCGCTAGCAGGGCCTGCAGAACCACTCTTTGAAGTCAGCAACAGATTTATTCCTGGACCAACTGCAGATCTACCTATTCGCATATATCGACCTAGCGCAGATACCGAACGCACCATCATCTATTTTCATGGCGGCGGTTGGGTGCTCAACTTTCTAGATATTTATGATGCATCACTTTCTCGATTAGCAAATCAGAGCAACTCCACAATTATTAGCGTCAACTATCAGAAAGCTCCCGAGCACCCGTTCCCCGTGCCCTTTGATGATTGCTATGCCACTCTTCTCTGGATAATTTCAAATGCAGAGCTACTTGGTGTGAATACAGAAAAGTTAGGAGTTGCTGGCGATAGCGCCGGCGGAAATTTGGCTGCTGCAGTCGCGCTCAAAGCTCGTGATAACGAAATAACGCTAGCTTTTCAGATTCTTATCTATCCCTGCAATGACTTAGATTTCGAGACAGTCTCCTATCGAGAGAATGCAACAGGATATGGACTATCGACTAGAGCGATGCAATGGTTTTGGGAGCAATATCTGCAACAGAACGAACATCACGAAAATCCATATGCGGTTCCAGCCAGAGCACAATCCTTTTCCAAAGTAGCTCCCGCAATCGTTATCACGGCCGAGTATGACCCGCTCTTAAGTGATGGCGAGAAATATGTAGAGCTGTTAAGCCGCGACGGAGTAACCACGAGCTATCGTTGCTTTGAAGGAATGATTCACGGCTTCTTTTCCAATGTAGCGCTCACGCCTACCGCGGCTCGTGCTATAGATTTTGTAGCTGAAGAAGTTGTGAGGATTACGCAGTAACGATTGCGCCTTTACCGACTACAACAATGCCGCTATCGGTAACAGTAAATCGTTGGCGATCTCGTTCTAGATCAACACCAATCTGAGCGCCAGGTTCAACAATGACGCTCTTATCGATGATTGCCTTACGAATGACTGCGCGATCACCAATTTTCACGCCCGGCATTAAGACTGCACCGTCTACAAAAGCGCCAGCGCCCACGTGTACGTCGTATGAAGTCACGGTGTGATTTACATGTCCACCCGCAATAATTGAACCGGCCCCCACGATGGAATCCTGAGCGATTCCATTCGCGCTGAATTTAGCTGGTGGAAGCGAAGGTGGATTGGTAAGCAGCGGCCATTCACGGTTGTAGAGATTAAAAATCGGATGAATCGAAACCAAATCCATATGAGCGTCGTAGTAAGCATCAATAGAACCTACGTCGCGCCAGTAGCCTTTATCTCGATCTGTTGCCCCTGGGACGACGTTATTTGCAAAGTCATAAACTTTTGCCTGTCCTGCGTTGGTCAGCATCGGAATAATATTTCCGCCAAGATCGTGACGCGACTCTACATCTTCTGAATCAAGTATGAGAGCTTCTTCCATTACATCGCGCTTGAAAATGTAATTGCCCATAGATACAAGGCAGAGATCGGGGTGTCCTGGCATAGCAGGCGGGTTAGAAGGCTTTTCATGAAAAGCTTTAATGGTGATTCCATCATCTGCTAATTCGATAACACCGAATTCATGCGCCTCAGATCGCGGCATGCGAATTGCCGCAATTGTGATTCCTGCTCCAGTCTCGAGATGTTGCTCGAACATTTGGCTGGGATCCATGCGATAAACGTGATCTGCGCCAAAGACCAAGACATGTTTTGGATTCTCATCTTGAATTAAATTGAAGTTCTGCAATATCGCATCTGCTGAGCCGGTGTACCAACGAGGACCGAGGCGCTGTTGTGCAGGCACGGGCGTGATGTAATTCGAGAGCAAGGTCGACATGCGCCACGTTGTGGTGATGTGGCGGTCTAGCGAATGAGATTTGTACTGCGTGAGAACTGCGACCTTTCGCATTCCACCATTGACCAAATTGGAGAGCACGAAATCAATCAGGCGATAAGAACCACCAAATGGAACCGCCGGTTTTGCGCGATCTGCCGTTAGTGGCATTAATCGCTTACCTTCTCCGCCCGCAAGAACAATTCCAAGTGGAGTTTCATAGCGGGCCATGGAAGAAGGCTACCTAAGATGGAACTTTCTCACTAGAGCCAAGCGATACTCTTGGCATGTGAGCGCTACTCGTATTGGAATCGTCACCAAAGAGTGGCCTCCAGCAGTCTATGGTGGCGCCGGAGTTCACGTAGTTCAGTTAACCCACGCGCTTCGCCAAATTTCAGGTATCGATGTTGAGGTTCACTGCTTTGGCGGTACTCGCACAGATGGAGCATTTGGTTACGACACTCCTACAGAATTTTTAGATGCCAACCCAGCGTTACAAGCGATTGCAACCGATTTGCTGATCGCCCACAATCTACAGAACGTCGATGTCATTCATACGCACACTTGGTATGCCAACATGGCAGGCCATACTGCATCGTTGCTTTACGGAAAGCCACACATCGTCAGCGCTCATTCCCTTGAGCCACTACGTCCCTGGAAAGCTGAGCAGCTCGGTGGTGGTTACCAAATTTCTTCGTGGGCTGAGAAAACTGCATATGAAGCAGCAGCGGCAATCATTGCAGTCAGCGATGGTATGCGCAGTGATGTTTTGAAAGCATATCCAGAAGTAGATCCTAGAAAAGTTGTCACAATTCGCAATGGCGTGGACACCGCTAAGTTCGCGCCAAATTATGACGCTGCAGTGTTGGAAGAGTTTGGTATCACAGGACGATATGCCATGTTTGTTGGGCGAATTACTCGTCAGAAGGGATTGGCTCACCTGCTTCGTGCTTGGAAAAAGGTTCCAGCAGAATATGGCTTAGTCCTTGCAGCCGGCAGTCCTGATGAAGAGACTATTGGAAATGAAGTTGCAGCACTTATCGCCGAACTTCAGGCAACGCGTCCCAACGTTTGGTGGATTAAAGAGATGCTTCCCCATCACAAGTTAACGGCAGCTCTCACGCAAGCTGATCTCTTCTTATGTCCTTCCATTTATGAACCACTGGGAATCGTGAATTTGGAAGCAATGGGATGCGAGACCGCAGTTTTGGCATCACGTGTAGGAGGAATTCCAGAAGTAGTCGCAGATCGCGAGACTGGTGTGCTGGTTGATTACACAGAAGATCACGCAAGCTTTGAATCTTCATTGGGTCAGGCGATTTCAGAGTTGATGGCAAATCCTGCTCTACTTGAACAGTATGGAAAAGCAGGGCGCGCTCGAGCTCAGAGCCAATTCGGTTGGGACGCAGTTGCTGCACAGACTGTTAATTTGTATAGGAGCGTCATCGCCTAAATGTCACGTCGTGGTTGGTTCCTCTTTATTCTCGTCGGATTCCTTTGGGGTATTCCATATCTCTTCATTAAAGTTGCAGTTGATCCAGAAAATGGATTCTCCCCTGCCACGGTCGTATTCCTTCGCACTGCAATCGGCGCCGCAATACTTCTGCCACTAGCAATCAAACAGAGACAGTTGATACCTTCAATAAAGGGGATCAAGTATGTTGCACTTTATGCGCTCTTAGAAATGATAGGTCCATGGATTCTGATTGGAACAGCCGAACAGAAGATCTCATCTGGTTTAGCAGGATTACTAGTTGCTTCAGTTCCAATCTGGGCAACTATTTTTGCCTCTATGCGCGGGGATAAAACCGTATGGCATCACACTCGTTTAATCGGAATGGTTCTTGGATTTATTGGATTAATTGCCGTTGTTGGTATTGAGAGCATCACTGGATCTGCTGATCCGCTTTCAATTGCCATGGTCTTAGTCGCCTCAATTGGATATTCCTACGCGGTAATGATGGTGCAAGGAGCACTTCCACATGTTTCTGGGATTGCCATTAACGCTGTTGCTATGGCGATGACTGCGCTCTTCTATCTGCCATTTACCGTAATTCAATGGCCAACGCACGAGATTTCGCAGGAGGCAATTGGGGCCGTTATCGGCTTAGGGGTTCTTTCAACTGGTGCGGCCTTCGTTGCATTCTTTGCGCTTGCCTCGATTATTGGTGTTGCGCGCGGATCTTTGGTTACCTATCTCAACACTGCTTTTGCCGTGGTTTTGGGAATCATCATTTTAAATGAACCACTTACCTTTGGAATAATTATTGGGCTACCGCTTGTATTAATTGGTTCGTATCTTGCGAGCCGAAAGCCCACTACTGTGCAAAGTTGAGATACTTCACCCATGCTTGAAGCCATCTTCCTTGGTCTAATCCAGGGACTCACAGAATTTTTGCCAATATCTTCAAGCGCACATATTCGTATTGCAGGCGAGTTCCTTCCAGGAGCAAAAGATCCCGGGGCAGCTTTCACTGCAATATCGCAAATTGGCACTGAGCTGGCGGTATTGATTTACTTCCGGCGAGATATTGTGGCAATTGCAAAAGCGTGGCTCACACGAGATGGGTCTGCTGAAGCTCGACTCGGTAATCTCATCATTATTGGATCTCTTCCAATTGTAATTCTTGGTTACTTTGGTGAGGATTACATCACCAACAACTTTAGATCGCTCTGGTTGGTCGCTACCACCCTCATTCTCTTTGGACTCATTCTTGGCTTAGCAGATCGCATTGGACGAAATGAAAAGCTGCTCAACCAACTCAGCGCTCGCGATGGAATTGCCTACGGCTTGGCGCAATCACTTGCTCTTATTCCTGGCGTTTCACGCTCAGGTGCAACTATTGCTCTCGGTCGACTCCTCGGTTACAAACGAGAAGCCGCTCTTCGTTACTCATTTTTATTGGCGCTGCCGGCTGTCTTCGGAAGCGGCCTCTTCCAATTACAAGCTGCGATAACTGAGAACGCCTCTTCGGTTTACTCGCTTCCTGAGATTTTTGTAGCAACGGTGACGGCGTTCTTCGTGGGCTATGCAGTAATCGCTTGGCTCATGAAATTTATCGCCACAAAGAGCTTCGCGCCGTTTGTGATTTATCGGGTTATCTTGGGAACTGCGCTTTTAATTGCACTGGCAACCGGCGCGATTAGCGCTCAGTAAAACCAAGACGTTCGAGCAACTTAGGGTCACGTTGCCATTCTTTGGAAACTTTTACGTGAAGTCCTAAGAAAATTCGAGCTCCAAGTTCTCGTTCAATATCTTTGCGGGCGCGAGTGCCAATATCTTTCAAGCGCTCCCCTTTATGTCCCAATAAGATTCCAGTTTGTGAGTCACGTTCAACATGGATTGTGGCATGGATATCAAAGAATGGACGACTTCCCTTTTCGTCACGTTCAGACATTTCGTCAATTGTGACCATGATTGAGTGTGGAAGTTCTTCGCGAGCATCGCGCAGCGCTGCTTCACGGATTAATTCGCAGATAAGTTGTTCAACGCTTTGATCGCTCCTCATATCCGTCGGATAGAAAGCTGGTCCAACAGGTAGAGCCTGGCCGATAAGTCCTTCGAGCAGGTCAATTTGATCGTGGATGGCAGCTGAAATCGGAACAATTTCATCCCATGTGAAACCTTGCGCCAATTCGTTGACACCAAGTAGTCGGGCTGCCAAATTCTTCTTTGAAACTAAATCAGTCTTGGTAACGAGCGCAAATTTTTTCGCGCGAGGATACTTTGCAATCTCTGCGGCTAGAAAAGTATCCCCCGCTCCAGATACCTCATCGGCGGGTAGGCACATCATGACAATATCGACCGAATCTAAACTTTCGTTGACTACAGAATTAAGGCGATATCCCAAGAGAGTTTTTGGCTTATGGGTACCAGGCGTATCAACCAATACAGCTTGAAAATGTTCAGTGTTGACGATGCCCCGAATGGCATGTCGAGTCGTATTGGGGTGCGGTGATGTTATGGCAATTTTGCTACCGACGAGGGCATTGATCAGAGTTGATTTTCCAGTATTTGGGCGGCCGACAATGGCAACAAACCCAGAACGGAAATCACTCATACTCCTATTCTCTCATTACAAGAGTTAAAGTACCTAAAGAGCAGAAATCAGTTCATGTGCATCAGCGATTGAGGTGACAATCTCTGCTGCTCTTTCACCAATGAGGCGATGACAGCCTTCTGAAGAAGGCGAATTGATTGGACCTGGAATTGCCATTACCGGACGTAGCAATTGCGCAGCATCGCGCGCAGTACGAAGCGAGCCGCTACGAAAAGCAGCTTCCACCACCAGAGTGCACTGTGAGAGCGCTGCGATGATGCGATTGCGCGTGAGAAATCTGTGTGGAAGAGCTGGAACGCCAGGTGCAACTTCGCTGATGATGGCGCCGTCTTCGCAGATTTCATCGAAGAGGCGAGAATTTCCAGAAGGGTAAGGAGAATCTATTCCTGAAGCGATAACAGCAATGGTTCTGCCTTCTGCAACCAAGGCGCCACGATGTGCTGCAGAATCAATTCCGTAAGCTCCCCCACTGACGATGTCCCATTCGCGATCAACAAAACCTGCTGCAAAGTCACCCGCAATGCGAATTCCGTACGGTGTGGGATTGCGTGTTCCAACTATGGCAAGAGAAGGTGTTGAAAAATCTCCTAGCTTTCCCTTGATAAAGAGCGCAATCGGTGGAGCTTCAAGTTCATCCAATTGATGAGGCCAAGCCTGGTCTTCCGGAGTCAGAAGATATGCGCCTGCTGATGAGATTTTCTGTAGTTCGGTATCAATATTGAAGCTCTGTAACTTTTCAACAGCGCGGCAAAATTTAATGGGGTCATATCTGCCAGCAAGTAACCCTGCATGCACTTCTTCAACACCAAACTTTTCAATTTCGCGAGCCCAGTAATCGGTTCCGGGTTCAAGCGCTGTCAGAAGTGCGAGCCTGATGTGTTCTCTCTTCATATTTCAGATCCTTCGCGGAGCGCATAAGCGCGCTGCACATGCGAGAGCGTAGGGATAGAACTTCCGCGCAGATCGGCGAGTGTCCAGGACAATCGAATTACCTTATGGAGTCCGCGAGCAGTTATCCGTTCGCGATCTAGCTCGTCGTGGAGGAAATTCATGGCAGCTCTCTCAGGTTTGTATGTACTGCGAAGTTCACGTGCTGGTATTTGTGCGTTGAGTTTCCAACTCTGATCAGCGAAGCGATGAGCGGCTGCTTGACGCGCTGCGATGACTCGCTGACGGATAACCGAGCTCGCCTCCCCTAGTTCTGTATCAGCCATCTCGACTCTTCCTACTGGTTCAACAATGACACGCATATCTATTCGATCCATTAGTGGGCCTGACAATTTTCCTAAGTAGCGACGAACTTGGAGTGAAGTACACGTGCAGGCCCGACCTTTCCCGATGAATTTGCCACATGGACAAGGATTAGCAGCGAGCACCAAGAGAAAATGCGCAGGAAATGTAACGTTGCCAACGCTGCGCGTAATCGTGATAGTTCCTGATTCAAGGGGTTGGCGGAGAGAATCCAATACTCCGATTGCACATTCTGGCGCTTCATCAATAAAGAGAACGCCGTGATGCGCCAAGCTGCAAGCGCCGGGTTTGATGATGTGTGAGCCGCCTCCAACTATGGCAACTCGCGATGCAGTGTGATGCGGAGAAATAATCGGAGCAAGCCGCGACATCGGCGAACGATCTCCTAATCCACCTGAAATGGAATGCACTGCAGCAACTTCTAACGCTTGATCCAAATCTAGCTGGGGCAAAATTGTGGGAATTCGAGAAGCGATCATTGTCTTTCCAGCACCAGGAGGTCCGATAAGTAATAGATGATGCCCACCGCTTGCTGCGATTTCAGCAGCTTCTCGCGCTCTCTTCTGCCCCGCTACATCCGAAAAATCCAATAAGGATTCTGTATCGGTGTGGGCAAGTTCGAGTTCCTGTAATTGAGGGGCGACTCCCGTACGCGCCCAAGTGAGAACTTCATGGATTGTGGAGAAAGTGAGGACTTCCATGTTGCTCATGAGCAGCGCTTCAGCTCTATTTGCAGTTGGAACGATGGCACGACGGATGCCTGACTTATAGGCGGCGATAAGTGATGGCAGTACTCCTTGAACTGGTCGAATCTTTCCATCAAGGGCGAGTTCACCCAAGATAGTTGTCTGCGTAAATGGCGCTTGTGGAAGTGCGCTCTGCGCAATAAGGAGAGCTAAAGCAATTGAGAGATCAAAACCTGAACCACTCTTTGGCAACCACGCCGGCGAAAGCGAGACAGTTACTTTCTTATTTGGCCACACCTCATGAGAATTAACCAAAGCTGCACGGATGCGATCACGGGATTCAGATAAGGCAGCATCAGGAAGACCTAGAAGTGTAAATCCTGGTAGTCCGTCTGCAATATCTACCTCAATGTCAACAACGCTTCCAGCAAGACCCAAGAGTGATACAGATTCAGTTCGACCAAGGCTCATAGAATTCCAGATCGATACTCAAGGCTATGTGAACCATCTACCGCAATCAGTACAGCGGCGACATCAATGCTGTACTCGCATCCGAGGCAACCATGAGTTGCTAGCCACGCCAGCGCAAGCCGTTGTAGGCGATCTGCTTTTTCGCGATCGATGGCTTCGAATGGATGTCCGAAGGCCAGTGAACTGCGAGTCTTGACTTCAACAAAATGAAATAAACCATCAGCGCTCAGCGAAACCAGATCAATTTCTCCTTCTCGGATACGCCAATTGCGTTCCAGAATTTCATCTCCCCGTTGTTGCAGGTATCGCGCTGTCGCTTCTTCGCCAAAGGCGCCGAGACGCTGCTTCTTTCCAGGTATCTTCTTACGAGTGCTTGTCGCCATGGGCGGCAGAGTAAAGAGGCGCCGATAGATGTGCGATTAAGAAATTAAGGAGTGTGCATAACTATCGCAAGAGGGCTGCGATATTGGAGAAAGATTTTCGATGTTCTGCACACGGTCCGTATTGAGCAAGAGCCGCGGTGTGGGCTGCAGTGATATAGCCCTTGTGTTTGGCAAATCCGTATTCTGGATAAACGCCATCAAGTTCAACCATAATTCGATCCCTCGTGACCTTAGCGATGATTGATGCTGCACTGATTGCAGTCACAACTTGATCACCTTTCCAGACTGCGACGTTTGGAACTGCTAGCCCTTCAATGGCGTAGCCATCGGTGAGTACGTAAGCTGGTTCGAGATTCAAACCTTTCACCGCTCTGCGCATACCATCTAAATTTGCAGCGTGAACGCCACGTTCATCGATCTCGCTAGCAGAAACAGTGATGACAGAGACAGAATCTGCAATATTCATAATTAATTCAAAGAGCGCTTCACGTTGCGTTTCTGGAACCTCTTTGGAATCGCGCACCTGCTCTAGTTCGGGAGCAAAAGGATCTTTCAGAATAACTGCCGCAACAACAAGTGGCCCAGCACATGGTCCACGTCCGGCTTCATCAACGCCAGCTACGGGAGAGATTCCAGCGTTACGAAGAAGTTCTTCGATTGCTTTCATAATCTAGAAAAGCTATTTGATGGGGTTCTGCGATGGAACGGTTCCGGCATTTTTAAAGGGCCAGATAATCGCAACTACTCGCCCAGTAACCTTAGAGACTGGAACAAATCCGTTATTGACATCATCCTGGTGATAGCGAGAGTCAGCAGATGCACCACGATGATCGCCCATCACCCAGAGCTTTCCTGCTGGAACAGTTACATTGAAATCAACTTCGCTCGCCTTGTTTCCGGCGAAGATATAGGGCTCGTCAGTCTGCTTCCCATTAATCGTGACCACGCCATTTTTAGCAACGATGGTATCGCCGGCTACGCCAATGACGCGCTTTACCAAGTACTGCTTAGCTGGATTGGGAAGAACTCCAACTATCACTAAACCTTCTTTAATTTTTTCAATGACCTGATTCTGCGTATTGGCATATGGCTCAGGTAACCAATTGGATGGATCTCGAAAAACCACTACATCGCCGCGATCGATATTTTTAGAGATAAAGGGAAGCTTATTGACAGCCACTCGATCATTAATTTGAAGTGTGTTCTCCATAGACCCAGAAGGAATATAGAAGAACTGCACCAAGAAAGATTTGATGACAAGAGAAACGGCGAGCGCGACGATTACAAGAATCGGGAACTCACGAAGGACTGAGCCCTTGCGTGACATGAAGTGAGCTAGTTACTTAGTCTCGGCTTCGGTGTCTGAAGTGGTTTCAGCTACTGCGACCTCTTCAACCGCTGCCTCAGCAACTGGCTCTGCAACTGTTTCGGCAACTGCTGGAGCTTCTGCCACAACTGCAACAGCTTCTGGCTCAGAGGCAACAGCTTTTTCTTCAACAACAGGAGCAACCGGAGTAGAGAGAATTCCATCTCCGTAACCTTCGACGCCATCACGCTTTTCGCGAATCTTGGCAGCCTTACCGCGGAGATCGCGGAGGTAGTACAACTTGGCGCGACGGACATCGCCCTTCTTAACGAGTTCAATCTTTTCGATCACTGGTGTGTGAACTGGGAAGGTGCGCTCTACGCCAACGCCGTACGAGACCTTACGGATTGTGAAAGTTTCGCGAACGCCATCGCCCTGACGTCCGATTACGATTCCCTGAAAGACCTGAAGACGAGACTTGTTTCCTTCGATAACGCGAACATGAATCTTGAGCTCATCGCCTGCGCGGAACTGTGGGATGTCCTTGCGGAGTGAGGCAGCATCTACTACGTCGAGAATGTTCATGGTGATTCCTGTTCGTGACGATTCTATTGAGCACGGATCTGACCGCGCAGACTGCGTATCTTGCCACAAAAGGGGCCTTGAGCGTAAATCGCCCTCGAACCCCGCTTAGGAAGCGCTCATTCCCAAGAGCGCGGTGAGCTGGCGATGGAGCGCTGGACCGGCTACGACCGTGGTGCGAAGCGGCTCGTGACCGTATTGTGCAAAGTGCGCGCCTGCCTCAGTGGCTACTAAACCACCCGCTGCCCAATCCCATTCTTTAAGTCCAGCTTCGTAATAGCCATCGAGGGCGCCCATTGCGACATGACAGAGATCTACTGCCGCCGCTCCATTTCGTCTGACATCGCGGGCATGTGGAACCAATTTAGCCAAATCTGCCAACTGCGATGTGCGATGTGCAACATCATATTGAAAACCCGTTGCAATCAGAGCGCGATCTAATTCGATGGGATCGTTGCAATGAATCTGGTGTCCGTTATAGAAAGCGCCTCCACCACGAGTTGCCCACCATGTTGAATTGATCGTTGGTGCCGTGACAACCCCCACGATAGAGCCATCTTTATCTTTGGCTGCAATGGAGACATTCCATCCTGGTAATCCGTAGAAATAATTTACAGTCCCATCGAGTGGATCGATAACCCAAGTAATTCCAGATTTACTATCGATTGCAGAACCCTCTTCACCGATAATCCCGTCATCAGGGCGGGCAGCAAGAAGCGACTCCACAATAAACTTCTCAGCTTTCTTATCCATCTGTGTCGCAATATCAATGGCTGTGGATTTAGATTCAATCTCGAATGCAGGTGGGCGCTGCATTAGGAGGGCGCCGGCGTCATGGCCTACTTTCTGCGCTAATTCCAGGAGTTCGGCGTACATAGAGCAAGTCTAGAGGCTCTTCCTCTCGAAAATTTACCGCCTCATCAGTTATTCTCACCCCTATGAGCGAACTCCGTCTAACTGGAAAGACCGAAGATGGCAGCCATCTTGCGCTCGTTGATAACGACGGAAATCAATATTCAGTTCGCATCAGCGACACTTTGCGCGCAACCGTTAATCAACCGCGACTTACATCAGTACCAGCTGTTGATGCAGTTGAAACAATGCCTGTAAAAGAGATTCAGCGGCGCCTACGTGCGGGTGAAAGTTTTGAACAAATCGCACGTGAAGGTCAGATCACTGTTGAGAAGGTACAACGTTTTTCTGGCCCAATCATGCAAGAGCGCGAATACATTTTGGATCGCGCTCGTGAACTCGTAATTCGAAAAGATGCCTATCGAGCCGATTTAACTTTGGTAGATGTAGTACTTGCAAAACTCACTCCCCGTGGAGTCGAAGCAGATCAAATTTCTTGGAATACCTGGCGATTACCAGATGGTGTTTGGCATATTGAACTCAATTTCCCTAATCGTGATGGATCCGGAATCGCGACATGGAACTTTGATATGGCGCGTCGCGCACTTGAAGCAACCGATAACAACGGTGCCTGGTTACTCGATGAAGAAGCGCCAACTCGTCCAGTGGCAACTGCGCTGATTCACTCTGAACCGACCCACCCATCTCGCATTGAAGAACCAGCACGCCCTGCTCCTCGGATTGCAGATATCTTTGAAACACCAGAAGAGAAAACTGAAACACCTCGCTTGGCTGTGATTCGTGAAACTCCATCAGTTGCCGACGCGCAAGACGGAATCACTGCGCGAGCAAAAGTTCCATCGTGGGATGAAATCATGTTTGGGAAGAAATCCGAAACAACTCCTGAAGAAGAAAACTAAATTCTTTAACGTTGCGCAAGTAGAAGCGGCACTGAGCTCTCAATCAAGCTATCGCCGCCGTGATGGCCAATCATTTCGCCCTCTTTATCGGCACGTTCTGGGTCCAACAGAACTAGATTATCTCTGGCGATTGCAATCACATCACCAATACGGTCAGCAGCATCAGGGCTCACCAATTCGCCAAATAACCCTGTAGCAATCGCGCGCTGTCGCGTAAATAAAGAGACTTTGTTGCCGAGCTCGCTCTCCCATCGAGAGATTAATTCCTGTGCAGCGCTTGCAGATTCGGTCGTGAGATAGAGATGGCGCATCCTGGGCTCGCCCGCAATTGTTGCGACATCTGCCAGGAGTGAGTTATCTCGACCCATGATGATTTTTTCCTGCACATTGATCATGCCGTGATCGGCAGTTATCCAAATTCGGGTTCCCTTTGGCACGCTTTCGAGTAGTTGTGCTACCAATTGATCTATTCCACGTAGCGCTACCAACCATTTTTCAGAACCAACGCCATCTGAATGTCCAGCCGAATCTAAATCGTTGACATAGAGGTAGACAAACGATGGGCTTTGCGCAAGCGCCCGTACAGTTTCAGCGACCAAATCAGAGACGATATTGGCGCCTTTATATTGGGCTCCACGAAAGACTGCACGCGTGAAGCCAGAACCTTCATAACGTTTTGCCGCAACATGACTTGTTGTGATGCCCGCAGCAGCTGCTTGCTCAAAGAGAGTCGGCATGGGCTGCCATATCTGCGGATCAACTCGTTCATCCCATTTCAAAGAGTTGAGCACGCGTCCCCCGCTTCGCGGAACACGCACTGTGTAACCCAACATTCCATGCGTCCCCGGCATGGCACCAGTTGTCAGAGTGGCCAGACTTGTTGCAGTTGTCGTAGGAAAAGAAGTCGCGACTACACCTTTATTTACAGCAGCCGCAAGAACTGGAATCTGATCTTGATACGTTGCAATTGCATCTGCACCTAAACCATCAATAAGAAAGAGGATTTCGCGACCGCTAGGACTTGCGCCACATCCTAGGTAATCATGCGCATTAGATAAACCTAGTCCGGCAAATACGGAAGGCAATATCTGCGACAAGTGCACGGCGCTATCCTCTCACGAGTATTGTTCACGCTATGAAATCGCTGGCATTTACACCATCTCCAGAAGTAGCGAAGGCGCTTGCTGCAGGTCAACCGATTGTTGCACTGGAATCGACCATCATCAGCCATGGGCTTCCACGTCCATCAAATCTTCAGGTAGCGCGTGAGGTTGAAGAAATCGTGCGTTCGCATGGCGCAACGCCAGCAACTATTGCAATCCTTGATGGAAAAGTTCTCATAGGTTTAACTGATGATCAACTTGTTGAAATCGCAAACCGTGATGACATTGCAAAAGCATCAAGTCGTGATCTAGCAATTATCGCTGCCACCGGAAAAAGCGCGGCAACCACTGTGGCTGCAACCGCACATCTAGCTGTTTTGGCTGGCATTCACACCTTTGCCACAGGTGGCTTGGGTGGCGTCCACCGCGGCGCTAATGAGTCATTTGATGAATCTGCCGATCTGACTGCCCTTGCCGACCTCGACATCACTGTCGTGTGCGCTGGCGTGAAATCAATTCTCGATGTGGCAGCAACCTTAGAAAGATTAGAGACCCTTGCAATCGGAGTTGTCGGCTATAAAACAACGGCCTTTCCTGGTTTCTACCTTACCGATTCAGGATTTTCTATTGAGCACCAAGTTAATTCAGCAGAAGAGATCGCAGCAATCATCAAGGCGCGCCATGGACTTAAGACAGATAAGCACGCTCTTATCGTTGCAAATCCAGTTGCTAAGGAGATGGATCGAGCTCGTCACGATGCAATCTTGCAGAGCGGTCTTGATGGGGCGGCTAAAAACGGAATTACCGGTAAGGCAGTTACACCATTCTTACTTGAACATTTTCATACCGCATCTCATGGCGAATCTCTGCAGGTAAATATTGAAATCATCAAATCTAACTCGGCCCTAGCCGCTGATATCGCAGTAGCAGCACATAACTCATGACCGCAAAGGTTTTGTGTATTGGTGACGTCATGCTCGATGTCGTGACCAAGATTGCCGTGATGCCCTCTGATATCAATTACGGAAGCGACACCCCCGCCCAGATTTCTACACATGGTGGTGGGGCTGCTGGAAATGTCGCCGCTTGGCTCACTCGCACAGATGCGCGAGCCACCATCGTGGGACATGTTGGTAATGATTCGGCGGGAGCTGCCCTAGTCAATGAGTTTGATGCACTCGGCGTTCGCCATCACAACTTAGTTGTCGATAACGGCCACTCTGGCGTAGTTGTTGTACTCGTGGATCCGACAGGTGAACGCACGATGTTCCCTGATAACGGCGCCAACTCTGGTCTCAAGCTGAGTGATCTACCGGAGCTCGATGGTTTCAATGCCGTTTATATTTCTGGTTACTCACCGCTAGATCCTTTCTCACGCGAAGGTATAAAAGCGATGATTTCCAAGATTAAAGCTGCTGGTTTATCGATTTACTTTGATCCTGCCTCTGTTGGTGGAATGAAAGAGGTAGATATTGATGAAGTAAAGAGTTGGCTGCCGCTGATGGATGTGCTCCTACTTAATGAAGAGGAAGCTGAATATCTGACCGGGATGAACGACGCCGAAGCGGCGCTAGATCAACTCTTACAAGCAGCATCTACTGTCGTCATTAAACGCGGAGCACATGGCGCCATCGGAAAAAGTCGTGGCGGTGAATCCGTTTCTGTGCCGGCAATAGCGACAGAAGTTGTTGACACCACTGGGGCAGGAGATTCATTTGCTGCAGGATTTATTTCATATTTTGCAACAAAGAAGGATTTGGCACGTGCTCTGATGGCTGGGGCTGAGGTTGCGGCCCATTGTGTTGCAATCGTTGGGGCAAGACCGCGTGTAGGTACCAAGATTTAACGCTTTGACTTGGCAGAATACCCGCCATGGCAACGAAGAAGACAGCAGCTCCAAAGAAATCAACAAAGGCTATAGGACCAAAGCCTGGTGAATTTCCAGGAAAGATTGTTGATATCGATGTCTCTTCTGAAATGTCAGAATCTTTCCTCGAGTATGCCTACTCAGTAATTTATTCACGAGCTCTTCCTGATGCCCGCGATGGTCTTAAGCCAGTTCACCGACGCATTCTTCATCAGATGAGCGATATGGGTCTTCGTCCAGAACGAGGACATGTAAAGAGCGCACGTGTAGTCGGTGAAGTGATGGGTAAGTTGCACCCGCACGGTGACTCTGCAATCTACGACGCGCTTGTGCGCATGGCACAGAACTTCTCTATGCAATTACCTCTCATCGATGGCCACGGAAACTTTGGTTCACTCGATGCCGGTCCTGCCGCGATGCGTTACACCGAAGCACGTCTTGCACCAGCTGCCATGTCGATGGTTGCAGAAGCAGATGAGAACACCGTTGATTTTGGACCAAACTACGATGGCCAATTAGCCGAGCCACTTGTCTTGCCTGCGGCCTTCCCTAATCTCTTAGTCAACGGCGGTTCTGGAATCGCAGTGGGCATGGCGACAAATATGGCGCCACATAATTTAGGTGAAGTTATTGCAGCTACGAAGTTCCTGATCGAAAATCCAAAGGCCACGCTCAATCAATTGATGAAGCACTTACCTGCCCCGGATTTTCCAACAGGTGGAGAAATCGTCGGACTCGATGGTGTACGTGAAGCGTATGCAACAGGTAAGGGCTCTTTCAAGGTTCGTGCAACAGTGGAAATTAGCAAGGTGACTTCTCGCAAGATGGGAATCGTCATCAAAGAACTTCCGTTTAACATCGGTCCTGAGAAAGTTGTTGAACGTATCGCCGATCTTGTGAAATCAAAGAAGATTCAAGGTATCTCGGATATCGTTGATTTAACGGATGGCCAAACTGGTACCAACGTCGTGATTGAACTTAAGAATGGCTTTGAGCCAGAAGATGTTCTAGAAAAGCTCTTCAAACTCACTCCGATGGAAGATGCCTTCGCCATTAATGCTGTAGCGCTCGTTAAAGGAAAGCCACAAACACTTGGATTAAAGGAGCTCCTTCAGGTATTTATTGATCACCGTATCGAAGTTGTGCGTCGTCGCTCTGAATTCCGCAAGGCAAAGGCTGAAGACAGGCTTTCTCTCGTAGATGGCCTACTGAAGGCAATTATTGATATCGATAAGGTCATCAAGATTATCCGCGGTAGCGATGATGCGGCATCTGCGAAAGAGAAGTTAATTAAGGACTTCAAACTCAATGATGAGCAAGCTACCTATATCCTCGATATGCCACTTCGCCGTTTGACCAAGATGAGCAAATTAGAACTCGAAACAGAATCTAAAGAGCTCAAGGCCACAATCGCTGTGCTGACCAAATTACTCAAGGATGATCAGGCAATTCGCGTTCAGGTATCTGATGAGCTCACAGCAGTAGCAAAGTCATATGCAGTTCCACGACGAACTCGAATCGGTGCTGCATAGTCATAATGGGATGACCACGGGTCACTCACTGTTGTAATTTCTTATCCCACTGGCTCTGTGGGAGACTTCCACAAATGATCTCAACTTCTGCTCTGGAACTTCGCGCGGGTGCGCGGCTCTTGGTATCTGGAGTAACTGTTCGCATTAATCACGGCGATCGCATCGGTTTCGTAGGTCGCAATGGTGCAGGAAAATCAACGCTCGCCAAAGTGCTAGCCGGAGAAACTCTGCCGGCCGGAGGCGCGGTACAGCGCACTGGAAAGATTGGTTATCTACCGCAAGATCCGCGCACGGGTGAGGATCAAGGAACCGCGCTCGATCGCATCCTGTCAGCACGCGATCTCGATCAAATTGCAGCGCGTATGGCGCAGGTGGAACAAGAGATGGCTACAACCGAAGGTGCCGAACTCGAGAAAGCGTTAGAGCGTTACACGAGAGTTGATGCGGAGTTCAATGCAGCTGGCGGTTATGCCGCTACTGCAGAAGCAGAGGCCATCGCTACCTCACTTGGGGTATCAGAAGCAGTTTTTCATAACCAGCTCGATACTTTGTCAGGCGGTCAACGCCGACGTATCGAATTAGCGCGCATTCTTTTCTCTGGCGCTGAAACTCTGCTGCTCGATGAGCCCACAAACCACCTTGATGCTGATTCGATTATTTGGCTACGCAACTTCCTCATTAACTATTCAGGTGGGCTAGTAATCATTTCTCACGATGTAAACCTCATCGAGACTGTGGTTAATAAAGTTTTCTACATCGATGGAAATCGTAATGTTATTGATGTTTACAACATGGGATGGAAGCAGTACTTGCTGCAACGCGAGCAAGATGA